>DATGXG010000024.1 GCA_035299085.1 Bacteroidales bacterium | reverse complement strand
TCGAAACTGAAGTAAGAGCTAAAGAAGCAAAAAGGGTTAAACCGGCTTTTTTCAGGTTGATTTGATTCTGTGTTTTCATTTTTTTTAGTTTTTAAGATTAATCAGGTTGTGACTACCTAATTACATCTTCCGTGCCAAAGTTTATAAAACACAGAAAAACAATACTATACACCTATTTTCACCTGAAACCAACCTCATTCAAAAGTGTTCCGAATCCATTCACTTGGTGTACGGAACCGGACAGGAGGTTCCTCCGTCTGTCGGAATGACATGATTTAGGAATAAATATTCAAGGGATAGGTTCCTCCCTTCGGTCGGAATGACAAGGTCGTATGTAAGTATGCGGGGGGAATTTCGAGGCGGCAAAGCCGCCTCGAAATTCCCCCCGCTGTGCCCTCCCGGACCTGCTGTCATTTCGAGCGAAGCGAGAAATCTGAAAAATGTCCCTATTGTCCCTAACGTCCCTAAACCAACGCCGAACAAGGACCACCGATTTAAGAATAATGAAGATTACGTAGCAAAAAAAAGGATGCCCTTTTGGAGCATCCTCAGTATGAAGTCAACGCTGACAGGTCCTCCGGACGCTGTCAGGTTTTACATTTTCTAGTATTCCCAAAGATCGTGTTCGGTTTCAAAGAGGTACTCCTTAATGCGGTCACCTTCGAGGAGAGCGTCAATGCCTACGGAATAATCAGTTATAACGCGGTTTGAATATACGTTTGATTCTGCGAAAATATAGCTGCTGAAACGTCTCTGGATGAAATAATCGTCGAATGATATCCGCTGTGCGTCATTGTTTTCATTGAAGATCTCATGACGGGCAAACAGGGGCCTTAATTCGGGGAAATATACCCAAACGGTTTTCTTCTTAATGGGAACGTCGGTGGGCATACCCTGGTCGTCAAGTGTGTTATAAAGCCTGATCGGGCAGAGGCCGACAATACGGACATTCATAACCGACAGGTTTTTATCAAAGAACCATTTTTCTTTAACAAGTACCTGTTTTACTTCTTCCACTTTTCTTTCGTTTGTGATGGTTGTATCGATCATGTTTCCGTTCATATCCAGACGCTTAATCGTGGAAGTTCCGGCACCGAATACTTCGTCAATCTGGGTCCTGTCCAGGGGAATTGTAAATTCATTATGAGGATCGTCGGTTGAAAAAGCACGGATTCCTTCGTTATCAATACCCCAAAGAATCAGAGATGCCAAATTATAGCGGTCGTTTATGGGACTTACCGGATAATACAGGGGCAAATTCTGTTTCTGCTTCAGGTCGATTATCCTGTAGATATCTTTGGCCCACATCACATCAGCTTCGCGAAGGTACGGATACGGTACGGGGGCTTTGTTGGGAATATGCTCCCGCGTATACACCTCGGTAAGGATGTCCTGTGCTGTCATTTTTTGCGGAGCAACGGCAAGCATTGCCAAACCCATCAGTAAAAAAGCAACTCGTTTCATTTTAGCTATAGTTAATGATATTAATTCAGTTTAAAAGTTATTGAACCCAGATCCCTTGGCATACCATCGGGACCAATGGCCTTGATATCAGTAATCATTACAGGGTTCCCTTTTGGTACGTTGTTGATCAGGTTACGGATTTCCTGGGTGAATTGTGCGCCTTTTACGGGCTTTTCCTGGAGAAATCCCTGAACAACGGTTCCTACCTTATATTCTGTTACGTTAAATTTCAAGTCAAATTCAAAATCCGGAGGCATGGTGGCAATAACCCCTGCCTGTGCCATAAGCACGTTCTTGGCAATCATCCCGCCTTTTTGTCCGCCGACCGTTGCTATTGGGTCTGGAACTGCCTTTACGCGGAATTCCTTTGTTCCCACTGTTGCCCATTTGCCTTCTATTTCAGCCTGAACAGTGATCATACAGTTACCTAACCTTTTCGGGCGCATGTTATATCCATTTCCCTGTGGTTCAAGAACACCGTTTGATGCAGAGGCTTTCACCTTGTTGCTGGCTACACCTGAAACCGATATTTCAACCGGGTTGTCAACAGCAAGATAGAACACATTCATTTTGGTAGCGGCTATAGCGGTGCTGCCTTCAGCAACCGTGTACTCGGCAGAGAAAGGTCTGATAATAGGTTCTCCGCCCGGGCCTTTTATTTCAATGATACCGCCCCATGTACGGTTACCCGTTGAACTACCGGACCGCTCGTACAAACCTTTTCCGGTTCCTGCTTCAACAGGCAGTTTGGTATAATTCAATCCCTCGCGCCTTTCATACTTCTTTGCACCTGTTGAGGGGTCGGTGGTTTCAACCCAGGGCTGACTTACACCTTCCACGATGTAGATATCGGGAGCCTGCGTGGTATCACGGGCAGCTAAAAATATATTGGCTTTATAGGGATTTCCTTTTATTACATAGTTTGAACTGGCTACCACAACAGCTTCCAGCTCGTTGAATTTTACTTCACCTGCGCTGATCTGGGCATACAGGTAATTGATCATTTCAGATTCCGCATTCCGGAGATCAATCTGAAGGGATGACATGATCGCCATGAAACCCATAAGGGGTGAATGTCCGAATTTATGGAATTCCCATGAGGAAGTTTCGGGATCTAGTTTTTTTCCTTTTGCGGGAGTGGGTGGATCGGTGTCAAGGCTTTTCTCAATCGACTGACGGAGCTGTTCGGGTATTTCCTTCTCCTTTACAAGGGTAAGCATAAATTCCCTCAGGGAAGCAATGTCGTTTTTAAGTTTCCGAGCTTCACTTTTATCAGTTAATTCATCGCCAATCATAATACGTGCCGGTGTATCATAATCGGTAGTGTTCTCAATCAGGTCTCTTTCAATTGTTTTACCGTTGATAGCCTTGGATTTTCCACCTTCAGCCTGGTTAAGAACATTGATTTTGAGATCCTGGATCTTATCATAAATTTTCTGGGTACGTTCGCGGACCTCATTTGCACGGTCGCGCCACACCTGAGTCTTGGCCTGGTTTAACTGGTAAGCCTGATCAAATTCATTATAGACGTCCTTGTTCTTGTTCTCCATCGTCACCCCGGTCTTCTCCAGTCCTTCATCGATAATCTTGAACGCGTCGAGAACGCTGATAGATACATTCAGTGCCAACATAGCAGTCAGCACCAAATACATCATACCGATCATCTTTTGTCTTGGAGTCTCTTTGCCGTGTGCCATAGTAGTGACCTGTAAAGTTTAATTACTTATTAATAATCACGTTCATGGCCGACAACATATTGCCATAGATATTATTGAGGGATGACAGGTTGTCACGGAGTTTTACCACCTCTTCCTTATACCGGGAAGTCTCATCAATAGAATCCTTTAATTTGGCAATCATTTCCTCTATGCCGCTGTACACTTTCTGGGTGCCTTTGAGGTGATCGGCACCTTCTTTTACCTGCAGTTCATAAACTGCATTCAGTGCTGCCAGATTTTTGTTCAGTGCTTCAAGGTGCTGCTCGTGGGTGCGTCCCGACTGGGCAATTAAGTCCTGTTCGCCTTTCAGTGTATCTGCAATTCTCTGGTAGGAGCCTGCCACTTCACCGCCTGATTTAGCAACCTGTTCTGCCGAAGACAGATAGGCTGTGGCAAGGGAGGAGGCCGAATCCTTAATTGATTGTGCAGTTACATTATATGTTTCATTCATGCTGCCCACAGAGGTTGCAGCTGCTTTAATATTACTCAGGAATTCTTTTGTTGCTGCCGTTGCTCCTGAAATTTCAGCGATACCAGTGGCGGCGACGTTCAGTCGCTCGAGCCCGGCGCCGATATTTTTGAGAGTGTCTTCATTCAGACTGGCTTCGCCGAGAAGATTTTCGATTTTCTCAACAGGGCGACCACCCATACCGGCTCCCAATTCTTTCATTTCTTCCATTTCATCCTGCTCCGACATTCCTGCCAGTTCGGGGTAAACGAGGGTCCAGTCAAGCTCTTCATGAAGAGGCTCAAAAGCTGAGAAAAAGAAGATTACGGCCTCTGTAAGCATACCAACAGCGAGCATGAGTGTAGCGCCCTTCCAGTGGTTAATTTTAAACAAAGCGCCGACAATAACTATTGATGCTCCCCAGCCATATAATTTGGCCATGAATTTTTTCCAGCCTGAACTTTCGACAATATCTGAAATACTTGCCATGGTTTAGTAGTCTTTAAATTTACGTAAAGGTTTAGTTAAATTCCCCCAAGTACAGGTCTTACACAACGGAAACCTATATATGATTTTGCAGTATCCTGGTATTCATATGTACGGGTGCCGTTTTGCAGGAAATAGCCGATATCCTTCCATGAACCACCCCTGATAACTTTTCTTTTCATAACAGGAGGATCATCGGGACGGGCGTTATACCTGTAATCGGGATTGAGGTCATGCGAGAAAGTGATCGAAGATTCGTCAAATGCTGTGAGGGTCCACTCAGCCACGTTTCCGGCCATGTCATACAAACCATATTCATTAGGCTGGTATGTACCTACGGGTACTGTTGTTACACCACCGTCATCAGCATAGTTTCCGCGCAGCGGTTTGAAATTGGCGAGGAAGCAACCATCCTTGTTACGGGTGTAGTAACCGCCCCAGGGATACATTGAATTTTCCAGGCCTCCGCGTGCTGCATATTCCCATTCCGATTCAAGAGGCAAACGGTAATCGTGTGTGCCGGGGCTGCCGCTTGCGCGAAGCGAAGCATTCAGCAACATGGATCTCCAAACGCAGAATGCTGTTGCCTGTTTCCAGGTAACACCAACAACAGGGTAATTATCATAGGAAGGATGCCAGAAATACATCAAAGTATAAGGCTCATTGAATGAATAGGTGAAATCGGCAATCCAAACCAGAGTATCAGGATAAACATTGACAACATCACGGATGACGAACGATGAACGGTCCTTAATTTCTACCTTTTCACCCTGGTTGTTTACGATGAAACCTTCGTATTTCTTGGTATCGAAATTATACCGGTTTGCTTTACGGGCAGCCTGTTTGTAATCGATCCAGAAATATTCATACATGAGTTTGCGGGTATCGATTTCCTTTTTGTTGTAAAATCTCTCCTGCTGGTTGAGATACAAATCACTGAGAACCTGATTTACTTCCTCATCACGGGTATCAATCCGGGTTTCCCAATTGATTGCAGGAGGCTCAATTGCATTACCGTTTTCATCTTCGGTAATTACAAAATCATCCAATTGTTCGCCTAGCATTCTTCTCATAATGGAATCCCTTACCCAGAATACAAACTGACGGTACTCGTTGTTTGTAATTTCAGTCTCGTCCATCCAGAAAGGATCAACTGTAACGGTTTTGGTTTGAGAAGTCTGTGCCCATGCAACTTCCTGGTCATTTATACCCATGTTGTAGCTACCCTGGGGTACGAATACCATGCCAAAGGGATCGGGCTCGGCATAAGCTTTGGGCCTTCCTTCCACGCCGGTTAATTCACCGCTGGAACCACTTCGTCCGCAACCACTGATGATAAACAGCGCTAAAACAAATGCTAAAGAAAATAACTTTTTCATATTCAATGATGTTTGTCCAAAATAAGAAACCGTATACTCTGTTTTTTATAAATATCTGATACTTTTGTATTTCTGTGGAATCCGGTCAACCCCTATCCTGAAATCGTAGCCTACCATGATTTCATGACCTCCTTTTGTTACCCTCTGCAGTTTGGAAGTGTCGAAATCGTAAGCATAACCCACTTTAACACCATTCAAAACCGTAAGTCCCACCATACCAACTACTGCCGAGCCGAGCCTATAGGAAACGCCACCCCAGAACTTTTTATTGTACATCAATGTCGCATTAACGTCAATTTTTGTCTCTTTAGTGTCTGTCTGCAGGAAAACCGAAGGCAAAAATTCAAGTGCGGGATTCGAAAGCTGAATCGTATATCCGGCTGTCAGGTAATAATTGCGGGACTGTTTTTCAAAGGTTGAAATTCCGGTACTGCTATTTTCGTATTCAAATTTACTCTGTAAAATTCTTGTAGAGGATAGACCGACATACAATTCATCGGTACTGTAGAATATCCCGGCTCCCATGTCAACGGCAAAGTCATTTTGTTTGCCGATAGGAACATCATCATCCGTGCTCACATTCTGGTCGGGATATATCCACTCTCCGTTCACCTGCCGGTTAACGAAGTTCCCGCTTAAACCCAGACCCAATCTTCCGTTTCCAACAGAAAACTGGTAAGCGTAAGAAAAAGTAAGATCAATGTCCTTGTTGAACCCCAGCTGATCTGACCATACTGCCAGTCCCACGCCATGATGTGTGGATCCCAGCTTGAACGGTGCACTCAGATTCAGGATGAAATCCTGTGGTGCGCCTTCCATGCCTGGCCACTGTTGCCTCATGATCCCGTGTGTCGAGATCATGTCGCTGTTTCCGGCGTAACCGGGGTTTACTGAAATGTGATCGTACATATAATGGCTTACCTGTCTTTCTTGTTGCGAAAAAGCGCCGGTCAAACTAACCGAGGCGATAAAGACCAATATTAATTTTTTCATGTTTTTACAACCCTGCTTTTTACTGTTTATAAACGGCTCTGATACGCCTACATAAAAGGTAAAATAAGCAAAAATATTGTATAACAACAAATCTAAATTAACACCAATCTGTTAATAACCTTTTTCACAAGTTTCCCATATTATACTTAAATGGGGTTAGAATGTTACCCTGTGTTTGATTTTTTTCCTGCTTTTTTTACAAAATGTTGATAATGTTGTTAAAAGCAAGAAGCCATGAGGGATTCAGGGATTACTGAACCCTGTAATTATAAAGAAAATTGTCGCGACTGCCTACAACAAGATTAAAACGTGAAAGCGAATCGCCAAAATCGCCTATGCTGAATGGCGTATTGCCCTGAAGAGGAAATCCATTGTACAGCGATCCGTCATTATTCACAAGGTAAATCAGGTTCTTGTTTCGCAATACAACTCCCAGTTTTTTATCAGTAGCTGTGAACTGGTAATATTGCGGCTTTGAAGCTACCGGTTCATCAAATTTAACTGTAAATAGTTTAGACTGGTTGTTGTTGAACACTGTCATCTTTTTGTTATCCAGGAAAATGAATTCAGGTTTGTTATCTCCCGTCAGATCTTTGTAATCGAAAAAATGGCTAGCTGAATAAGTTCCCAGGTCTGCCGTTTTCACAGTGCCTGTGAAGCTTATAAAATACACTTTCCCTGTTGTATCGGTCGTTACAACTGATGGTGAGTAATCGTCGCCTGAAACATTCAATACATACTCATTTTGTGAAACAGGGAAATAGGTATCCACACTTACCCGGGTATTACCTTTCCTGTCAAGAATGTATGTTTTATACCGGTCACCGAATACAATGAAATCCTTGGTGCCAATCCTGAAATGATTGAGAGGCTTTGTCACTTCGCTTTCCGACTGTCCGAATGCCCATCCCTGCACAAGAGTGCCCTGGCGGTCGTAAGCGTATATATGCTTGTCCTCGCAGGCAATGAAGAGCCTGTAATCACGGTTACTTTCATAATCAAAAACAGCAAGTCCGTTTGTTGCCGGCGATCTCAGGGTGACCGGGAATCTTTCCACAAAATTACCGTTCCTGTCAACCAGGTAAATCTGGTTACGGGTGCTGAACATGAGCTGAAGTTTCCCGTTCCTGAAATAATCGATCTGGAAAACCTCACTGTTAATGCGGTCAGGAAGCCTTTGTTTCCATAAGATTCGGCCAACATGATTCACCAGGTAAATTGTATTATTCAGATCCTGCACGAATACTTCGTTTTGGCCGGTCTGGTGATTCAGAACAAAAACGGGTTTAAAATCGGTGAGCGTGTCAAGCCTGCTTTCCCAAACAGTTTGAGCCATTGTGCTTACCGATGAAAGATGCCTGACAAGAAAATTACTGTAAAGCATTTTATTGCTGGCAGATAACTGAAGTCCCATCAGCTGCACATTCTGAAATACAGGCATGTTTTTATTCCATGCCTTTCCGATCGTGTTTTTCAGGAAGGGGGAGTAAAACGGCTGGCTTTTACTAAGGTTGACATAAAAACACAAATTCGAACGGGGCGACAGGTTATCCCTGAATTCACCGAATGCGGCATCATGTTCAAGCGTTTTATTCAGCACAAAATTATGGATGAGTGACCTGAGCGATTGTTCCGACCCGGCAATCACCAGGAAATTATCCAGCACAGTTACATACTGTTCATCAGGTACCGTGAAGAGTCCTCCAAACACTTTGGCAGCCAGTTTCCGCACCGGCAGATGCATGATCCGGAAACTGAGATCTTCATCCAGTTTATAGGTCGTTATGTAATTTGACAGGGGCTTTGATTCCACCCTGGCCATTGAAGTCAATATATCAGTTATTTTTTGTTCAGTCTGCGTCTTGCTTTTAATTCTCATCACAAAATAACTTCCGCGAACAGAATCCATATCGGTTCCGCCGTCAAAAGCCATGGCAATTTCATTTTCCATGATTCCGGTAAAATCATCCGGGAAGTTAGTGCCGTAGGCGTTGTTTAGTGATTGCAGCGTATTCTTATAAGCTGTCAGCCGTCCCTGTTCCCGAAGAAAGTCTTCGTATTCCGATATGTATTTTGCAGGATCGGTAATAGTCAATGTAAGAAAGGAAGCTACTGTCGAGGGAAGCACCTGGTCAACGGTCATACGCTGGGGACTCTGGCTCAGCAGGACCGAAGCCATAGTTTTTACAGAATCATTTGTATTCACGAAACCATTCATCAGTAGCATATCCGAAAGCGGATTCACATCGAGTTCGGCCCAGTCGGCAAAGTTCCTGCAGGAACGGACTTCCGATTTAAAGTCGGATTTCACAAAGGCTGACAGGGTTCGCGGGAATTCGTTGAAATTGACAAAAACATTCGCGTCAACATTTTTACCGGCCGTTGCATAAATGGATGTGAAACCAGAAACCGACATCAGTGAATTACCCTGGTTCATCTGACGCACCGCATCTTCAAGAACCGTTGTGGAGAAGCTGATCATAAGAATATCCCCCCGAACGGCAAAAGAAAAATTGTTCACCTTCGATTGATTCAGAAGAGCTACCTCATGGATGTCGGTACCTTCATATTTCCTCACGGTAACTGTGCCTGAGTTTACAATCAGGCTGTTTATAAAATCAGTCACCTTCCGGCTGCTTATTCCGGCTGGCAAACGGAACACATGGAACAGGCTTATCTTTTCGTTGCCTGAAAAATGAGCTGAAATAAAATAGGGAGGATTATCAAGTATTTTTTCAATTTCAGGCACGTTCTTCATCAGCGAATCGATGAACACAACCTGTTTGTCGATCCGGTTCAACAGGGGCAAATTCCTGAGCTGCTGCCAAATTTTATACTCGGCAGATGTTTTTTCATGAAGCGCGTTAAAATCGTTAACCTTGATAATGACCGAGGCGTTCACCGGTATGGCATTGATAGGATCCGCCGATCCTGCAGGTTTTTTGAAAATTACTATAATCAGAATGATCAAAAGGAGGGCAATAAATATAAATGGTACATAAGCCCACTTATTCTTTTTTGACATGGATGCCGCAATTGTTGGTTCCTCAAAAATAAGAAATCTTTTGCTATTTTTATCTGACAAAAAAGCGCTGTGTGATTCGTCAATTCCGGAATATAAGTTTGTGTAGCACCATATTGCTGCTGGTACCATTGACGGTTCAGTCGAATGACGGAGGACTGTCATCAGGGCATGGCATCATTTCACTTGTGTCGGGATTGATTGCAGGACTGGGACTTTTCCTGATGGGTATCAAAATGATGAGCGACAGCATGACACGGTCAACCGGTGACCAAATCCGAAACCTGCTGGCCCGGTTAACCCATAACCGGATGACTGCATTCCTGACCGGTATCATAACCACAATGGTCTTTCAAAGCAGCACAGCCACCAGTGTGATGCTGATCAGCTTCGTAAATTCACGCCTCATGAAGTTCGCCAACACGGTTGGCGTTATCCTTGGCGCCGCCATAGGTGCCACTGTCACTATTCAGCTCATCGCCTTCCGGCTCACTGATTATTCTCTCACTATCGTGGCTGTCGGGTTTGTCCTGTATATCATTTCATCAAAGCCGGCCTTCCGCAGCATAAGCCTGATGATCCTGGGATTCGGCATCCTGTTTATGGGGCTTGACATGATGTCGGGAAGTATTGAACCGTTGAAACAATCTCCATTCTTCACCCGGGTTCTTTCAGAAATGGAAAATCCAATCCTGGGGTTGCTTGCAGGAGCTTTAATAACTGCACTCATTCAGAGCACAAGTGCATTCATGGGTATACTGATTGTTCTCGGGAACCAGGGACTACTATCGCTTGATGCATCCATTCCCCTGTTGCTCGGATCAAATATCGGTACTTCGGTCACTGCTTTTATTGCTGCAGCCGGAGGCTCGGGAGAAGCTAAACAGGTAGCGCTTGCACATACCCTTTTTAAAGTATTGGGTACATTATTTATAATCGCCTTTATACCCTGGTATGCTCATCTTATTGAAAAGATCACGATCAGCGACTTACCGGCACGTGAGATTGCCAATTCCCATACTGTTTTCAACGTAGCAGTAGCGTTTATTTTCCTTCCGTTCACCAATTTGCTTGCCCAACTAGTTACCCGGCTGATGCCTGCAAAAGTGGACAAGCATAAAACGCCTTCTTCATGGTATATCGAGGATGATTTGCTTCGTTCACCTTCCCTGGCACTGAGCCTTGCAAGGCAGGAAATTCTGCGCATGATGGAAATTGCTCAGCGGATGACCGAAGAGATCATTATTCCGTTTATGGAACGTAAGGCTATTATTACTGCCAGGATAAAAGAGAGGGAGAAAGAACTGAATTATCTCCGCGATGCAATCAACAAGTATCTGGTGAAGATCATCAGGCAGAATATCAGTTCTGCTGAGATCCAGGAAGCTTATGAAATGATGTATGCCGTGGATGAATTCGAACAGATCGGGGATGTTATTTCGGTGAACCTGGTTGACAAAGCTGAAAAGTGGTGTAATAACAATTATCATTTCAGTGAAGCTGGCCGCCTTGAGATCCTTGATTTTCACCAGAAAACAATGAAGCTGCTATACCAGGCCTACAGCACATTCAGTGAAAGAAATAAATCAGAAGCTGTAAGAGGGGCAAAGCGATCAAAGTCGAGTTACAGTACTTTCAGGAAGGAGTATTTTGAGCTCGAAAAACAGCATTATAACCGGCTGAAAATGGAAATCGAAGAATCGGTTGAAAGCAGCCGCACTCATATGGAAATCATTGGTTCTCTGAAAGTAATCGGGAGCCATGCCACCAACATAGCCAGGATCATTTTAAAAGAAAATCATGATACAGGTCAATCCCCAGATAGAACCCAGCTGGAAGGAAGTGCTGAACGATGAATTCGGGAAATCGTATTTCGCCGGATTAAAAGAATTCCTGCTGGAAGAACGAGAAAAATATACCGTTTTTCCGCCGGGGGGATTAATTTTTAATGCGTTTAGGCTGACATCGTTTGATAATGTAAAAGTTGTTATTATCGGGCAGGACCCGTATCACGGAGCCGGGCAGGCACACGGACTTTGTTTTTCGGTTCCCCCGGGAATTCCGGCTCCACCGTCGCTTGTCAATATTTTTAAAGAAATTGAAAAGGACCTGGGAATACCTGTACCTAATCATGGATGTCTTGAAAACTGGGCGAAACAGGGTGTACTGTTGCTCAATGCCACGCTTACTGTAAGGGCCAACCAACCGGGTTCACATCAGCGAAGGGGATGGGAGAATTTTACCAATTCAGTCATACAAAGATTGTCGGAGAAAAGAGTCGGACTTGTGTTTCTTTTGTGGGGAAAATTTGCGCAGGAAAAGGAAGCGCTTATTGATACCAATAAACATTATATTCTGAAAGCCGCACATCCGTCGCCCTATTCTGCCTATAACGGATTCTTCGGGTGCAGGCATTTTTCAAAAACCAATGAAATATTGAGAAAACACGGTATTGATGAAATAAATTGGAAAACTTAAAGGAGCAATAGTTGTTAGTGGCAAAAGAGAAAAAAATTGAAAAAAATAATCATATTTTGCTCTTGTTTATAAAAAAGAAATTTATATAAATTTACCCCCATTGAAGCACTAATTTTTAACACTTGTAAACCTGTGGCAAAGAAAAGAATAATCAAGTCATACGAGCAACTGTCGGAAGAGTTGGTAGAGAAGCTGAAAGAAAAGTATCCGGACGGTTACGAAGATCGCACCATTACTTTTACAAACCCCAGGGGGGAAATTGAAGTGGCCATTCCTTTTGAAACCGAAGATATTTACTATCTCATTAAACTTCCCCGCACTAACCCTGCGGAAGAGGAAGAGGAAACCGAATCAAACACCTTTGATGAATTTGATAATTTCGAAAGCCTCGAAATAGGAGATGACGTTTCGGAGGACGAGGAGTAGTTAGCGGATGCTAAGGCCGTCATTGCGAGGAGCATGAAAAATAATTGATTATAGCAGTTATTTATGCGACGAAGCAATCTGCCAGCACAGGAACAACATCACTTAAAGAAAATTTTAGTCAAAGTCCAGCACTCTTAATATTGTTTTGCATGTGCTGGCAGATTGCTCCGTTCGGCTAAGGCTCTGCCTTAGTCGATCCTATCTGATAAGGCTCCGCCTTATTCATGAGGCAGAGAGCTTGGTTGCCTTAGGGACGGTAGGGACAATGTGACTCGTGAAAAATCCTAAATCGTAAATCGAATCAATCGTAAATCGAATCAATCGTAAATCGTAAATCCCTTAATTCCCTTCCGTTAAAATCAAACTCACTGTCGGATCGTTGACCCATTGGGCAGCGGCTAACTTCTGAAGGTTAATCTTCCCTACTATATAATTGCATTCGGTTGACTCATGCCTTACCGAGATACTCTCAAAATCGTCCGTATCCGGTTTTATTCCCCCGTTGTAGCTGACATACACCTCAAGAAGTTTGTCCATTGAATAGGCATGGTTCAGCTTCTGATGCAGTTTCTTATATTCATACCTGTAATCATAGGTTAACGCTGATATATCCGAAAGTACCGCAGACCCGGTTGAATTTCCTCCTGCTCCCTTTCCCATGAAGAACTGGCGCTCAGAAAAAGCCCCCTCCAGGAGAAGACCGTTATATTCATAGGTAACCTTGTTAAGAGTACCCGATTCGGTTACAAGCTGCGGGATGACATAGGCGCAAACCTTATTATTGCTTTTGGCGCATTTGGCTATGAGTTTGATCCGGGCATTCTTTTCTCTTGCATACCGGATATCGGCATCCTTCAGATGATCAATACCGTAATTAAAGATATCTTCGGGTTTAAGCAGGATCCCGAAAGCATGGACAAGAATGATCAGTAGTTTATACTTCGGATCAAGTGCCTTTACGTCGAGGCTGGGATCGCTCTCGGCATATCCAAGCGCCTGTGCATCTTTAAGCGCAGATTCAAAGGGTTTGTTATTTTCAAAAATATGGGTAAGGATATAATTAGTCGATCCGTTCAGGATGCCTTCCACACTGCTCAGCAAATCATTGTCATAGTATTCCTCGAGATTCCTGATAATCGGGATGCTGGCACAACATGAGGCTTCGTAAAGAAACGGTGTGCCATATTCATTCTGAAGGTCCCGAAGTTCGGCGAAGTGTTCGGCTATCATTTTCTTGTTGGCGGATACAACCGCTTTCTTATTTTTTAATGCAGCGGATACTATTTCAAAAGCAGCATCAACCTCGTCGATGAGTTCAACTACAACATCAATTTCAGGATCCTGAAGGATATCAAGCCTGTTGGTTGTGAAGAACGAAGGATCGATGGGACGTTTCTTATCCGGGTGCTTAATACAAATTTTTTTTATCTCGGCACTGATTCCCCTTGTCTGATGCAGCACATTGTACAATCCCTGGCCCACGCAGCCAAATCCGAAAACACCAAGTTTAATATTACGCTTCATTACAGTTATATTGAAAAATTAATTCCATTGTGTTCAACAGCCCCTGTAAAATAAAAAAATCCCCCCGGTAAGTCGAAGAGATCAAAAGTATGAAACTACCGACTTATCTTTCTCCGGATTCCCGGAGCAGGAGTTAGCACCTTCTTTCATTTGAAAGGGTTGCTAAGGTTTCACAGGGCCGTACCCTCCGCCTTTCTGGATAAGCAATAATAAAATGAACTGGGACAAAGATACTATTTTTTTAAAATCAAATAACATTTTAATTTTGCCCCTCGTTTAAGTAAGCGATTTTATTGATGTTTAATTGAAATGAGAACGATAATCACTGTAGTTGCAGGCCTTACGTGCAGTAACCTGTTCATGACTTTTGCCTGGTACGGTCATCTTAAAAATATGAAAGGCCATCACTGGTTCCTGGCCGCTCTTTTAAGCTGGGGAATAGCACTGTTCGAATATCTAATACAGGTACCCACGAACAGGATCGGAAGCAGCCAGCTTACTATAGGACAGCTCAAAATCATGCAGGAGGTCATTACGTTGAGCGTATTTATACCTTTCAGCATCCTTTACCTGAAAGAGCCTTTTAAAACGAATTACCTGTGGGCGGGATTATGTATGGTGGGTGCCGTATATTTTATGTTCCGCAGCTAGATTACTTTACTATGATTTTGGCAGTAAAATTCGGTTTGCCGGCAAAACCTACCCGAACAAGGTACATACCTTTCTGAATATTATTCAGTTCAATGACTTCAGAATTGGAACCGGCAGGAAACTCCTGGTTATAGACAATTTCTCCGGTAATATTCAGAATCTGTATGAGAGTAAATGATTCTTCTGACTTGATTGTTATCCTGCCTTCAGTTACAGGGTTCGGATACATCTGGATCCCGTTATCGTTCTGACGGGGATCATCTGCGTATGACAAAGCTGAGGCATATGTTTCACTGTAAGGTACTCGCATGTGCGAATCCGCTGCGATTGCTGAACCAGCCCATACTATGAATATTGCCGTAAAGAGTAAAAAATTTTTCATAGGCTGAAATGTTCAACAAATTTAATACAAAAAGTGATCAGTTAGCCTATATTACGAAAATTCTGAACAGGTGTTTCACAATTTTTAACAGTGGATGACGTTTATCGTGGTTTAAATCTTCAGTCAGGGGTAGGTAAGGTTATCTCTTTTATTATGGGTTTTAGCCCATTTCACCGGAGAGGGCTAAAGCCCTTGACGGATGGTTATGAAGGTAACCATACCCCGGCCTGAAGGCCGGGGCTATTGAATTGTTCCCATTGGCACATTAGCCTATTGGCATATTAGCACTTACTATAGCATTCCCAATTCCAGCAGTGCCTCTTCCGACATCATCGACTGGTTCCAGGGCGGATCAAAGACGAGGTTTATTTCCACTTCGGAAACACCGGGCAAAGCGCCAACCTTTTCTTTGATTTCGATGGGCAGAGAGTCGGCCACCGGGCAATTCGGCGCTGTCAGTGTCATGGTTATCAGCACCTTGTTCTTATCGTCGGTTTCAATATCGTAAATCAATCCCAGGTCGTATATGTTCACCGGGATCTCCGGGTCATACACACTCTTCAGCACATTTACAATTTCTACCTCAAGGGATAAAATATTATCGTTTTCCATTTTAATTCACAATAAAAATCAATTCGGACTTTCATATTTTGTATGATAAGCCAGCGCATAAAGTTTGATCTGCTTGATCATCGACAGCAGTCCGTTTGAACGGGTGGGTGAGAGGTTTTGCCTAAGCCCGATCCTGTCAATGAAAAACAGATCGGCGTCCATAATCTCTTTCGGGGTGCGGTTTGAAAGCACCCTGACAAGCAGTGAAATAATTCCTTTTGTGATAATGGCATCGCTATCGGCTGTGAACTGTATAATCCCGTCTTTGTAGTCGGCGTTTAGCCATACCTTCGACTGGCAACCGTTTATCAGGTTTTCTTTCACTTTCAGTTTCTCATCAATGATGGGCAGGTCTCTGCTCAGTTCGATGAGATAATTATATTTATCCATCCAGTCGTCAAAAAGTTCAAATTCGGAAACAATTTCTTCCTGGATGTCACTGATACTTTTCAAGGTTATTTTATTTAACAGATCAAACATAGCAACCGGCAAATTTACAAAATTTAGCCAAACATCGTTTTAACCTTTCTGACGGCTTCCACCAGCGTGTCGATCTCATCGGTCGTGTTATAGAATGCCATCGATGCCCTGATGGTACCGTCAATACCGAAATGCTGCATTACCGGCTGGGCACAATGTGTGCCGGTACGCACCGCTATTCCCATTTTATCAATAACCATGCCGGCGTCATACGGATGAACACCATCGATCAGAAAGGACAGAATCGCACTTTTATGTGGTGCATTTCCATAAATGCGAATATAACCGAGTTCATTCATGCGCCGGGTGGCATAGGCAAGTAATTCCTGCTCCCATGCCGCAATTTCAGCAAGACCTAATGACTGAATGTATTTTATAGCTTCAGCCAGTCCAATGCCCCCTATATAATTGGGAGTGCCTGCCTCAAATTTAAAAGGAAGGGTATTGAAGGTTGTTTTTTCAAAAGTAACCACATCAACCATTTCACCTCCCCCCATGAACGGCGGCATTTCTTCGAGCCATTTCTCCTTACCGTATAAAATGCCTGTGCCTGTAGGCCCGTAAATTTTATGTCCGCTGAATACATAGAAATCGCAATCCATTTTTACCACGTCAACCGGAATATGCTGAACCGACTGGGCTCCGTCGACCAGAACAGGGACATTATGCCTGTGCGCAACCTGAATTATTTCTTCAACCGGATTCACCGTTCCAAGGGCATTTGAAACGTGAGTTACCGCAATGATCCTGGTTTTTACGCTAATCAGCTTTTCAAGCTGTGGCAAATCAAGCACGCCGTCATCCTTGAAAGACAGCACTTTCAAATGCGCTTTCTTTCTTTCACAAAGCAATTGCCAGGGTACGATGTTGGCATGGTGTTCCATTTCCGAAACAATGATCTCATCACCTTCTGAAACATATCGTTCTCCGAAAGAGAATGCCACCCCGTTAATTGCGGAAGTGGTTCCCGAGGTGAAGATTATTTCGTAGGGGGCACGGGCATTTATATATTCCTGAATGATCACACGGGCGTTTTCGAAATCCTGTGTGGCGAGTTCGCTCAGGTAATGAACGCCCCTGTGAATGCTGCTGTTTTTATAGGTGTGATAACTGTTGATACAGTCGATCACCCTACGGGGCTTTTGGGTGGTTGCCCCATTGTCGAAGTATACCAGCGGTTTGTCGTAAATAGTACGGCTTAAGAGCGGAAAATCATTACGGACGTCCTGTACATTGAAACTCATGATCGTGTATTATTAACCGCAACGAAGTTCACAATCGTTGCATCTTGAAAGTTCACCCCTCAGCCGTTTGTCGACAAGCTCTATAATCCTTTCTTTCAGAACAGGAAGTGAAATCTTGCTTACAATTTCATTTGCGAAGGCATACATGAGTAGGTGGCGGGCTTCGCTTTCACCGATACCCCTTGATCTAAGGTAAAACAGCGCTTCATTGTCCATCTGCCCTACTGTGGCGCCATGACTGCATTTTACATCATCGGCATAAATTTCGAGATGGGGCTTTGTATTCATTCGAGCCGTGGATGACAGCAGGATATTGTTATTTTTCTGATAGGCCTGTATTTTCTGTGCATCAGGCCTTACAAGGATTTTTCCATTGAAGGAACCGGTTGCGTCATCATCGAGAATGCCTTTGAAAAGCTGGTTGGAAGTTCCATGAGGCTTTGCGTGGTCCATCAGCACATAATTGGCGACATGCTGCTTGTCATCACACAGGAATAATCCGTTCAGACTGGTTTCTGAATTCTCACCATTCAGCACGGCATAAAAGTTATTCCGGATAAGACCACCGTGCAGCGAAACAATGCTGCTACCAAACCGGCTGTTGGCCAGCTGATGGATAAAAATATTGTTTATGTGAGTCGATTGCCCGTTTTCATTCTGCAGCCAGTCGTAGCTGATACCTGTATTATTTCCGATAAAAATCTCAGTGAGAGAATTTGTCAGAAAGCTCTGGTTGCTTAATGTATGGTCGCAAACCACAATGTTAGCCGATGAATTATCCTCGGCAACAATGAGATTTCTCCGGGTAAGCCTTAGATTTTTGTCGGAATAGCTCAGGTTGATGATCTGCAAGGGTTTCTCAAGAACGGTGTTTTTAGGGATGTAGACAAAAACCCCGTCGTGTGCGAAAAGTGTGTTTAAAGCCACCAGGCCGTCAAGTGAAGTGTCCGCATATTTTGAGTAGTGTTTTTCAAACAGGGCCGGAAATTTCAACGACGCTTCATTAAGCCCGGTTACAATCATTCCGTCAGGAAGATTACCCTGCCTGTCAGTAGAGTAAAAGAAACCGTTCAGTACAAGGATCACATGGGTGTTCAGATCGGGCACATCGCACCTGAAGATATCCTTCACATCCACTTTGAATGGATTAACTTCAAGTTCTACATCGTATTTGCCGGCAAAATATTTCTCTAGAGGCGTATATTTGTAATTCTCATTTTTTGTAGTGGGCACACCAAGCCTGTCAAAATCATGAAAGGCTTGCTCCCTGTGCAAATTGAGTATCTCTCCTGATCTTGTTTCAAGAATTCCGGTACTTTGCCTGAACAGGCTGAGCAAATCGCCTGTCAAACCAACCGAAGATGTAATATCATTCATTTACGGCCTTTCTTTATTCGTTTTCAACTTTAAGCCAGTCATAGCCTTTTTCCTCGAGTTCGAGGGCAAGTTCCTTACCACTCGATTTCACGATTTTTCCCTTGTAAAGCACATGAACATAATCGGGAATGATGTAATCAAGGAGGCGCTGGTAATGGGTGATCACTATAGTAGCGTTATCGGGCCTTCGCAATTTATTCACCCCGTTTGCTACAATTTTAAGTGCATCAATATCAAGGCCTGAATCAGTTTCATCCAGGATTGCAAGGGTGGGTTCCAGCATGGCCATCTGGAAAATCTCATTCTTTTTCTTTTCACCACCTGAAAATCCTTCGTTCACCGAACGGTTTGTCATGTTTGCGGTAATGCCGACCAGATCTTTCTTTTCACGCATGTGTTTTAGAAAGTCGGCCGCGGATATTGGTTCCATTCCCCTGAACTTGCGGTGTTCGTTAATGGCGGTCTTCATAAAGTTCACAATGGATACTCCCGGAATTTCAACAGGATACTGGAAACCTAGAAAAAGGCCTTTACGGGCGCGGTCTTCGGGACTCAATTCAAGAAGGTCTTGACCGAAATATGTAACCGAACCTTCAGTGACTTCATATAATTCCCTGCCGGCGAGAGCCGATGCAAGCGTGCTTTTGCCGGAGCCGTTCGGCCCCATGATGGCATGAACTTCACCAGCCTTAACTTCGAGATCAATACCTTTTAATATTTCTTTTCCGTCGATACTGACGTGAAGATTATTTATCTGTAACATATCTGTCTATTTACGATTTAGCGATTTACGATTTACGATTTACGATTGACAGCAGGCTAACCCACGCTTCCCTCCAATGATATAGCCAGTAGCTTCTGGGCTTCCACGGCAAATTCCATAGGGAGTTTGTTAAGCACCTCACGGGCATATCCGTTTATTATAAGTCCCACAGCGGTTTCCGTGTCGATTCCCCTCTGGTTGCAATAGAATATCTGGTCCTCGCCGATCCGTGATGTGGTAGCTTCGTGTTCAAGGACGGCCGACTGGTTTTCAACTTCAATATAAGGAAAGGTATGAGCCCCGCATTTATCGCCCATGAGCATTGAATCGCACTGGGTGAAGTTTCTTACCTTATCGGCTGTTTTCATTACTTTTACAAGCGAACGGAAGCTGTTCTGTCCGTGACCGGCCGAGATACCTTTTGAAATGATTGTGCTACGGCTGTTTTTACCAATATGGATCATTTTGGTTCCGGTATCAGCCTGCTGGTAATTATTTGTAACGGCAACCGAGTAGAACTCGCCTACCGTATTGTTGCCGCGAAGTATGCAGCTCGGGTATTTCCATGTGACAGCGGAACCGGTTTCTACCTGAGTCCACGAGATTTTCGAATTATCACCTTTGCATATTCCTCTTTTGGTGACAAAATTAAAAATACCTCCTTTGCCATTTTTATCGCCGGGATACCAGTTCTGAACCGTTGAATATTTGACCTCAGCATTTTCGAGTGCAACAATTTCAACAACGGCTGCATGCAACTGGTTTTCATCGCGCATCGGGGCAGTACATCCTTCAAGATAACTTACATAGGCATCATCGTCAGCTATCAGGAGAGTCCTTTCGAACTGGCCTGTGTTAGCCGCGTTAATCCGGAAATATGTCGAAAGCTCCATTGGGCAGCGTACACCTTTGGGAATGTAGCAGAACGATCCGTCGCTGAAAACTGCCGAATTCAGCGAGGCGAAATAATTGTCGGTATACGGAACAACAGAACCCAGGTACTTTTTAACGAGGTCGGGATATTCCCGGATTGCCTCACTCATTGAGCAGAATATAATGCCCAGTTCGGCAAGAGTATTCCTGAAGGTTGTTTTTACCGAAACGCTGTCCATTACCGCATCCACAGCTACTCCTGACAGCATTTTCTGTTCTTCAAGAGGAATACCCAGTTTGTCAAACGTTTTAAGCAGTTCAGGATCCACTTCTTCAAGGCTCTTCGGACCTGCAACCTGTTTGGGAGCCGCATAATAAATGATATCCTGGTAAGGGATTTCCGGAATTTGCAGGTGCGCCCATTTGGGCATTTTCATTGTAAGCCATTGACGATAAGCTTTCAACCGGAATTCAAGCATAAACTCCGGTTCTTTTTTCTTGGCGGAAATCAGCCTCACGACATCCTCATTCAGTCCTTTGGGTATGGTTTCCGTTTCGATATCCGTAAAGAAACCATATTTATATTCACTACCAGTAACTTCGTCTAATATATTATCTTGTGATTCAGCCATCTAACCTATAATTTATAACTCACTATTTTTCAATCACTATTAATATTTAGATTAATTCTAAATAATGGCAAATATAATAAATCTGTATCAATTTATCCTGATATTTGCGCTTTGAATTTGATACAGCTTATGACAGACAAGCCACAGGATGATATTTCGGCTATAGGTGAATTTGGTTTGATCAGACATCTTACGAAGGACCTGACTGCAATAAACAAAAGTACAATTAAGGGAATCGGGGATGATGCCGCTGTAATTGACCATGGAGGAAAACGGACCGTGGTGACCACGGATATGCTGGCCGAGGGTGTTCATTTCAACCTGGTTTACACTCCGTTGAAGCACCTTGGTTATAAAGCTGCCGTAGTGAATTTCTCCGACATCTACGCCATGAATGCAAAGCCAACACAGTTATTTGTTTCAATGGCCCTATCGGGAAAGTTCACCGTGGGGATGATTTCCGAGTTATACGATGGGATCAGGCTGGCATGCGAAAAATACAATGTGGACCTGGCCGGAGGTGACACAACCTCATCTTATACAGGATTGACCCTTTCACTTACTGCCATAGGGGAAGCCAATGATGAAGACCTCGTATACCGCAGCGGGGCCGGGAAGCATGATCTGCTTTGTGTTTCAGGTGATCTTGGAGGCGCTTACGTGGGTTTGCAGTTGCTGGAACGGGAACTCAGGATGTTTGAAAAAGAAAAACATATGCAGCCGGTCCTTGAAGGATATGATTATGTGCTTGAAAGGCAGTTGAAGCCGGAAGCGAGAAGGGATATCATCCAACTCCTGGAAGAACTGGAAGTGAAACCCACGGCCATGATTGACATTTCGGACGGACTGTCGTCCGAAGTCATGCATATTTGCGATCAGTCGGGTGCAGGATGTAAGATATTCTCCGATAAAATACCGGTTCACACTGAAACCCGCAGGGTAGCCCGTGAATTTAACACCGACCCTGTAATTGCCGCATTGAACGGGGGAGAGGACTATGAATTGCTTTTCACTGTACCAGTAAAACTTTTCGATAAGATCGGGAAACGACCTGAGATCAGTATAATCGGGCATATAACGGACGCTTCGGAAGGAATGAACCTGATCACTCCGCAGGGTCAGTCGATTAAGCTTGAAGCCCAGGGATGGAACGCCCTGAAATAATCAATCTACTTCGTCGAGCAGGCCTTTGATAATGCCTCTCTCAGAGAACCGAACAAACCGGATTATATGGTCACGTTCTTCGCTTGCAGGCATTGCTGCTTCTATTTCACGGAGAGCATCTGAATTATTAAGACCCTTTTGGTACAGGGTACGGTAAATTTCCTGGATTTCCTGGATTTTATCAGTAGAGAAATTCCGTCTTCTGAGTCCGACCAGGTTAAGTCCGGCGTATGAAAGCGGTTCCCTGCCGGCCATTATATAAGGAGGAACATCTTTTGATACTTTGCTGCCTCCCTGGATCATGACATGACTGCCGATTCTTACGAACTGATGGATGAGGCTTCCGCCACCCACGATGGCCCAGTCTTCAATCACTACTTCACCGGCAAGGCCTACATAACCGGTAAGAATGCAATGATCGCCGATGACACAGTCGTGTGCCACGTGAACATAACTTTGTATCAGGCAGTTTGAACCGACTACGGTTTTACCCTTTGACTTGGTACCGCGGTTTACTGTAACATATTCCCTGATAGTTGTATTATCGCCGATTTCAGCAGTTGTTATTTCACCCTGGAACTTGAGGTCCTGCGGAATGCCGGATATAACGGCTCCCGGAAAGATACGGCAGTTTTTGCCTATACGTGCGCCGTCCATTATAGTAACATTGTTGGCGATCCAGGTATTGTCGCCTATTTCTACGTCGCCGTAAATTGTTGTGAAAGGACCGATTTCAACCTGATTACCGATTCTGGCATCAGGATGCAAATAAAATGGTTGATTACTCATGAGAATATTTTATCAATAAAATCAAGCCTTGGGCTTTTTGGCCAACTGAGCCATAAAAGCAGCTTCAATAACCATTGTATCGCCTACAAAGCCTTCGCCTTTGCAAAGAGCAATCCCCCGTTTGATGGGCTCAGTAAGTGCCATGCGGATGTTCAGCGTATCACCCGGTACCACCTTGCGTTTGAACCTCACCGAATCAATACGCATAAAGTACAGCAGGTAATTTTCAGGATCAGGAACAGAACTCAGTAACAGTACACCGCCAACCTGTGCCAGTGCTTCAATCTGTAGTACGCCCGGCATGATAGGTTCTTCAGGAAAGTGACCGACAAAAAACGATTCGTTCATTGTTACGTTTTTGATACCGGTTACCACCCATTCGTCCATGTAGGTTATTTTATCCACAAGAAGGAACGGATTCCGGTGCGGTAATATTTTCTTTACCTGGTTTATATCAAAAAGCGGTGTTTTATCCGGATCGTATGCTGGAGGTACAGGCTTATTATGAGTTGCCTTTATTCCCTGCCTTAGAATTTTCGCAAATTCAACATTGGCTGTATGCCCGGGTTTATTGGCAATGATACGGCCTTTAAGACGAACGCCGCAAAGAGCAAGATCGCCGATCACATCCAGCAGTTTATGCCGTGCCGGCTCGTTCGCAAATGAAAGATCGAGATTGTTCAGGATGCCTTCCGGTTTTACCTTCATAGTAGGTTTATTGAACAGCACGGCAAGCCTGTCAATTTCTTCCTGGGTAACGCTGCGATCAATGATTACAATGGCATTATCGAGATCGCCGCCTTTTATGAGGTTATTTTTCTGAAGGAATTCAATTTCATGAAGGAAAACAAAAGTACGGCATGAAGAAAAGCCTTCTTCAAACTCACTGATGTTTTTCATTGAAGCAAACTGGTTGCCGACAACCCTTGAATTGAAATCGATATGAACGTCCACCATGAAATTATCATCGGGGTATGCCACCAGCTCAATGCCTTTTGCTTCGTCCCTGTATTCGATTTTTTCACGAATTGAGTAATACACTCTGTCGGCGTTCTGCTCTGTAGCGCCAGCAGAGCGTAACCCTTCCACAAAGGGCTTTGCACTGCCATCAAGGATAGGTACTTCGGGACCGTTAATGTCCATAAGGGCATTGTCAATGCCCATACCATAAAGTGCAGCAAGCAAGTGTTCAACTGTGGTAACCGATGCATTTTTATCTACCAGCGTAGTGCTGCGCTCGGTTATTTTTACATTTTCAGCAACGGCTTTGATAAGTGGATTTCCTTCAAGGTCGTTTCTTCTGAACTGGTATCCGTGATTTTCCGGTGCGGGATTTATGGTAACTTCTACTTCAACTCCGGAATGTAATCCTCTGCCTTTAAAACTTATGGGTTTAGCAACAGTTCTTTGCTTTTCAGTCATTTATAATTGATTTCAAAAATAGAACACACGAAAAAACAGGGCGAAATTATAAAAAATAATTAAATCACAAGATGATGTATGTGAATTCGTAGAGACGCAAAATATTGCGTCTGTAAAACTATACATAACAGATAACGGAATTAAGTCGTCTCTAATTGCCGACTGCTTTATCCTTTAACTCTTTTACAAGTCTTTCCAGTTCGGCGATTTTCTTGCTCATCTCCGGAAGAGATTTATATATAATCATCGCTCTTACCTGCCTGGTTACATCCAGGGAAGGTGATCCCAAAACCGTGTCACCGTCTTTCAGATCATTTGTAACACCCGATTGAGCGCCGATTTTTACATTATCCCCGATTTTCAGATGGCCTGCCAGTCCTACCTGTCCTCCGATCTGACAGTTACTGCCAACTTTTGTTGATCCGGCAATTCCGGCCTGGGAAACGATCGCTGTATTTTCACCTACTTCAACATTGTGACCGATCTGGATGAGATTATCAAATTTCACACCCTTGCGGATGATAGTGGACCCCATTGTAGCCCTGTCAATTGTTGTATTGGAGCCAATTTCCACATTGTCTTCGAGAATCACATTGCCAACCTGGGGAATTTTGCGATACTGCTGATTCGGTTGCTGTACAAACCCGAAACCGTCACCGCCGATAACCACCCCCGAATGAAGCGTGCAATTTCGGCCTACATAACAGCCGTGATACACTTTCACACCGGAATACAGCACGGAATTATCCATGATCTGGGTGTAATCACCTACATAGGTTTGAGGGTATAGTTTTACATTATTACCGATTACAGCGCCCGGGCCCACATAAGCAAAAGCACCAATATATACGTTTTCTCCGATTTTGGCTGTGGGATCAATGAAAGAGGGCTGCTCAATGCCTTTTTTCTCTTCAGTCATTTTTGCATACAGCTCCAGAAGCGAAGTAAAGGCATCATATGCATTGTCGACCTTAATTATAGTGGTTTGAAGATCATTATTTACCTGAAATTCCTTACTCACCAGTACCACTGAGGCTTCGGTGGTGTAAAGATATTTTTCATATTTCGGATTAGCCAGAAAAGCCAGTGTTCCTTTGCGGCCTTCTTCAATTTTTGAGACGTCAGTAATTACTTCCTCGGCATTGCCTATTAATTCACCTCTGGTAAACTCGGCAACCATTTTAGCGGTAACCTTCATTATTTAAATGTTTTACGCCAATATCAAAATTAATAATTAAAACCCAAGAACTTTGGGGTAACAAAGAAAATATTTTTTTTTGGTTTCCATCAGTTTCTGCAGGTGAAATATATCAGAAGCTTCAGAAAGATCCTTCATCTCGCCTGTGTTATAAAGAATTTTTATGGTATCGGCCTTTTCATTATAGGCCATATTTGAAATCAGACCGGTAAAAACAAGGTAACCGGCATCACTATCAGACAGGTTGAATGAATCCGTAGCTGATTTTTTCAATTCCGCAATCTTTTCGTCTTCGAACGGGTTATCGCTGATCCTTACCCGGGGAAGGGTTCGGCGGATAAGGTTACCCGAAAGAAGTGAAAGAACCGGGTCGGAATGGCGCATCCAGGCTTTGGCGGATACCATAATGTCATCATCATCCAGGTTTGAAAAATTTTCAAGGATTTCGTCGCAGTATAGGTCAATGTTTTCATGCGTGAAATCGTTATCAAGAAAATACCCGAGAGATGGTGTAGTGTAAAGGTCAAGTCCCTGCGATGCCATTGATTTAGCCCGTTTCAGAACCTGAACCAGCAGATTTTCGGCAGCAATGACTGTTTTATGGAAATATACCTGCCAGTACATCAACCGCCGCGCAATCAGGAATTTTTCCACCGAATAAATGCCCTTGGCTTCAATGACAAGCTGGTCGTTGACGACATTGAGCATTTTGATAATCCTTTCCGTACCGATTGTACCTTCGGCCACACCGGCAAAAAAGCTGTCGCGTATCAGGTAATCCATCCTGTCCATGTCAAGCTGTCCCGAAACCAGCTGATGAAGGAACTTCTTGGGGTATGTATTGTTGAAAATGCTAAGGGCCATGTCGAGCCTTCCGCCGAACTCCTCGTTAAGGTTGTTCATCAGCAGAACGGAAAGATCTTCATGGGTGAGGCCGGGAATGATACTTTCTTCCAGGGCATGGGAAAACGGGCCGTGTCCGATATCATGCAGGAGAATTGCGGCTGTAACGGCTTCTGCTTCTTCAACAGTAATTTCAGTGCCTTTTAGCCTGATGTTATCAATTGCCTGCACCATAAGAAAAACAGCGCCGAGTGCATGCTGGAAGCGGGTATGAACTGCCCCGGGATACACGAAACTGGTAAGGCCAAGCTGTTTTATCCTGCGTAATCGCTGCAGGTAAGGATGTTCGAGCAGATCAAAAATGAAATCCCCGGGAATGATGATAAAACCGTGAACCGGATCATTTACAATTTTGCGTTTGTTGATATTGGAGGTATTTTCCATTTACTGATCTGCAGATCTGTAGTAAAAACACAAAATAGAGAATAATATTGGAAATAATCAATGATTTTTAAAACAGATACTGGATATTGGATGCCGGATGCTGGATGCTGGATACTGGCAAAACCTCGTCATTGCTTCGTCGCTTTATTTTAAGGTATAATCATTGATTTTTCCCGCTCCTCGCAATGACGATGGCTTGGCCTTTTGCATCGATCTTCCTGTGCGGGCAGATTGCTTCGTCGACTTGAATACATTTTATAATCAGAGCTTTAACAAGCTCCTCGCAATGACGAAGCTTTTCTTTGTATTTCTCATTAATAGTATTATCTTTGCCCAGAATTTCACAGGATAGGGGACGCTTTCAGTCCCCTATTTTGTTGCAATACTGAACCATGATCAATGCGGCTACAATCAGGGATCTGCTTGAAGAGGAAGTCAACCGGCTCAACCTGTTTATTGTGGATGTGGTGATCAGTCCGGGTAACAGGATTGCGGTATACGTCGACAGCTTGGAGGGCGTTAAATTAGAGGAGTGTATATCGCTGAGCAGGCATCTTGAAAACAGGCTCGACAGAAACACTGAGGATTTTGAACTTGAAGTTTCTTCCCCCGGTTTGGACAGGCCTTTAAAATTGCCGGTACAGTTTGTTAAGAATATCGGCCGTTTCCTTGATGTTTTGTACACTGACGGAAGAAAGGTTTCAGGAAAGCTGACCGGAACGGATGACGGTGTAATCAGGCTGGAGACAGAAATTACGATAAAAGAAAAAGGTAAGAAGAAAAAAGAATTACAGCAGTTGGAGATAAAAACGGATGAGATAAAATCGGCTAAAGTGGTTATTAGTTTAAAAAAGTAATTTAAAAACAATGGAAAACCTTAATTTAATTGAGACCTTTTCTGAATTTAAAGAGTTAAAGAGTATTGACCGTGCAACCATGATGAGTGTTCTCGAGGATGTGTTCAGGGGAATGCTTATTAAAATGTTCGGATCGGCCGACAATTTCGATATAATCATCAATATCGACAAAGGTGACTTTGAAATCTGGAGAAACCGTGAGGTAATGGCAGACGGCGAAGTTACTGATCCCAATACACAAATGTCGCTTTCACAGGCAAAGCTCATTGACGATGATTATGAAGTGGGAGAAGAGGTAACTGATGAGGTTAAGCTGCTTGACTTTGGCCGCAGAGCTATTCTGGCACTCAGGCAGAACCTGACAGCAAGAATTCTTGATCTTGAGAAAAACAATATTTTCCAGAAATACCGTGACCGCATCGGTGATATTATTACAGGAGAAGTTTACCAGGTATGGAAACGTGAAATCCTTGTTCTTGATGAAGAAGGAAACGAACTGATCCTTCCTAAAGCAGAACAGATACCGACCGATTATTTCAGAAAAGGCGACAGTATAAGAGCTGTGGTTGTAAGAGTGGAGATGAGAAATAACACGCCTCTCATTATCCTTTCAAGAACCTCACCAATCTTCCTTGAAAGGCTTTTTGAACTTGAAGTTCCTGAAATATTTGACGGACTCATTATTATTAAGAAAATTGTCCGTATCCCCGGCGAAAGGGCAAAGGTAGCTGTGGAATCCTATGACGAGAGAATCGATCCCGTAGGTGCCTGCGTAGGTATGAAAGGATCAAGGATTCACGGCATTGTCAGGGAGCTTAAGAATGAGAATATCGATGTAATCAATTATACAAACAACCTTCAGCTTTACATAACCCGTGCGCTGAGCCCTGCAAAGATCTCATCGCTGAAGATCGATGAAAAAAACAAGAAGGCGGATGTATACCTGAAGCCCAACGAAGTTTCGCTTGCCATCGGGAAAGGCGGTTTGAATATCAAGCTTGCCAGCCAGCTAACAGGTTATGAAATCGATGTATATCGCGAAACCGATTACGCCGATGAAGAAGATGTGAACCTCGAAGAATTCGCCGATGAAATCGACGGATGGATCATTGACGAGTTCAAAGCCATAGGTTGTGATACGGCCCGCAGCGTGCTGAACCTGAATATGGAAGACCTCGTTAAACGTACCGATCTTGAAGAGGAAACGATTAAAGAAGTACTGAAAATTCTGAAGGCAGAATTCGAATAATTAAGCAGTATATTTATATATCAGAGGATTTACTAATTTTGGCGATTGCAAATCAACTAAAATCCGCGGATGTCAGATATTAAAACAACACGATTAAGTAAAATAGCAAGGGAACTCAATGTGGGTATATCCACCATTGTGGAATTCCTACATAAAAAGGGTGTGAAGATTGATTCAAATCCTAATGAGAAGATTACATCCGAACAGGTTGAAATGCTGTTGAAGGAATTCAACACAGATCTTAATGCGAAAAAGGAATCTGAAAAGCTGAATCTGCGCAATAAGCGGGAGAAGATGGAGACTGTTACCCTCAGCGATATGCATCATGAATCGGAACAGGAGCGGATTGAAGAAGAAGATGAAGTGCTTGTGAAAGATGTACGGGCAACCGCTGTACACCATGAACCCGAAGTTGAAAAAGTTGCAACTGAAAAAGAAACGATCAAGCTCAATGTATTGGGCAAGATCGATATGGATAAGCTTATACCCAGGAAAAAGCCGGTAGAAAAAGAGAAGGAAAAAGAAGAGAAAAAGGAACCTGAAGTCCAGGTCAAACCGCCGAAACCGGTTGAACCTCCGCCTCCTCCTCCGCCTCCTCCTCCTACCGTAGAAGAAATACCACCTGAACCTGAAAAGCCGGCTGTTGAAGAACCTCAGCCAGAAGTTCGTCCTGAACCGGTTGAAGATTTTATTAAGCCTGAGATTAAGGATGTAGAAGTAAAGGTGGTTGGCAAGATCGACCTGGATTCAATGAATCAGCGGACCCGTCCGCCAAAGAAGACCAGGGAGCAGCTTGAAAAGGAAAGACGCAGTCGCATGCCCGCGCAGCAACCGCGTGAAGAAAGAAATCATCAACCGGAAGAAAGGCCTCAGCAGGCTGGTTCGCAGAATCGTCAGGACAGGCAACAGCCTGAGGTGATGAAGACCCATGTGGAAAGGCTTAACGGGCCAAAAGTTGTCGGAAAAATTAACCTTCCCGGCTCGGATACCGAAACGGATGATCAGGGTCAGAAAAAGAAAAGAAAGAGAATCAAGAAAGATACACAGCGTGTAAGCGTTGAAAAACAACCGGCTCAACACCCGCCCGCTGATGATAAAAATAAGAAAAAGAAAAAGCGTAAAGGCTATCGCTTTGAGATCAGCGAAGAGGATGTTGACAAGCAGATAAAGGATACATATACCCGTCTGACGGCAAAAGGGAAATCCAAAGGATCAAAATACCGCCGTGAAAAGCGTGATTTGCAGACACAGCGCAATCTTGCCGAGGAAGAAAAACGCGAACAGGAAAAGAATATTCTGAAGGTAACGGAATTCGTTACTGTGAATGAACTGGCCACGATGATGGATGTGCCTGTTAACGAAGTTATTGCTGCCTGTATGAGCCTTGGATTGTTTGTTTCGATCAACCAGAGACTCGATGCGGAAGCTCTCGTGCTTGTTGCCGAGGAATTCGACTACAAGGTGGAATTTGTAACGGTGGATACCCAGGAAGATATTGAAGACGAGGAAGAGGATCCGGCATTGCTGGTTCCCCGTCCTCCGATTGTTACTGTCATGGGCCATGTTGACCACGGTAAAACAAAGCTGCTCGACCATATCCGTCATGCAAATGTTATAGCCGGTGAGGCAGGAGGTATTACACAACACATCGGCGCCTACGGCGTTGAATTGAAAGACGGAAGAAAAATAACTTTCCTCGACACACCGGGTCACGAAGCCTTTACCGCTATGCGTGCCCGCGGTGCACAGATCACTGACGTGGCAATTATTGTGGTGGCAGCTGACGACGGTATTATGCCCCAGACCACTGAGGCTATCAATCATGCCCAGGCCGCCGGCGTTCCCATGGTTTTTGCCATCAACAAAATCGATAAACCTACAGCCAATCCTGAAAAGATAAAGGAACACCTTGCAAAAATGAATATCCTTGTGGAGGATTGGGGTGGGAAATTCCAGAGCCAGGAGATCTCGGCAAAAACAGGATTGAATGTCGAAGAGCTGCTTGAAAAAGTGCTTCTTGAAGCTGAAATGCTGAACCTCAAGGCGAATCCCGATAAGGGCGCTGTAGGTACGATCATTGAATCATCACTCGACAAAGGCCGTGGTTACATTGCAACCGTGCTTGTTCAGGCCGGAACTCTCAGTATTGGCGATATCATGCTTGCCGGACACAACTACGGCAGGGTTAAAGCCATGTATGATGAAAGAGGCAAGAAAATCATTTCGGCCGGTCCTTCCGACCCCGTACTTGTATTGGGTCTGAATGGCGCACCTCAGGCAGGTGATAAGTTCAATGTGTATGAAAACGATAAAGAGGCAAAGGACATTGCCACCAAACGCGAACAATTACTGCGTGAACAGGGCCTCAGGACACAAAAGCATATTACACTTGATGAAATCGGCCGCCGTATTGCAATCGGTAACTTCAAAGAACTGAACGTGATTGTGAAAGGTGACGTAGACGGATCCATCGAAGCATTGTCGGATTCACTGATCAAGCTTTCCAATGAAGAAATCCAGGTAAATGTTATCCATAAGGCGGTTGGACAGATATCAGAAAGCGATGTGTTGCTGGCTGCGGCGTCCAATGCCATTGTGATCGGTTTCCAGGTTCGTCCTTCACTCCAGGCCAGGAAGCTTGCAGAAAAAGAAGAAATCGATATCCGTCTGTACTCCATTATCTATGACGCCATCAATGAGCTGAAATCAGCCATGGAAGGTATGCTTTCACCAGAGATCAAGGAAGAAATTGTGGCCACTCTTGAAATTCTTGAAACTTTCAAGATCACAAAAGTCGGAACAATCGCCGGTTGTATGGTTAAGGAAGGAAAGATCAGGCGCGACACTAAAGTCAGGATTATCCGCGATGGTATTGTTATCTTCAGCGGGATGCTGGCTTCACTCAAACGATATAAGGATGACGTTAAGGAGGCTGTCAGCGGACAGGAATGCGGACTTAATATCGAGAACTATAACGATATCCGCGTGGGCGATATCATTGAAGGATACGAAACCACCGAGGTTAAGAAGAAACTTTAATATCCCTTGCCATGGATGAACTGCACAACCAATCATCCATGATCAAAGCGGAAGCCATCAGGCTCGGATTTGATGATTGCGGAATTTCCCGTGCTGAAAGGCTCGGCGATGATGCTGTTCACCTGGCCGAATGGCTTAACAGGGGATACCATGGAAGCATGCAATACATGGAAAACCACGCTGAAAAGCGGGTTGACCCAACTCAACTTGTTGAAGGCGCCCGGTCGGTTATTTCGGTTATCCTGAATTATTTCCCGCATCAACAGCAGTCAGATCCTGATGCTCCTGTTATTTCAAAGTATGCTTTCGGAAAGGATTATCATGACATCATCAGGAAAAAACTCAACCTTCTTTTATTGTTCATAAACCAATCGGTTACCCCGGTAAAGGGCCGCGGATTTGTAGATTCGGCCCCGGTGCTCGACCGGGCCTGGGCAGCCCGCTCCGGTTTGGGTTGGATAGGCAAGAATTCGAACCTGATTTCTCCTGCTAAAGGCTCGTGGTTTTTTATCGGTACCCTGATTGTAGATATTCCTTTATATTACGACAAACCGATTCCTGATTTTTGCGGCGACTGCAACCGCTGTATTCTTGCCTGTCCTACAAAAGCCATCGTTTCACCCAAAGTGGTTGACGCCCGACGGTGTATTTCGTATCTTACAATCGAGAATAAGGGAGAAATCAATCCCGAATTCAAAGGACAATTTAAAAATCGTGTTTTCGGCTGTGATATCTGCCAGGATGTTTGCCCGTGGAATAAAAAAGCAATCCCGTTAAACGAACCGGAACTGCAGCCCGTTCAAGGCTTGCTTGAGATGAAACACGAAGAGTGGTATGAGATGGATGAAGAAAAATACAGGAACTTATTTAAGGGCTCAGCGGTGAAAAGGACAAAATTCACCGGCTTAAAGCGCAATCTTGATTTTATTCGTCCTGCGCCTGAAGACCGGCATGACGAAGGCGCTTGCCTTCCACAATAAAAACAACCGATTCGGCTATATTGCTCAGGTGCCCCGAAATCCTTTCAATATCCCGTATGATAAGGATCAGATCGGTGGCGATTGTAATTACCTCTGATTTTTCGGCCATCCGGCTTATAATTTCATTGAAAAGGTTCTTACATACATCCCCGGTTATTCTTGTTTCCAAGATCACTTCCTTCGCTAGTTCATTGTTCTTGTTGGTATATGATTCAATTGTTTTCCTGTTTATTCTCACCACATCAGCCAGCAATTCATGTACTCGGTATTCTTCGAGTATTGTGGGGTACCTTTTTACGGTTTCACCTCTGCTGATAATATCCAGTGCAATATCGGCCACCCGTTCGATTTCGTTTCCTATCCTGAGTGACGACATGATGAACCGCAGATCGGTTGCAACCGGTTGTGCAAGGGCAAAAATTTTCTGGCAGAGCTTATCGATCTTCAGGTCGAGCTTGTCAATCCGGTTTTCGTTCTGCAACGCCAGGTCGATATATTCGAATTCCTGGTTCATCAGCGACTGCGATGCCTTGTCGAGTTGCACGTCAACCAGGTTGAACATTTTAATTATCCGCTTTTTGAGCTTTGCCAGCTCTGCCTCAAAGAATGATTGCATATTTTGAGTGATTAGTGATTAGTCATTAGTGAATAGCAAAACAACAATTATCCGAATCTACCGGAGACATAATCTTCTGTTTGTTTTTTAGCGGGATTCGTAAAGATAGTTTTAGTTTTTTCCATTTCCACCAGTTCACCGAGATAAAAGAAAGCCGTAAGATCACTTGTTCTTGCTGCCTGTTGCATGTTATGGGTGACAATAACTATCGTATAATAGTTCTTCAATTCATGGATCAGCTCTTCAATTTTGGCTGTGGAAATCGGATCAAGTGCACTTGCCGGTTCATCCATCAGAATGATATCCGGATTGACAGCAAGAGTGCGGGCCAGGCATATTCTCTGTTGTTGTCCCCCCGATAAACTCAATGCCGATGACGAAAGCCTATCTTTCACTTCATCCCATATGGCTGCCTGTTTCAGCGATGTTTCAACGATCTCATCCAGTTTTTTCCTGTCGTTTATCCCGTTAATTTTCGGCCCGTATGCCACATTTTCATAAATCGATTTGGCAAAAGGATTTGATTTCTGAAAGATCATTCCCACCTTTTTCCGCAGGTTTACCACATCAATGTTTTTCTGGTATATATTGACATTGTCAATAAGCACCTCACCTTCAGCCCTGAACGAATCGATAAGATCATTCATCCGGTTAAGTGTCCTGAGAAAGGTTGATTTCCCGCAACCCGAAGGCCCGATAAATGCGGTCACCTTCTTTTCAGGTATTTCCATTGAAATATTCTTAAGCGCTTTATTGGCGCCGTAAAATACGGAGAGGTCACGAACACTGATTTTTGTTTCTTTCTGATCTTTCATCTTTTCGCTTTTTTTCTGATACGATAGCGCAAAAACACCGCTATCAGGCTCAGTGAGAATGTAAGCAGCAACAGTACCAGAGTGGTGGCAAACTGGATCGGAAGGGTCTCGTCCACGTTGGTTGACTGGGTCGACATGATATATATATGATAGCCAAGTGACATGAATTGTTCACTCATTTTATGCGGTATATCGGCCAGGTAATAGGCGGCGCCGGTAAATAAAATGGGAGCAACCTCTCCGGCACCCCGACTAATGGCAAGTATGGTTCCGGTAAGGATTCCTGAAAGCGACCCGGGAATGACGACTTTTTTTATCGTTTGCCATTTTGTGGCACCGAGTGCAAGGCTTGCTTCACGCATTTCACGGGGCACAGTGCGGATCGATTCTTCAACCGATACAATTACAATGGGCAGTGTAAGCAGTGCCATTGTAAGGCTTGCCCATAGCAGGTTAGGCTGGCCCCAGTGTGACTGACCACCGTAAAAAGCGGAGTCAATGTGATAACCAATAAATTTTATAAAGAATCCAAGACCGAAAAGGCCGAAAATAATTGAGGGTACAACGGCCAGTGTTTTTACGGCAAAACGGATTGTTTTGGCAAAAACAGAATGTTCCGACGCATATTCAGCAAGGTAAACCGCTGTTATTGCCCCCAGTGGAACCGCTGCCAGCGTCATAATCAGAGTCATTAATGCGGTACCTACAATTGCCGGGAATATCCCACCCTTTGTCATCCCCTCTTTGGGGAATTGGGTGAGAAACTCCCATGAAAGGGTGTTCCAACCGCCTGAAATTGTAATCACGAGTACGGAAGTGATAATGAAAAGGATTAACAGCACGCTGGTTGCCGTTACTGCAGTAGCAATTTTATCCCATGTATTTCGTCCTGGTCGTTTCATGTTATTTTCCCTGGAAGCGTCTGATTACCCGGTTGCGGAAATAGAATTCGGCCAATGCGTTAAGTGTAAAAGTGAAAATGAACAGAAGCGACCCGATCAGAAAAAGTACACTGTAATGGGTATCTCCGAAAACCACTTCATTCATTTCGGCACCTATAGTGGCAGAAAGCGTTCTTACCGAATCAAATGGATTTATTGAAATTAAAGCAGCATTTCCCGTGGCCATAAGCGCTATCATGGTTTCTCCGAATACACGGCCGATCCCCAGGATCACTGCGGCGAATATACCCGGTGTTGCTGCAGGAAGCAAAACCTGGAAAGCGGTTTGTCTCAAACTGGCACCCAGACCAAGGCTGGCTTCCATATAAGTTGCAGGAACCGAGGAAAGGGCATCTTCGGTGAGGGTATATATTACAGGAATGGCAGCCAGGGCCATTGCAATTCCTCCCACAAACCCGTTAAGCCTGCTGGAGTAACCGAATACATCCTGGAAAAACGAAGCCAGGACCATAAGAGCGAAAAAACCGATTACAACCGACGGGAAACCTGCCAGCAGTTCGATGGCGGGTTTAATGACTTCACGCAATTTTGGCGGGGCGAATATGGCAGTGTATATGGCTGCAAGTATCGCTAAAGGAGCGGCAAAACAAATGGCGATAATGGTTACCTTGAAGGTACCTAAAAATAAAGGCAGCAACCCAAACCTCGGGTTATCCGAAACGGGTTGCCAGTCTTTTGACAACAGTGTTGAAATGGCACTTCGGTTGCTTTCGTTAAGGGTGACCGGTTCTTCATTATAAATGGCCATGTTATCCGGAGTTTCCACTGATCCGTAGGTTTCCGGCTGAAGGACTTCTTCGGCCCCGTAAGTTTCAGGCTTCAGTGACTCTGATTCGGCCCCGTAGGTTTCGGGTTTGAGATCTTCATCGCCTGAACCGTAACTTTCGGGTTTGAGCGATTCATTTCCCGCAGTCTGGCTTTCCTGTTCCTTCACCACTGGCTGACCTGACCGGTGAAAAAGAGGTAATGTTTCCCTGAAAACGAAAATGAAAATAAGCGCAACAAAGGTGATCGACAGGAATGCAACCGATTTAATAACATATTCGGCCAGTACATCACTTAGCCGAAAACGTTTTTTTAAAAGAGAACTGGTTTCAGGTTGAAGCCGGTCAATACCCTCCCCGGTCATTGCCTGTTTTATTCTTAAGTGCATTATTTTGCAGTTACTTTACAGGGAAATAGCCCACTTCTGTTATTATTTTCTGGCCCTCCGGACTCAATATCCAGTCGACATATTTCTTTATTTCTCCGGTAGGCCTGTTCCTCATATATAAATACAGATAACGGGTAATCGGGTATTCATTTTTTGCAATGGTTTCAGGTGTGGGCACAATACCTTTTGATTTATCGTCTTTTTTCACGGCACAATGTTTAACGCCCGATGCATATGCTGCCCCGCCGTAGCCGATACCGTATTTATCTTTTTTCACCGCGTTTACAACAGCCGCTGTTCCGGGCAACGTCTGGCAACTGGCTGCATAATCGGCTTTAACCACTTCTTCCTTAAAGAAAGCATAGGTTCCTGAGCTGTTCTCACGACCGTAAAGCTTAATAGGCGCATCGTCACCGCCAACATCTTTCCAGTTGGTGACCTTGCCGCTATATATATCGCTAAGCTGTTTAGTAGTGAGTTCCTTCACCTTATTCGACTCGTTCAGGAAAATGGTGATGCCGTCTTTTGCACAGGGAATTTCCACCCCGAGAGTATTATAACGGTCCTTCAGTTTCTGAACTTCGGTCGGCTTAATAGGGCGGCTTGAATTGGCGATATCGGTTGTGCCGTTAATCAGGGCGGCAAGACCTACACCTGAACCACCGCCCGTAACCTGGATATTGACCGTGGGATTTTTCTTCATATAGATTTCTGCCCATCGCTGGGCCAGGATAACCATCGTATCCGATCCGATGATTGTGATCTTTGTCTGCTGAATAAAGCCAAAGCCAATTATGGCCAGGCCTGCCAGGATAATTGCTGTTTTCTTTAAGTTTTTCATTGTTTTGTATTTTAGTTTTTTAAGTCTTTGCCGTCATTGCGAGGAGCTTGATAGTATTCTGATTATAGTTCAAATTCTAGTCGACGAAGCAATCTGCCGGCACAGGCAGTTCCAACCCAAGAGCGTTTTTGGCGTCTGTTTTTGCTACGTCCTGCCTGTTCGGGCAGATTGCTTCTGACCGTAGGAACCGGTCATCGCAATGACGTTCTTTTTTAAAACTTAGCCTGCAATCTGATCCCAAACACATTGTCTTTTATATCTTTAGGAACTGTTGTATTCGTTTCATTTCTCGGCATTTCATAATTCAGTGAAAACCGGATGTTGTCGTTCAGGTAGAATTGCCAGGCCAGAGTCAGAGTACTGTAATTCACTTCTTTTTTAGCTTCATCGCCTGATAGGGAAGTATTCGGATCATAGTAATCATACCTTGCCACAAACTGGTTCTTCTTACCTATATTTTTAATAAGGTATGCATAATAACCGCTGAATTTTCTCTCCTTATTGGGATTTGATTTTGAGTCACCAACCGTTGCATTTTTTCCGGCAATGTATTCTCCCTTCAGCGCCATACCTCCAAGCCAGTCGAAAAAAACCTGTGTTTCAGCGCCCAGCCATTGCTTATCAAGGTAAGTTCCGGTATTGGTGCTTGCACTATCCATTACGGCATCATAACCGGAAACATACTTGTTCTTTGCCTGGATTCCGCCGTAGTAACCATGGGCGCCAATATCAATGCCTATTCCGACGGGAGTCTTGATTGAATATACCGCACGGGCCATCAGGTCTTTTTTTGAATCCACATCCTTCTGTTCCTTTCCTGTAAAATTTCCGTTCAGCAAGGCCAGCTGGAGTTTAAGAGGAATAGCAGCCGGGGTGGCTTCCAATTTGGCTCCCACTTCCCGTTCACCAGGATAAATACTGCGGATAACTTTAGAACGCTCGAGAACCTCACGCTGACCCGATGAATATTCCACTTCATAGTTGAGGCGGTTGAACTGTCCTGCCCATAAAGACAACCAGGGAACCTTTTTAAGTGAAGCCACTGCGTAGGCGTCCTTTAATGAAAGGTTTCCTGTGCTGAAATCAGGCTGCAACACAAACTTGATTCCGTCAGCTGCCTCGTAGGTGAATTTTACCCTGGCTCTTCTTATATAGAAAGTATTATTCGGATCATTTGTTTTTAGCAGGCCATCCTGGTAGCTTTCAAACTGGGCCTGGATGTAACCTGAAACTTTTATTTTGGTCAGCTTGCCAAGATCCGCATCATGAGCAGCCGTTTTTTCGTCAAGAGCATTGAGGCGGCCTTCCACCGACTGGAAGCGTTCGTTCAGGGTATCGGAAGCATTTTGCGAAAGACCTTTAAAGCCTGGAAGAAAAAGAAGTAGTAAAAACAAGGACCGGGTTAATTGTTTCATAGTTGTTAGTTAAATGAATCACTTTTTAACACTGCAAATTTCAGTTACCCGGATTACATTACTGTTTCGCCAATGTTAAATTAATGTTACATTGAGCAGGTGAATTTTATGTACAAGTTTGATTCATTATTGTCATCATATCATTGCAATTTTGTAACATTACCTTAACGTTAGTGATATACATTCGTAAATTAATTCATCTGACGTATGATTACCCGAAATGGCGTGCATATACTCGTTGTTGATGATGAAGAGGATATATGTGAAATTCTGAAATTCAACCTCGAATCGGAAGGATTCCAGGTGGATGCAGTAACTTCTTCAGAAGATGCCCTGAATAAAAGGCTTGAAAAATACCAGTTGTTCTTGCTGGATGTAATGATGAAAGGTATGTCAGGTTACCGTCTTGCCGATGAGATCCGTAAACGCAGAAAGATAAACGCCCCTTTTGTATTCATCACAGCCAAAAACACAGAGAATGATAAGCTGACCGGTTTTTCTGTAGGTGCAGATGATTATATAACCAAGCCGTTTTCAATAAAAGAAGTGGTAGCCAGGATAAAGGCAGTAATACGCAGATTCGACAAGAGCGACAATATACTGGATACCCCCGCAAGCATTAAAGTTGCAGGCATTGAACTTGACATTGAGCAAAAAAGACTGATCGTGGATGGAATTAAAGAAGATCTTACTCCTATTGAATTCCAGCTGTTTCTGATCCTGATGAAAAATCCCGGAAGAATTTTCGGGCGCGAACAAATTCTCGACAATATCTGGCGGGATGTGAATGTTACCGACCGAACAGTGGATGTTCATATCACACGGTTACGGAAAAAGCTCGGCGCATACGGTAGTTGCCTGGTTACCCGGAAAGGCTACGGTTACTGTTTTGAAATTCAATAGTGAAGATGAAGATCCTGATTTCCTATACCAAAAAATGGTTAATTTATATTGTTTCTTTTTTTATTCTTTTCGCAGGGATCATGTTTGCTTCCGAGTTTTTTCATGAGAAAAAATACAGATCGGAAGCGTTGAATGGCAAACTCGATGATTACGTAAGGATTATTCACCAGACTATTGAGAAAGATGGTTCAGTCAAAACAAACAAATTTGGTGACCTGGACAGCCTGATTATCCTGATGGCAAACCGCGATGTAAGAATTACTGTTATTAGGGCAGATGGAGTTGTACTGTACGATTCCTGGGTAAGGAACACGTCAGGGATGGAAAATCATTTATATCGGCCTGAGATCCAGGAAGCCCTTCAGGATAGTGTAGGATCTGACATCCGGGTTTCTGAAACCACCCATATCAAATACTATTATTATGCCCGTAATTATAATGGTTATTTTGTACGGGTCTCAGACCGCTATGATTTAAGCGCCCGAAAACTGGTAGAGCCTGACCGGTTATTTCTTGTTTTCCTCATTCTCCTTTTGCTTTCTGCATCTTTGACAATCATCCTGCTAACTGACAGGTTCGGTAAATCAATTAATACACTACGGAATTTTACACTTAAGGCGCTTGAAAACAAACCTATTGAAGAAAAATTCGAATTTCCCCAGAATGAACTCGGTAACCTGGGACAGGAAATTATTGAAATTTACCAGAATCTGAATCGCACCAAAGAGGAGCTGATTTCGGAAAAGGCAAAACTAATCCGTCATTTGAACCTGCTGGATGAAGGCATTGCTATTTTTTCAAGAGACAAACAGGTCATAACGAGCAACAATCATTTTATCCGTTTTATCAATTTCATAAGCGATACAAGGGTATTCACAGCTGATGAATTTTTCAGGATATCTGATTTCAATTCCATTTTTGCATTTATCGACAGGTACCTGAAGGATTTTACTTCGGATACAACGGATCTTCAGCCAACCTATGAGGTCACCATGAATAAGGGCGGGCGTTTTTTTTCAGTGAAATGCATTGTCTTCCAGGATAAAAGTTTTGAAATCTCCGTGAATGACATTTCAAAACTTACAAAGCGGAAAATTCTCAAACAACAGATAACTGAAAACATATCTCATGAGCTCAAAACTCCGGTAAGTTCAATAAAAGGATTTCTTGAAACCATTCTTGAAGGAAAACCTGACAAAGCCCGGACGCAGGAGTATTTAAAAAGAGCCTATTTCCAGGCATGCCGGCTGGCAGATCTCGTTCATGATATTTCCCTGCTTACCAAGATTGAGGAAGCCGGAAGCTTATACCAGATTGAAGATGTAGACCTGAGCACCCTTGTTTCGGATATAGTTGCTGAAATGCAGCTCAGGCTGGAAGGCAAGAATATCCGGACAGTTATTAATATGCCTGAAAACATGCATCTGCAGGGAAACGGCGGATTATTGTATTCAATTTTCCGCAATTTATATGACAATGCCATTGATCATGCCGGTGAAAATCTTGAAGTTAGACTGGATCACTACCTGACGGACCCTGACTTCCATTATTTTTCATTTTCAGATAACGGAACCGGTGTTCCGGAAGAGGATTTACCCAGGTTGTTTGAACGCTTTTACCGGGTTGACAAGGGCAGGGACAGGAAAAAAGGCGGTACAGGGCTTGGTCTGGCCATTGTTAAAAATGCGGTACAGTTTCACAAAGGTGACATATCAGTTAAAAACCGCACAGGCGGCGGACTTGAATTCCTTTTCACACTTGCCAGGGACGTACGAACCCGTACAGAATAATCTCCTTCACATTAACTTAACCTTTCCTTAACAGTAATGTAACATTACTGAAATACCTTGTTCATGAAATTTTCATGAATGCGTAATTAAAATTTTATACATGGCATTTTCACTTTTCCCCAAAGAAGAGAAGTTCTTTCTCATGTTCGAACACCAGGCTTCCCTGATTTCAAAAGGCGGCCAGTTGCTAAACAAAGCAATTCAAAGCGGCGACTTTGACCAGTCACTTGTCGACAAACTTTTTGCACTTTCGAAAGAGTGTGATGAGTTAACCCTGCTGATCATTCAGAAAAACCAGGAAACTTTTATCACTCCTTTCGACAGGGAGGATATCCAGCAGTTTGCCAATGCCGCCGATGATATTGTTGACTCTATTCTGAATCTGACACGGAGTTCGCGGTTGCTTAAGGTAAAGAAAAAGAAAAGTGAAATGAGCCGCCTGGGCGATACAATTGAGAAATCAGTTATCCGTATTGCCGAGATCGTGAATATGCTGAAAAACAAAAAGCAGGCCACATCCATACTTAAAAGCTGCCATAAGGTAAAGCGGTTTAAAAACGAAGGCGAACTGATCCTCGATGAGATCATGCCGGAGCTTTTAAAAGACAACGATATTGGTGATATTTTCCGCTGGAAGGAGATCATGGATAAATCAAGAGAGTTATTGAGAAATTGTGAAAAGTACATCCTGATCATTGAGACCATGCTTATTAAAATGGTATAGAAATGGACTGGTTTATAATTTCTCTTATAGTCCTGGCGCTGGTTTTCGATTTTATAAACGGGTTTCACGATTCAGCCAACTCGGTTGCCACCATTGTTTCAACCCGTATCCTTTCGCCTAAATTCGCAGTCTTATGGGCTGCCTTTTTCAATTTTATTGCTTTCCTGTTTTTCGGACTTCATGTAGCCGGAACGATAGGAAAAGGAATTGTTGATGTAACAGTAATTGACAAACAGGTAATTTTTGGTGCGTTGATGGGTGCCATACTGTGGGATCTTATTACCTGGTGGCTCGGCTTGCCTTCAAGTTCTTCACATGCACTGATTGGCGGTTTGATTGGTTCGGCACTGGTGAAAGCCGGTGTGCAAAGCCTTGTGTGGACAGGCATACGGAAAACCCTTATTTTTATTGTTGTCGCTCCTGTTACCGGGTTTGTATTGGGTATGATCCTGGCCTGGTTGGTTTTCAGGATACTGTATAAAACAAATCCATTTAAGGTGGATAAGGTTTTCAGAATGGGGCAGTTAGTGTCAGCCGCCATGTACAGTCTTGGTCACGGGGGTAATGATGCACAGAAAACGATGGGTATTATTGCCAGTTTATTATTTACCGCAGGATACCTCGGACCGGAATTTCACATTCCACTCTGGATTGTATTAAGCTGTCACGGTGCTATTGCTCTGGGAACTATGCTGGGAGGATGGCGGATTGTAAAAACTATGGGGCAGAAATTATCGAAAATGCGGCCGGTTGACGGATTCTGCGCCGAAACCGGTGCTGCGGTTACACTCTATGTTTCAACCGCACTGGGTGTTCCGGTAAGCACAACCCACACCATAACCGGTTCAATTCTCGGAATAGGCACTATAAAAAAGGCCTCATCGGTAAAATGGAAAATTGCCAATAACATTGTCATTGCCTGGATACTTACCATTCCGGCCGCTGCCATTATTTCGGCATTCTTTTATTGGGTTGTAACGAATTTATTTTAATAACTCAGGTTGCTAATTTAGTTTTTACAAAAACTATCTTTTTGACATATACTTCAATTGAAGGTGTTATCCAACTAGCCACGGAGTGGCGATATCTTTGTAGAAATTTCTGTATTTTAGAACTCATAAGCCACGCTAGTGGCGAAATCTTAAGATGTCGCCACTAGCGTGGCTTTGTGTTTAAAGGAAACGGTTACTACTACAAAGATTTCGCCACTAACGTGGCTAGTACCTCGACAGGGTGTAGTTATAAAAAAAGCTGCCTGGTCTCAGGCAGCTTTTCAGCGGGTATTGTTCAGATTCCGATTAACGTGATACCAGTTTTATCATACTCCTGTTACCGTTAACTGTTACTTCAACAAGCAAGAGACCTTTCTCGGCAATATTCATTCTGAATTCGTGTTTGCCGGCGGAATACCTGCCGTTTACCGGGGTCATTACAAGCGCACCGGTAGCATTATACAACCTTACTGACAGATTGCTTTCAGCCTTCAGATTAATATTCAGGCTTACGGCTTCACTGAAAGGATTCGGGTATAAAACGGCGTCCATAGTATTTTCAATTTCAGTTACCGGAGTTTGCGGTCCTTCATACCACGAGGAAGCTGTTAAAACAGGAGAACCGGTTTCAGGAAGAAAATCTGGAGCATCCAGGTTAAACGGATCAGCTATTTTAAGGCTGTCATTTGATGCCCATATTTTGTTTTCAAGGGAATCCGTCATAAAGTATACACTGTCGATGGCATTGTCATTGAAATTTTTACGCATACCGGCCATGATGGTATTCCTGATCTTCAGTTCACCGGCAGCAGCACTTGCCTGTGAAAGCTCACCATCAATGAATAAACCGGTCAGATATCCTGCAAATAGCGAGTTATAAATATTCAACTTTGTATTTCTTCTGAGATGCATAGCCCTCTTGAAATTGCTGTTAACAATAGTCTCCGGGGTTACAAGCGGGCCAAAGCTGCTCACATTGCTAAAAAGGGCCTGGGTAACCGGTGTGGCATCCGTACCGGTACCATCGTTGTCGGATTCAAAACTGTTGGATCCCGATCCCGGGTCAGCAATTGCAGGGTCACGAAGGGAAACGGCAAACTGAACCATGCCCCTGTAACCATAATCGGTATCGAAATCGTCGTCCCATCCGCGGAAGGCAATCAGGTGTTTAGCATTCACTGCTCCGCCAAACCATTCATAGGAATCATCACCACTGTAAGAAACCTGGATGTAATCCACCTCGGTTCCGCTTCCCACACCACCAAAAGTAAGGCCGTTGATTTCCTTGTCGGGCTGGAAAGCAATACCGGCAAATTCAATACGGATATACTTTAATACTCCTGATGTATCCGCATCATTTGAACCACCATAGGTTGAAGTAGGACCGCCTTCGATTACCGGGTCAATTTTGTTCACCTGTGCTTTTCCAAGGACAATAACACCTCCCCAATCGCCGTACGATCTCGATCCGGCATCCTGGTTGGAGGTAAATACTATGGGACTATCTTCAGTTCCTTCCGCAATGAGTTTTGCGCCTTTCTCAATAATCAGGGCTCCTTTATTTGCTTTGCTTCCACGTATGATTGTTCCCGGTTTAATAGTGAGTATCGCGCCGTCTTTCACATAAACCCAACCGTCAAGCAGGTAAGCAACCTGTGCAGGAAGGAAGTTTGGTGCGGTAAGATTGAAAGGATCATTCAATCCAAGATCTGCATTTGAAGCAAGACGCATATTATGGCGTGAAGGATTCGTAAAATATGTGCTATCATAGTCAGCGGCAAAGTAATCCTTACAACCAGCGAGAATTGTATTTTCAACATTTAAACTACCATTATCAGCATTGGCCTGAGTAGTTGCCCCATCAATAAAAAGGCCAGTCAGGTATCCGGCAAACACTGAATTGAAAATACTCAGTTTTGTATTCCTGCGTAAGTGCATGGCACGTTTAAAATTGCTGTTCACCGTTGTGGAAGGAGCTACGAGCGGTCCAAAGCAGCTGATATTGCTGAATACAGCTTCGGTAAAAGGAGTTGCACCGGTACCTGTACCATCGTTGTCTGATTCAAAACCATTTGATCCCGAACCCGGGTCAGCGATTGCCGGATCACGAAGAGAAACAGCAAACTGAACCATGCCACGGTATCCGTAATCGGTATCAAAATCATCATCCCATCCCCTGAAGGCTATAAGGTGCTTTGCATTCACCTTACCGCCGAACCATTCATACGAATCGTCGCCACTGTATGAAACCTGTATATAGTTTACTGTGGTTCCGCTGCCTACGCCGCCGAAAGTAAGACCATTGATTTCTTTATCAGGCTGGAAGGCAATTCCGGGAAATTCAATACGTACATAAGTAAGAATGCCGGAAGTATCCGCATCATTGTCACCTCCATAAGTGGAAGTGGGTCCACCTTCAATGACCGGATCGATTTTATTCACCTGGGCTTTCCCAAGAACAATGACACCACCCCAGTCGCCATAAGAACGTGATCCGGCATCCTGGTTGGATGTGAAAATAATCGGGTGTTCAGCGGTACCTTCAGCGATAATTTTGGCTCCTTTTTCAACGATCAAAGCGCCTTTATTTGCCTTGCTGCCCCTGATAACCGTTCCGGGCTGAATGGTGATTGTGGCACCGGCTTTAACATAAACCCAGCCATCGAGCAGGTATACCTTGTCGGATGTAAGGGTGATGTCTTCGGTTATATCACCGGCGGCAATCACATCGGTAACTGCCGGATATGTAGTGTTCTGAGGGTCCCAGTTTGTCCAGCCTGCGGTCCAGTCGGTTGCGCCAAATGCACCCACATAGTCAACCTGTTCAAAAAAGCTGTTATTGAGTTTTGCATGAGCAAAATCTGCAGCGCCCATCACCGCTGACGATGGAGACAGTGTGGTGTTGGTAGTAATATTGCCTGCAGGAATTGTAACACTGGCTACGGGGTAAACCGTGGTCTGCGGTGTCCAGTTTGTCCATCCCCGGGTCCAGTCGGTAGCGCCAAAGGCACCCGAATAATCAACAGGTTCGAAAAATGAGTTGGTTATAGCCGGTTGAGCTTTCAGACCGGTTACCACCAGAATCATACTTACTAATAAAGTAGATAATCGTTTCATAATGGTTTTAATTGGTTAATATTTGTATGGTTATTGTTTGAAGTTTGAAGTATGAAATTTGAAATTTGAGGTTTGGGGTTTGGAGTTAACGTCAAACCATAAACTTCAAACCTCAAACGTTTTATAGACTCAGTGTGAGTCCTGCTGTGAATGAACTGCTGGGCTTGTACACCTGGGTTCTCTGTACCCGTTTTGCCGTGCTTTCCGATACACCCGGGATCAGCTGGATTCTTTCATTCTGTCTTAATTCTACAGGCTGATTGAAGAGATCTTTGATTCCCAGTCGGAAGGTCAGGTTTTTCCCTACCTTTTTATTCACCGTAACATCAATCAGGTTGCGGGGCATCTGTATAACATGCGGTTCATCGATATCTCCGACAAACATTAGCCTCGGACCGATTACATTATACAATACGCTGATCATTAAACCCTTCCCTGGATTATCGTAGAACAGGCCGGTATTGATGATATAAGGCGACTGTCCCTGCATTTGCCTTACTTTTTCACGGGCGTTTGCTTCGTTGGAGTGCAATTCACTTTTAATGAATGCGGCATTGAAAACAACTACCATATGCCTGAGCATGCGCAATAAATTATCGCTGCTTTCGAAATTGCTGAACGATTTGCGCATATCGATCTCCACTCCGTAGCTGGCTGCTTCTGAAGCATTATCGTAAGTGTAATTCCTGCCAGAACCAGCCTCCTTCAAATGGGCTTCGATGGGATTTGAAAAGTGTTTATAAAAACCTCCCAGGGTGATTATATCCCCGTTCAATGACGGGAAAAGCTCATAACGTAAATCCACATTTTGTATATAGGAGTTCTTCAGTTCAGGATTTCCGTAAATGGTTGCTTTTTCCTCGAAATCATAATAGGATTGCAGTGAGATTTCCCTGAACTCGGGCCGGTTTATAGTACGGCCATAAGCGAAACGAACAAGAGACCGGTCTGTGATATTGTAAGACAAGTTCAGGGATGGAAAGAAATCGGTGAAGTCATTATTTACTCTATAGGATTGATTGTTTACATCAAGGCCCTTAAGTTCCTGCCTGTTCTTTTCAATTCTCACACCGCCATAGATCTTTAATTTTCCAAGGGGAATATCAATGCCTGCATACGATGCAAAAAGATGATTCGCGGCATTGTAAGAGTCGGTCGGATTGGTTGACTCATCAATCTTAAGTCCGTCATTATAATTGATGTTTTTGTCCTGGAAAACCGTATCAATGGGTTGTGCGCTCAGAGCCCAGTTAAAGTGCATTATATTTGAAATGGCAAATCCGATATTGCGGGCCGTAAAATCACGGGCTTTTTCTTCAATAAGGACCCCGGCGCGTATATCGGGATTAATGTTTCCTATTATGATTTTATGGGTATAATTTACGGCACCCACATAAATGTTCTCATGGTTTGTGAGATATAGCCTGCCAATCATCTTAGGATCAGCATTGAAATTAAATGATAGCATATACTTACCCGTATACTCATCCCGGTTCATTTCAAGACGGCGGATATCCGGCTGGAGTTTATTGGTATAACTGTATCCGACTGTCCAGTTCAACTGACTTTTGCTGTCTCTGAAGTTAAAGTTTCCGCCTAGCTGTCCTGAATAAATTGAACGCGACTGAAAACTCAATTCGGTGCCGGCTTTATCGAGACCTCCGTAATAATCTCTTCCTACGCGCTGCATCGTTTGTTTATCGCTGTACTGGTTGAAGAAATTCCTGAATTCTATTTTCTGATTGTTTCCGAAGACAAATACCCAGTTAAACAGCCCGTTTAACTTTGTTTTGGTTGAATAGATGTCATCATTAAACCGATAGGATGTATCCGGCTGATCCAGTTTAACATTATAAGCCTGGTAGCCTGCCCTGAACACCTGGCGGAACTGATCTCCGGTTGAATAACCAAGTGAAGTCAGGTTACCGATTGAGATTTTGCCAAGCAGAAATTTATGGTTGAAAGTAATTCCCAATGATTGATCAGGTATACCTCTTCTTTTTTCAGGTGTCCATGTTTTACTGAAGGCCTGTCCCAATACAGTCAGTTTGGCTTTGTCAGCATCATCAGGGGCATCGGCAAGTTGCCTGAATTCCTGAGGTGTTTTCGGAAAGCCGGCCGGGAGAGCCCGTGTTCCATCATCATAACCCAGCCAGTCGGTTTTTCCGCCGTTGTATGAATAGTAATCCTTAAATGTGGTATTATACCTGTAGCCGGTACCGTAGGAAATATCTATGCTGTTTTTATCGATTATGTTTTTTGTCTGTATCTGAACCATGGCACCTGCAAAGTCGGCAGGCAATTCAGGTTCAGCGGTTTTATAAAGAACAAGATTATCAATGAGAGAAGCAGGAAGCATATCAAATGAAAATGCCTTCCGATCAGATTCAGAGCTGGGTGCACTTACATTATTCAGGCTTACTACGTTATACCTCTCATCCAGTCCCCTCACATTGATAAACCTTCCGTCTCTTACTGTAACACCGGGAACCCTTGAGACCACTTCCGATGCATCCTTATCCTGTGACCTGGCTATTTGTTGTTTTGAAATTCCGTTTGCCACCACACTGCTGACCTTGAGGTTGGATATCAAAGCCATTTCAGTATCGTTTCTCTTGCTTGCGGTAACTTTAACCGCATCCACTTCTACAGATGATGGTTTCAGCTTTATGTCCAGAACAGTGGATCCATTAACAGAAACCCGCTGGATTACCTGTTCATAGGAAACATAGCTGACCACTATATTGTAGTTGCCTTTACTTAGATCTTTCAGACTGTAATTACCGTCAATGTCAGTGATTGTCCCTTCCGTAGTGCCCTGCACCATTACAGTTGCCCCAATCAGGGTTTCACCTGTTTCGGAATCCGTTATCTGACCTTTAAGTTCTCCTGACTGTCCCATTGTATAATTGCACATAACAACGGAAAGCATAATAAATACAGTCTTTTTATAGCGCTCAACAATAGTGTAGATTTTCTTCATATTTCAATTGCTCAAGGTTATTGGTAATTTATGAGCAAAAGTAGAAGGGGCATTTTACCTTACTGTTACAGAACTTCTATGATTCGGTTAAATTACGGTTAAGGCAGCGTTAAGAAGGTATGTTAACAATAACTTAATTTTCCTGTAATGCTGTTGTAATGGCTTCTGTATTCCTTTGTACTTAAGTAAAATAAAATGAAGGAAAAAAAGCGAAAGGTCGACCTGGTTGTAATATCGGATGTACACCTCGGAACCTATGGATGCCGTGCTGACCGTTTACACGATTACCTGCAGCACATCAAACCGAAAATTCTGGTTTTAAACGGGGATATTGTTGATGTATGGCAATTCTCCAAAAGATATTGGCCCAAAGCCCATATGAAAGTGATCAAGGATGTTATTAGCATGGCTGCTAAAGGCACGCAGGTATATTATATAACAGGGAATCACGATGAAATACTTCGCAAATTTGCGGGACTTAAACTTGGGAGCATTGAAATCACAAACAAACTTGAATTGATCCTCGACGGAAACAAGACCTGGTTTTTTCACGGGGATGTTTTCGATGTATTAATGCAAAATTCAAGATGGATTGAAAAAGCAGGAGCTATTGGATATGATTTTCTAATCCTGGTCAACGTAATGGTAAACTTTTTTACCCGGTTATTTGGCAAAAAGCGGGTTTCCATTTCCAAAAAAATCAAGGAAAACGTTAAGACAGCGGTAAAATATATCAGCCGGTTTGAAATCACTGCTGCCAGGCTTGCCCTAAAGAACGGATTCCACGCTATTGTGTGCGGGCATATTCACCAGCCGGAAATCAGGCAAATTTCTCTTGATAACTGTTCCATCGTATATATGAATTCAGGCGACTGGATTGAAAATCTGACCTCCCTTGAATATAATGAGGGTGAATGGTGTGTTCACAGGCATCCGGATGAAACACAAAAGAACACACTGTTAATTGAAGAGGATGTTGATGAAAGCCTTGTTGAAATGGACAATAAGGAGGTCTTCAAAATGGTGATGAAGGAATTTCAGATACAATCATGAAAATACTATATGCCGTGCAGGGCACAGGTAATGGCCATGTAAGCCGGGCCCGGGAGATCATACCACTACTGAGAAAACGTTGTGAAACCGATGTATTAATCAGTGGTGACCAGGCCAATCTCAGCTTACCCTTTGAGCCTGAGTTCAGATTACATGGATTGACCTTTGCTCATGGCAAAAAAGGAGGAATCGATTTCTCAAAAACCTATAAAAAGGCAAATGTCAGGAGGTTCATGGAAGAAATCAATAGTTTGCCCGTTAAGGATTATGATTTTGTTTTAAATGATTTTGAACCAGTGTCAGCATGGGCTTGCTATAAGAAGAAAGTACCCTGTATTGCCCTCAGTCATCAGTCTGCCCTGCTTGACAGTGGTATTCCCAAACCGGATCATAAAGACCCGATAGGCAGTTTTATTCTTAAAAATTATGCTCCGTCAGGATATTACTTTGGGTTGCACTTCAGCCGCTATTCAAAACAACTATTCACGCCGATTATCCGGAAAGAGATCAGGGAAGCATCCAAGGTGAATAAAGGCCATTATACAGTCTATCTTCCGGCCTACGATGATAACTTCCTTCTTGAATATCTCGGAAGAATTTCCGATATTAAATTTCAAATATTCTCGCCGGTTATAGCAAAGCCTTATGTTAAAGATAACATAGAAATCAGGCCCGTTGACAGCCGGTCCTTCACTCAAAGCATCGTTTCCTGTGAGGGTATTTTATGCGGTGCGGGGTTTGAAACTCCGGCTGAGGCGCTTTTCCTGGGTAAGAAGTTATTGGTAGTTCCCATGAAAAATCAATATGAGCAGTTTTTTAACGCAGCAGCTTTAAAGTCAATGGGGGTACCGGTTGTTAAAAAACTTACAAAATCTAAATTTGAAAGAATCTGTGAATGGATTGTTCAAGATTACAAAATTGAAGTCACCTATCCCGATGTAACTGAAAAAATAATTAACCGCATTTTTGAAATGTACGTGGATGGAAATTTTGAAGGCTTTAAATCACCCCGGAAGTTTAAAATGATTCCTTCGAAAAAACTACTCTGACCTAAAACTTAACATTACTGAAACATTAATGTAACATACAGATAGTAAATTTACTACAATCTGAATCTTACTATGAAAAAGTATTGGTTAAGATTGATGCACAGTTTCTCTGTTTATAAAGAAGATCTGAAATGGCTTTTACTTATAGGCATTCCATCAGGAATTCTATGTGTTATAACGGCCGACTGCCTGAATTCTCCAAAATTGTTCTGATTCCCCCCATACTGAGATTGACCATTAAATTTCTCTTATCTTTGCACCCGGAGCAGAGATATGGAAATCACTTACATGAAAGATATCCTGGCCGCCCAGGTAAGGGATATCAGAGAATCGGGCAAAACAATAGGTTTTGTCCCTACAATGGGTGCACTGCATAACGGACATATATCATTGGTGCAGCGCAGTAAAAAGGAAAATGATATTACAATCGCCAGCATTTTTGTAAATCCAACGCAGTTTAATGACAAGGATGACCTGAAACGGTATCCCCGTATGCCTGAAAAAGACAGCGCCATGCTGGAAGCAGCCGGTTGTGACATTGTTTTCATTCCCGATGAAAAGCAAGTTTATCCTGAACCGGATACACGCATATTTGATTTCGGTGGACTTGAAAAGGTAATGGAAGGGAAGCACCGGCCCGGTCATTTTAACGGCGTGGCACAGGTGGTAACCCGGTTGTTTGACATGGTGAAACCTCACCGGGCTTATTTTGGCATCAAGGATTTTCAGCAGCTTGTTATCATCCGGTATGTGGTCAAAACTTTACATTACCCCGTTGAAATAGTGGCATGTCCCATTATCCGGGAACCGGATGGACTGGCCATGAGCTCGCGCAATATGTTGCTCAGTGCCGATGAAAGAAAAACGGCACTTATTTTATCGAAATCACTTTTTGAAGCGCGTGAGTTGAAAAGCAACCATGATCCGGTCGAAATAGTGAGTCATGTAACGGATAAAATAAATGCAACACCGGGTATCGACCTTGAATATTTTGAAATTGTGAACGGATCCACCCTTCTGCCTGTCAGCGCCTGGGAAGGCGAGGACAATATAACAGGCTGCATTGCCGCACGGGTAGGCAAAATCCGGCTGATCGACAATATTAATTTTTCTTTGTAAATTTAACTATGCAAATTGAAATCCTTAAATCGAAAATACATCGCGTAACTGTAACCGAGGCCAATCTCAATTATATGGGAAGCATCACCATTGATGAGGATTTGATGGATGCTTCAAACCTGATTGAGAATGAAAAGGTGCAGGTTGTTAATATTAACAACGGAGAGCGACTTGAAACCTATGTAATAAAAGGTCAGAGGGGATCGGGCGTAATATGTCTTAACGGCCCTGCCGCACGCCGGACCTGTGTGGGTGATGTTGTAATTATCATGTCGTATGCCTCCATGGATTTTGAAGAGGCTAAACGATTCAAGCCCCGGATTGTTCTCCCTGATACGAACACAAATAAAGTAAAATAAACCACCACCATGCCCCGCCTTAACGCAGTATATGAAAAAATTCTATCGGGAGAAGCGCTTGATCGCTGGTTAAGAGTTACATCGTTCAGACGTAAGTCGGTTGTTTTTACAAACGGATGCTTTGATATACTGCACAGCGGGCATATCCAATACCTGGCTAAAGCATCCTCCATGGGTGATTTCCTGTTTATAGGCCTAAATACGGATGCATCCGTGAAAAAACTGAAAGGTCCCGATCGTCCTTACCAGGATGAGAACACCAGGGCGCTCGTTCTGGCAGCCCTTGGATTTGTGACGGCAGTGGCCCTTTTTGACGAAGAGACCCCATATAATCTGATCAGCAAAGTGCAGCCTGATGTTCTTGTAAAGGGCGGCGATTACAAGGTGGAAGATATCGTGGGGTACGATATTGTTAAGGCTAAAGGCGGAAAAGTACTTACTATACCGTTTGTTGAAGGTTTTTCAAGCTCGAATATTATCAATAAAATCAGGAGTACCTGATGGCCAAGGCAAAAACTGTTTTTGTCTGCCGTAACTGCGGGTTTGAAGCCCCGAAATGGGTAGGCAAATGTCCGTCATGCAATCAATGGAACTCTTTTTCGGAGGAAGCCATTGTAAAAACAAGTGCCGTTGCTGACAGTCCGTTTTTCAGCAGCGGTGGCGGTGCCCCCGTTAAGCTTCATGAAGTAGATTCTAAAAGTCAGCCCAGGTTTGACACACAAACTGCAGAATTAAACCGTGTTCTTGGTGGCGGACTTGTCAGGGGGTCCGTTATTCTAATAGGCGGCGAACCTGGAATCGGAAAATCAACCCTTGCTTTGCAGGTAGCGCTGGCCATGAGCAATTACAAGGTGCTGTATATCTCCGGCGAGGAAAGTATACAGCAGATCGGTATGAGGGCCGAACGAATAGGCCGTAAAAATGAAAACTGCTACGTACTGAGCGAAATTTCCCTGCAGTCGATTTTTAACCACCTACAGAACCTGAAGCCTGATATTCTGATTATCGATTCAGTACAGACACTTCAGGATGAGAGCCTTGAATCATCGCCCGGCAGCATATCTCAGATCAGGGAATGTGCCGGAAAGCTGATGAAATTTGCAAAAGAAACATCCACGCCTGTATTCCTGATCGGCCATATTACAAAAGATGGTACGCTGGCAGGTCCGAAAATCCTGGAGCACATTGTAGATACTGTTTTACTTTTCGAAGGCGACCAGCATTACATGTATCGTATTCTGAGGGCATCAAAAAACAGGTTTGGAGCCACGGCAGAACTTGGAATTTTTGAAATGCTGGATAACGGGTTGCGTGAGGTTGCCAATCCTTCGGAGGTACTTATCAATAAGAGCAATGAAGGATTAAGTGGCATTACAACAGCGGCCACCATTGACGGGATAAGACCGTTCCTGATAGAAGTTCAGGCACTTGTAAGCACAGCTGCCTACGGAACTCCCCAGCGGGTGTCTACCGGCTATGATGTTCGCAGGCTCAACATGCTGTTGGCTGTATTGGAGAGGAGGGCAGGGTTCAAGCTGGCTACGAGGGATGTGTTTCTGAACCTGGCAGGGGGATTACGGGTGACAGACCCGGCGCTTGACCTTGCAGTGATCGGGGCAGTGTTGTCGTCGGCTGTTGACAAGGCCGTGACAAAGAAAATGTGTTTCAGTGCGGAGGTTGGCCTATCCGGCGAAATCCGTCCCGTCACTCGTATTGAAAACCGCATCCGCGAAGCCGGACGGCTTGGCTTTACAGCCGTAATGGTCTCGGGAGCATACGAAAGAATAAATATACCTGAAAAGGAGAAAGTTTCTGTGCTAAAGGTTAATCGAGTTGAGGAAGCAGTGCAATATCTCTTTAAGACCACCGATAGTATATAGTATAAAACATAGCATTTGATCGGGGGCTTCGCCCCGAACCCCACTTCATTCTTTTTCTTGATAAAAAGAACGAAGCAAGAAAAATCAAGACAAAACGACTCCCAACGCGCTCTGCCGCATGTCAAGAATTTCTAAAAAAGTGTCGCAAGCTCCTTTTTTGAAATTCTATGCCATGCGACATTCACAGCCACGTCTCCTAAGCGTTTTGTCATGGCCAGCCCACGGTGCTTTTATTGTCGGAGTGGTTTTATAAATTAAACAGTGAGATGGTTTTAATGACTATCCTTTTCGTTAAACTTAGAGATCACGCCAATGGACCGGAATGTCCGCCTCTGAAAAAACGCGTTAAAAAAATTAATTCACAAAGCGTTAAGAAAGAAAAGCTGTCTGAGCCCGATTCCTGCGGGCGAATTCTTTTCTTTTAGCGCAGTGAATTAATTTTTAGCGATTTTTTCAGCAGCGGCGGCATTTTTTGGCTACTTTTTTTTGCTGCAGAAAAAAAGTAGCTCAGGGTTCGGGGTGAAACCCCGATGAGCACTACTCTACCCACTCATTCTCCCAATACCCCTCATCAGCGCCCTGGGCGTTGACGTCGTTGCAGTTGGGGATCGGAGGCATGCCTGGGGGGACTTCAAAAACATCCTGCTGGGTTATGCCCAGTGTTTTATCGGCGTAAACCCGCTTCATGAATTCGGCATAAATGGGCAGTGCCATAGTGGCGCCCTGTCCCATTGTCATGTAATCAAAGTGCACCGAACGGTCTTCGGCGCCAACCCAGCAACCGGCTACCAGTTTAGGTGTTATGCCAATCATCCAGCCGTCGGAATGGTTCTGCGTGGTTCCTGTTTTCCCGGCCATTTCAGCAGTGAAATTATAGCGATATCTTAGACGGACAGCGGTACCAAAATTTACAACCCCTTCCATCAGGTTAAGCATCAGGTAAGCGGTTTGTTCATTGATGGCTTCGGTGCGCTCGGGCTTGAATTCAGCCAGCACGTTGCCATTTTTGTCCTCAATACGGGTAATGTATACGGGGTTGGTATGCATGCCTTTATTGGCAAAAGTGGCATACGATGCTACCATTTCTTCAACCGACATATCCGAAGTTCCATAAATCATTGAAGGTACCGGGTCGATGTAACTGGTTATTCCCATTTTATGGGCGATATCGGCAATTGGCTGGGGATTGTACTGCTTTACAAGGTATGCGGAAATATTATTTTCCGATGTGGCAAGTCCCCACTTCAATGTTTTGAGCTGGTTCAGGTCTTTTTTGGGACTGCTGCTTTTGGGTTCCCAGATGCCAATCGTATCTTTCGTTATGAATGTCTGCTTTATGTTCAATACCTGGTCGCAGGGTGTTTTTCCCTCCTGCATGGCAAGAATGTAGAGGAAAGGCTTAAAGGTTGATCCTGCCTGCCGTTTCCCCTGGGTCACCTGGTCGTATTTAAAGCTTGCAAAATCAATACCTCCCACATACGCTTTGACATTGCCTGTGGTGGGTTCAATAGCCATAAAACCGGTACGCAGGAGAGTTTTGTAATACCTGAGGGAATCATAGGGCGACATGGTGGTGTCAATTGGACCTCTCCAGCTGAATACCCTCATCTCAACCGGTTTTTTAAAAACCTTCATTATGGCGGATGAAGAAATTCCCTGGTCCTTCATCTTTTTACCCCTGTCTGAATTCATTACAGCGCGCCACATAATCCTGTCTATATCCTTATCTGAAAGATCAGATGAAAAAGGCGCCCGTTTGCTTTTTCTCTTTTCTTTAAAAAAGGCGGGTTGCAGGAAATTAGCAAGGTGTTCCCGTACAGCTTCTTCAGCGTACTGTTGCATTTTGGAATTAACGGTGGAATAGATTTTTAACCCGTCGGTAAAAAGGTTGTATGGTTTTCCGTCGGGTTTCTTATTTTTATTGCACCAGCCGTACATCGGATCGTTCATCCATTTGAGCGAATCCTGCTTATACACTGTGTAATCAAAATAGTCTTTCCGCCTGGGTTCTTTTGCCAGTAAGGTTCTTTGAATGTACGCCCTGAAATAGGTGGCAAGTCCCTGGTCATGTGAGATTCGCTGAAATTTCATTTCGAGGGGCAGCCCCTTCAGTGAATCCGCCTGTTCGGTAGTGAGATAATTCATTTTTCTCATCTGGTTCAGCACCACATTCCGGCGAAGTTTTACCCGTTGCCGTTTATTTGAATCGTTCGGATTAAAATAAGCAGGGTTCTTAGCCATACCCACCAGCATGGCGCTTTGCTCTATATTCAGCGAGTCGGGAACTGTACTGAAATATACCTGTGCGGCTGATTTTATTCCGGCGGCTTCATTCACAAAATCACACTGGTTGAAATACATGGTGATGATTTCTTCCTTTGTATATGCCTTCTCAAGCCTGACTGCAATGATCCATTCCTTAATTTTCTGAAATCCCCGTCCGATTGTAGTTTTTGGGGGCTCATGAAAGAGCATTTTGGCCAGCTGTTGGGTAATCGTACTTCCGCCTCCCGAATTTTTCTGCATCAGCAGCACACTTTTGATCACCATACGGGCAATACCTTTGGCGTCAACACCCGAGTGACTGTAGAAACGTTTGTCTTCGGTTGCCAGCAATGCTTTTACAAGGTGCGGGGGTAGTTCATCATAATCCACATACGAGCGATTCTGGTTACTGTAATAAAAAGAACCGATCACTTTTCCGTCTTCTGAAATTAACTGAGAAGCAAGGTTTATTTTTGGATTTTCAAGTGCTTTAACATCAGGCATATAACCAAGGGCTCCAAATGCGGCAAGCAGAAGCAATAACGCAAGGAGAGCGAACGGAGCCGTAAATATCACCCAAAAATATTTATTAAACTTTTTCCTGTCGATATTAGTTGTATTCATAGAAATATTACAGTGAAGACGGTAAAAATAGCAATTATTTGATTTAAAATTTTGAACTTAGAGCCATAATTGATTTATTTGCACCGTCATAAACGTTTATGTAATGATTAACAATCTGGTAATAGTCGAGTCACCTGCAAAAGCAAAAACCATTGAAAAATTCCTGGGAAAGGATTTCACGGTTAAGTCGAGCATGGGTCACATTCGGGATTTATCAAAGGAGGATCTGGGCATTGACATCAATAACAATTTTAAGCCCCGGTATATTGTTCCTGAGGATAAAAAAAAGACGGTTGCCGATTTAAAAGATTCCGTAAAAAAAGCAGCCACTGTTTGGCTTGCATCTGATGAGGACCGCGAGGGTGAGGCCATTGCATGGCACCTGGCCGAAGAACTTAAGCTGGATAAGGAAAACACACGCAGGATCGTGTTTCACGAGATCACCAAGGAAGCCATTCTGCACGCCGTAGAGAATCACCGAAAAATTGATCAGAATCTTGTAAATGCCCAGCAGGCCAGGCGCATCCTTGACCGGCTTGTGGGCTTCGAAATATCACCGGTGCTTTGGCGAAAGGTGAAACCGCAACTGTCGGCCGGCCGTGTTCAGTCTGTTGCCGTAAGGCTGATTGTGGAACGTGAGCGTGAGATCATTCAGTTTAAAAGCACTTCATCATATCGTATTTCAGCAGTTTTCGAAGTACAGGATAAAGATAAGAAGCGCTACCAGCTTAAAGCCGAGCTTGATGAGCGTTTTTCGGATCACCGGAAGGCCCTTGAATTTGTTGAGCATTGTAAGAATGCCGATTTTGTCATTGAAGACATAACCCGTAAGCCTGCAAAAAAATCGCCTTCTCCGCCATTTACCACATCCACATTGCAGCAGGAAGCAAGCAGGAAGCTGGGCTATTCGGTTTCCCAAACCATGACGGTAGCCCAGAGACTGTATGAAGCCGGTTTGATAACCTATATGCGTACCGACTCGGTTAACCTGTCAAATACCGCCCTTGCAGGTTGTGAAGATATTATAATAAAAGAATTCGGCAAAGATTACCTTAACATACGAAATTACAAAACCAAAAGCAAAGGTGCCCAGGAAGCGCATGAAGCCATCAGGCCTGCTTATATGAATAAGCTGAGCATCGAAGGCAACAGCACTGAAAAAAGGCTTTATGAACTGATATGGAAAAGAACGGTGGCTTCGCAGATGAGCGATGCCCGTCTTGAAAAGACAACGGTTTCAATTAACGTTTCAGGAAAAAAACAAAAATTCGTTGCTGAAGGCGAAGTAATGAAATTCGACGGGTTCCTGAAGGTTTACCTTGAATCGACGGATGATGAAACCGAAGAAAAAGGTGATACCCTGTTACCGCCTCTTGAAAAGGGCATGAACCTGCCTTACCTGTCAGTGAATGCTACTGAACGGTTCACACATTATCCGCCGAGGTATACCGAGGCCAGTCTGGTTAAAAAACTTGAAGAACTGGGAATCGGCCGGCCTTCAACCTATGCTCCCACTATTTCAACAATCCAGCAAAGGGGATATGTGATGAAAGAGGAGCGGCCGGGAAAAGAACGAAAATACAATATAATCATACTCGAAAACGGGAAAGTAAGGGAAGCCGTCAATACCGAAATCACTGGTGCCGAAAAGGGAAAGCTTTTCCCCGACAATATCGGTATGCTGGTTAATGATTTTCTTGTAGGACAGTTTTCTGAGATCCTCGATTACAATTTTACGGCATCGGTTGAGAAGGAATTCGATGAAATAGCTGAAGGCAAAGCGAACTGGACCGACATGATCAAGCGGTTTTATAAGCCTTTTCATGAAAAAATCGAAGCTTCACTTGCCAAAAAAGAAGTGGCAAAACCCGAAAGAATGCTGGGAAACGATCCCGCCACCGGCAAGCCCGTGTTTGCCCGCATGGCAAGGTTTGGGGCGGTCGCCCAGATTGGTGAGACCAATGCAGAAGAGAAACCAAAATATGCCCAGTTAAGGAAAGGTCAGAATATAGAATCGATCACTCTTAAAGAAGCGCTTGATTTGTTTAAACTTCCACGGACAATAGGTGAATTTGAAGATAAGGAAGTAACCGTTTCAACCGGTCGTTTCGGACCTTATGTATTGCATAACTCAAAATTCTATTCCCTTCGCCGGGACGATGATCCCTATTCAATAGAACTCGACAGGGCCATAGAGATCATAAAGGAAAAACGCGAAAAGGACAGTAATAAGGTTATCAGCACCTTTAAGCAGGATCCGGAATTGTCGGTTTTGAACGGGCGATGGGGACCTTATATCAGCTATAAAAAAGAAAATTATAAAATTCCGAAAGGTTCAGATCCCAAAACACTTTCATTTGATGATTGCATGAACATCATAAAAGAGTCACCTGAGAAAAAGAAAAAGAAGAAGTAATGGATCTGAATCCATATTTTGAGCCGGTTTCCCTGGAAAGACATGCCGATTCAACCGGCGTAAGTGATATGATGTTTGGCCGTAATATCCGGATCAACACCGAAAGCAATCCGATAGATGAAATAAGCAATTACCAGGTTGCCCTGATTGGGGTGAATGAAGATCGCAATTCTTTCAACCAGGGTTGCTCCTCCTCTCCTGATCTTATCCGGGGAAAGCTTTACGAATTGTTCCGCATCAATGACAAGCTGAAAATAATTGATCTCGGGAACCTGAAAAAGACCACAAAACCGGATGACACCTATTTCGGACTCCGGGATGTGATGATCGACCTGCTGAATAACCAGGTTGTGGCCATTGTGATGGGGGGAAGCCAGGATTTGACCGGTGGAATTTTCATGGCTTTTGAACAGCGCTTTTCAAAGATAAATGTAGTTTCCATTGATTCGCGAATTGACCTGAATTATGGTTCGTTCGGATCCTTTACATGGAGTAACCCGGTAATTAACAGTCCGAGGTTATTCCGCTATACCAATCTTGGTCATCAGCAATACCTCGTTGATCCGGGGCACAATGAAAAGCTGGAAGCAAAAGGATTTGATGCCGTAAGGCTCGGTGCATTGCGATCAAATATTACGATGGCTGAGCCTTTTCTTAGGGATGCCCATCTTGTAAGTATTGATGTGGCTGCCATAAAGCAATCCGATTCACCGGGAACACGTTTTGCCTCGCCTAATGGTATACTTGCCGAGGAGGTCTGCCAGTTATCACGGTATGCTGGTTTAAGTGACCTTGTTTCATGCTTTGGAATTTTTGAGGTGAACAGCAAATATGACCAGAATAATCAGACTGTGCAGCTGGCTTCGCAGGCTATTTGGTATTTTATTGAAGGATTTTCTCAGCGTCGCAAGGAAAGGCCGGCACAGAATCATGCCGATTTTAAAGTTTTCCTCGTCAATCACAGCGATATGGAACATGCTCTGACCTTTTATAAAAGCCAGGTGACAGGTCGATGGTGGATGGAAATTCCGGATATGAAAACGGGGGAGCAGATACTGGTCGCCTGTTCGCAGGATGAATACCAGCAGGCTCTCAATCATGATATTCCTGAAATGTGGTGGAAAGCTTTTCAGCGCATAAACTGAAGCGTTGAAACAGAAATAAGGTTGCGGGAAACGAGGTAGAAATTACGGGGCCGTTGGTTTGGTTTTGGTCTTTAGGCGGCTATAGATAATTCTTACTCATTCAATCCTTATCGCCATTATTTATCAGGCTGCTTCTGAATATTCGTGATACCTGAATTCAGCTTTCTCCAGAAGATCTTCAAAAATCTGGCCGCTCTCAAGAGCATCTTCATCATCTGCTTCATAATGCCAGTTAATAATGAAGGTCTCCACACAGTCATTTCTGTCAATTGTTCTGAGCATTTCAAGGAGCTTCTTTGATGAAGCGCTGTTGAGGTATTCAAGGTTGAGGTCAAGTCGTATCACTTCAGCCTCAAGTTCCTTTACCCATTGAATAAGAGGATCATAGAACCTGGAAACATTTTCAGGCAATGAGCGGCCTTCAATGAGCAATCTGCCGTCTGCTGTGAATCTTACCGCAGGAGTAGATGTTGTTGGTTCAAAATTAAGATTAGTCATGTTTAGTTATTTGTGTGTGTTTGTCATTGTTTACGCATAAGATTCAAATAAGATATGATCTTATGACGAAAACCTTATTTCAATTGACTATTTTAGTCTGACAAGAAGTAAAATGAATATGGCACTTTATAAAAAGCTTTTTAAGGTGACGGATCTATCTCATACAATAGCAAATGGTATGCCGGTTTTTCCCGGGTCGGATCAGATTGCCCTGGAATCCATTGCTAATTCGTCTTCCGACGGTTATAACGAGCTTAAACTTGAGATAACAGGGCACACAGGTACACACCTTGATTGCGCACTCCATATGTTTGACAATGGCTTTGACTGTGAGTCGGCTTCACCGGCGCAGTTTACCGGAGCGGGGATAGTAATCGACTGCAGGGATTGTGCGCGGATCATCACCCGCAGAGTAATTCAGTCATATCAGAAACGCATTAAAAAAGTTGAGTTTGTTCTTTTATATACCGGATGGGACCAGTTATGGGGTAATCCCAGATATTTCGAAGATTTTCCGGTGCTGGAGGAAGAAGCTGCCGATTTTCTTACCGGCTTTAAGCTGAAAGGGATCGGTGTTGATGCACCCAGCTTTGACCCTGTTCATTCTTCAGCGTTGCCTGTGCATCATCATATCTTATCAAAAGGGATTCTGCTTATTGAAAATCTGACCGGCATGGATAAAATTGCGGACAGCCGGTTTGTTTTCAGCTGTTTCCCGCTGAAAATACACAAGGGTGACGGCTCTCCCGTAAGAGCTGTAGCGATTCAATAGCCCCGACCTTAAGGGGGAATATAAAATATTGGTCTATCCCTTACCCCGGGCTAAAGACAGGGGCAAGTCAACCTTAATTCACAAACATTTAACTCTGAGTTGTAAATTGTTAAGTTATTTCATAATTTTGTAAGAATTTTCAAAAAACCAGCTGAAGAACTAAATGACAGGGACTAAGGTTCTTTATGTTTCCCAGGAAATAACGCCTTACCTTCCGGAATCCGAAATGTCCGTTATCGGAAGGAGTCTGCCACAGGCAATACAGGAAAAAGGCAGGGAAATAAGGACATTCATGCCAAAATATGGATGTATCAACGAAAGAAGGAACCAGCTTCACGAAGTTATCAGACTTTCCGGGATGAACATCATCATAGATGATACCGATCATCCGCTGATCATCAAGGTTGCCTCTATCCAGGCAGCCCGTATGCAGGTGTATTTTATCGACAACGATGATTATTTTCAACGGAAATTCCTTTTTGCTGACGATAAAGGTGAATACTTTGATGACAATGACGAAAGAGCCATTTTTTTCGCCCGGGGAGTACTTGAAACAGTAAAAAAGCTGCAATGGCCTCCTGATATCATTCATTGCCACGGTTGGTTTGCAGGATTGCTTTCTTTGTACATTAAACGGATGTATAACGAAGATCCGGTTTTCAGGAAATCCAGAGTGGTGGTTTCACTTTATGACCAGGAGTTTACCAGGCCGTTGAACAAAGCTTTTAAAAAGAAACTTTCAATGGACGGTATACCCGAAGAGGATCTTAAAGTGGTGGACAATCCCGACTATGTTAATTATTGCAAACTTATTGCCAATATGTCCGACGGCCTGATTATAGGCAGTAAAGAGATAAATAAGGATGTCATTAAATACATTGAAAAATCGGGTAAAAACTTATTACCTTACCAGAATGGTGAATCCTATGTAGATGCCTACTCGGCGTTTTATGATAAAGTTCTGGAAGATTCACATAAATAATTCCATAAATTCTTAAACCCTTTCAGATATGTGCGGAATAGTTGGTTATATAGGTTACAGGGATGCCTATCCTGTGCTTATTAACGGTCTTAAACGACTCGAATACCGTGGTTATGATTCAGCAGGCGTTTCAATACTTAATGATTCGGCACATATTTACAAGTGCAGGGGTAAAGTAAGCGATCTCGAAGATCATGTTTCAGGCCATCCGGTTGACGGTCATATTGGTATGGGACATACCCGCTGGGCAACACACGGAGAACCGAACGATATTAATGCTCACCCGCACAGGTCGTTTCACGGTAAATTCGTCATCATTCATAACGGCATTATCGAGAATTATGCCACTCTTAAAGAAAAACTGATTCTTGGAGGGTATGAATTTACCAGTCAAACCGACTCGGAAGTTCTTGTTAACCTTATTGAGTTCCTGTATACCCGCGGCCATGTGGATGCTGAAATGGCTGTAAGGCTGGCACTACTGCAGGTTGAAGGCGCATATGGAATTGTGGTTATGTGCACAGACGAACCTGACAAACTGATTGCAGCCAGGAAAGGCAGTCCGCTTGTTATAGGGGTGGGAAATGACGAATATTTCGTTGCATCCGATGCCACTCCCATTGTGGAATACACAAAGAGCGTCATATACCTGAACGACCAGAATGTGGCTGTGATCACGAAAGGTGAACTTGTTTTAAAGAACCTGAAGAATATTTCCCTTACTCCAAAAATCCAGGAAATCACATTGGATATCGGTGAAATCGACAAAGGCGGGTATGAGCATTTTATGCTTAAGGAAATATTTGAGCAACCCCGTTCAATCCATGATACATTCAGGGGAAGAGTCATTGAAAGTGAAAAAGACCTGAGGCTCGGCGGTTTGTTTAACCTGCTGCCCAAGCTTGTTGATGCAAAACGAATCATTATCATTGGTTGCGGAACGTCATGGCATGCAGGACTTGTAGGTGAATATTTACTTGAAGATCTTGCCCGGATTCCTGTTGAGGTTGAATATGCCTCTGAATTCCGTTACCGGAAACCGATTATCAATAAAAACGATGTAGTAATTGCCATCAGCCAGAGCGGTGAAACAGCTGACACGCTTGCCGCGATCAGGCTCGCCAGGGAGTCGGGTGCTCTCGTACTCGGAATCTGCAATGTGGTTGGTTCAAGCATTCCCCGTGAAACCGACGGAGGAGTGTACACCCATGCCGGGCCCGAAATAGGAGTGGCTTCAACCAAGGCTTTCACTGCACAGGTAACTGTTCTTGCCATGATGGCCATTCTCCTGGGAAAAAGGAGAAACACGCTGACCGATGAACAGTATCATCATTATATTAAGGAAATCCTGATGATTCCCGAGAAAATTGATGCCATTCTTAAACATGACAAACAAATGCGGCAGCTTGCCGATTTATACAAGAACGTCAACAATTTCCTGTACCTCGGAAGAGGATACCTTTTCCCCGTTGCCCTTGAAGGCGCGCTGAAGCTAAAGGAAATTTCCTATATACATGCTGAAGGTTACCCGGCAGCCGAGATGAAACACGGCCCGATTGCCCTTATTGATCAGAATATGCCGGTAATATTCCTGGCTACACGCGACAGCTCATATGATAAAATTATCAGTAATATCCAGGAAGTTAAGGCGCGCAAAGGGATTGTAATAGCAGTTGTAACTGAAGGAGATAAGACCATTAAAAATCTCGCCAGTCATATCATTGAAATTCCAGAATGTGATACAATTTTTTCACCTCTGCTGGCAGTCATACCCCTCCAGCTGTTATCGTATCATATTGCTGTAATGCGCGGGTGCAATGTGGATCAGCCCCGGAATCTTGCCAAGTCTGTGACGGTGGAGTAATTGTTTGACGCTTCGCTAGTTTGAAAGAAGTTTGAAAAAGAAGTTTGAAATAATTCGAACAATTTTAAACGATTTCGTTCAAACGATTTCGTTCAAACGATTTCAAACTTTACCGGTTACCGTATTGTTTCTCGTAATACTTCCCGTACTCCCCGTTAACCACATTGCGGAGCCATGCTTCGTTGGCAATATACCAGTTGACTGTCTTTTTTAAGCCTTCTTCGAACGTCAGCGTGGGTTGCCAACCCAGTTCTTTCCTGATCTTTGATGAATCAATTGCGTACCGTAAATCATGGCCTGCCCTGTCGGTAACATAAGTGATAAGCTTTTCCGAAGTTCCGGCCGGCCGGTTTAGTTTAGCATCCATTAACCGGCATAAAAGCCTTATCAGATCAATATTCTTCCATTCGTTATTTCCGCCTATCGCATAGGTTTCGCCAGTCTTTCCTTTATGAAAAACAGTGTCAATGGCGTTTGCATGATCCTCTACATACAGCCAGTCGCGGATATTTTCACCCTTTCCGTAAACAGGCACCGGATTGCTGTTTTTAATATTGTTGATGGCCAGTGGAATTAATTTCTCCGGGAACTGGTTGGGGCCATAATTATTAGAACAATTTGATATGACTACCGGCAGACCGTATGTGTTGTGATAAGCCCTTACAAGGTGATCGGAGCTGGCTTTCGAAGCCGAATACGGACTTCGGGGATCATAAGCTGTATTCTCAGTGAAAAAGCCTTCGGAACCCAGGGAACCGAATACTTCATCCGTTGAAATATGGTAAAACTTTTTACCGGTGAAATCATGCTTCCAGTTTTCTTTAGCCGCATGAAGAAGATTAACGGTTCCGATAATATTGGTGTGAATAAATTCAAGCGGATTGGTTATTGAACGGTCTACGTGCGATTCAGCGGCCAGGTGAATGATCCCTTCAACCGGATTGTGGCTGAAAATATCCCTGATTTCATCCTGCTTTGTAATATCGGCTTTAATAAACCGGTAATTCGGATATTTTTCAATATCGGCAAGGTTTTCAAGGTTGCCGGCATAGGTTAGGTTATCCACATTCAGGATGGTATAACCGGGATATTTCTTCACAAAAAGCCGCACCACATGAGAGCCTATAAATCCGGCACCTCCTGTAATGATTATCATTTTAGTCATGTTATTCCTTATTTCGTATGTGTTTTTCCCACTTCCAGGCAGAAAGTAGGGTATCTTCAAGCGAAGTATCCGATTTCCAGCCCAGCTCTTTATTGGCAAGCGATGTGTCAGCGTAAACCGTTGAAATATCTCCCGGTCGGCGAGGGTAAATTTTAAAATTGAGTTTCTGACCGGTTACCTTCTCAAAAGTTTTGATTATTTCCATTACTGATAGACCTCTTCCGGTTCCCAGGTTAAAAACTTCATACCGGCTTTTGTTTTTGTTTTCCAGGACCCTTTTAATAGCTACCACATGAGCCCTGGCCAGGTCTACCACATTGATATAATCCCGTATGCCGGTACCGTCGGGTGTATCATAGTCATTTCCGTATACCTTTAATTCATCCCTGAGTCCAATGGCGGTTTGAGTAATAAACGGAACCAAATTCATTGGCACACCCAGCGGAAGCTCACCGATTTGAGCAGTAGGATGCGCACCTATCGGATTGAAGTACCGGAGTGAGATGCCCTGGATTCCGGGAACTGAGGCCACTGTATCACGGATGATTTCCTCACTCATCTGTTTGGTGTTACCGTAAGGTGAATTCGCAGGTTTAACAGGCGTGCTCTCGGTAACCGGCAGCTTGTCAGGCTGACCATAAACCGTACATGATGATGAAAAAACAAGGTTTGGAATCTTGTATTCGCGCATCACCGAAAGAAGGTTCATGAGCGATACCAGGTTGTTATGATAGTATTCAAGTGGTTTTTCAACGGATTCACCAACAGCCTTCAATGCCGCAAAATGAATTATCGCCTTGATTCCGGTATATTTTTCACAAAACTTTTTCAATAACCCGTAGTCACAAAGGTCGAAATTTTCAAAGGCAGGTTTTACACCTGTAATGGCTTTGATTCCATCAAGCACGCTTAACTGTGAATTCGAAAGATTATCCACAATAACCGGTTCGAATCCGCTTTCAATAAGTTCTACCACAGTATGCGAACCAATGAATCCGGTGCCTCCGGTAACCAAAATTTTATCTGCCATTTTCCGAATTTTTAACCAAGTTTCTTTACGGTATTATTTTCAAGCTGATATCTTACTTTGCTTTCAGGGCAAACTGCTATGCCGTTTTCATCAAAATGAAGTCGATGACCGTACTCACTCATCCATCCCGAATGCCTTGCCGGGTTACCTACAACAAGCTCAAAAGCTGCCACGTTTTTGGTGACCACTGCGCCGGCACCGATAAATGCAAACTGGCCTATTTTAATCCCGCAAACAATAGTTGCGTTGGCTCCTATGCTGGCTCCTTTTTCAACAAGGGTTTGCTTGTACTGATCTTTCCTGGCAATGGCGCTTCGGGGATTGATCACATTCGTAAACACCATGGAAGGCCCGAGAAATACATCGTCTTCACAGACTACACCCGTATATATTGAAACGTTGTTCTGGACCTTCACATTATTGCCCAGTTTAACACCGGGTGAAACCACAACGTTCTGACCCAGGTTGCAGTGTTCACCGATGATACAATTACTCATGACGTGAGTGAAATGCCAGATTTTGGTTCCATCACCTATCCGGCAGCCCTCATCGATTATAGCTGATTCGTGTGCGTAAAATGACGGATTCATTATAATGACTGTAAATATCCTGTTAATTTGCCGGTTATATAAACAAGCTGTTCCTCATCGAGTTCAGTATGCATGGGCAGTGAAACTACGCATTCACAAAGTTTTTCCGAAACAGGAAAATCACCTTTTTTATACCCCAGGTTTTTAAATGCCTGTTGTAAATGCGATGGAACCGGGTAGTATATCATAGAAGGAACTCCAGCGGATTCGAGATGTTTCATCAGTCCTTCACGTTCGATACCGCTAAGTTTAAGCGTATACTGATGGAAAACATGGGTTGTAAATGGCGAACGTTCAGGAATTTCGATTCCTTTAAGCCCTTTAAGATTTTTATCGTACCAGTCGGCTGCCCTGTTTCTTGCCGCGGAATATTCATCGAGGTATTTCAGCTTAACCCTGAGTATGGCAGCCTGGATATTGTCGAGCCTTGAATTCACACCGGTGAGGTCATAATAATATCGCATGCGCATTCCATGATGGGTAATGGCTGAAAGTGTACCGGCCAGTTCGGAATCATTTGTCATGATAGCACCGCCATCGCCGAAACAACCCAGGTTTTTTGAAGGGAAAAACGATGTACATGCCATTTTTCCCATACTTCCGGCCTTCACTTTTCGTCCGTCATTGAATGTATATACGGATGAAAGAGCCTGGGCAACATCTTCAATAACCACAATATTGTGTGCCCCTGCAATCTTCATAATTTGCTCCATATTGGCGCACTGGCCGAAAAGATGTACCGGGATTATAGCCTTTGTTCTGGGAGTAATGGACTGTTCAAGCTTTTTTATATCAATATTGAATGTACCCGGTTCAACGTCTACAAGTACCGGCTTAAGTTTAAGCAGCGCCGCCACTTCAACGGTTGAAATGAATGTAAAATTGGGTGTAATTACCTCGTCTCCCGGTTGCAGGTCAAGTGCCATGAGGCAAATCTGAAGAGCATCAGTACCATTTCCGCATGCAATGACATGCTTAACGCCAAGGTAATGTGCCAATTCATTCTCAAAGTCCTTAACTTCAGAGCCTTTTACAAAAACCGCACTATCTAAAACCCGCTGAATAGCCTGGTCAATTTCTGATTTGATCTTAAGATATTGGCCGTGTAAATCGACCATGTTTATTTTATACATGGATTCTTTTTTAGACAGTACGAAGATAATGATTTGAGAATTAACATAGATATTTTATTAATTTTGGCAACTGTTAATTAACAGCTATTAATACTACCAGGTGAACATTATTCCTGTCATCCGTGATTTATTGCTCAAGAATCAGAAGGTCGTTCTGCCGGGCTTCGGTTCTCTTGTTATTGACAGCATTCCTGCACAGTTAAACAAGGCAGTCCGTATAATAGCGCCTCCGAAAATGAGCATACGGTTTGAAAAAACAATAAAGGACGATGACGGAAGCATTTCCGGATATCTTGTCAGAAAGCTTAAAATGGACACCGGGAAAGCGGACCAGGTTATCCGTGATTTTACGGATAAAACGAGGGAATCGTTAAAGCAAAACGGCTTTGTCACATGGGAAGGTCTTGGCACACTGAAGGGAGAACCCGGCAGTGTTACGGTATTTGAACCGTCAGCTGAGTTGCTCAGGCGAATCAATTTATTTGAACTGCCCAGCATAAATATTCCCCAGGTAGAAAAGAAGGATGAAACCAGGAAACCAGGGCCCGAACCGGTTGTTCACACTCCGAATCCTGTACGTGAAATACCTGTTATTCCTCCGGTGATTGAACCACTGAAAAAAAGGAAATGGTGGGTACCGGTTACTATTTTGCTGGTATTTGTTGCTTTGCTTTTGCCCGTGTATCTTTCAGGCAACCTTGATATGTTGTTCAGTGATTTCACCGGGTTATTTAAAAAAGAAAAACCGGCAAAAGAAAAATTGGTTTTCGGCAATCCCGTGAATGCAGGAAACGATTCTGCTGTTCAGGATATCAGCAAAAAACTGGATGAACAGGTTGACAGGGATAAGGCGTTTGCTTATGAAGAACCGGCAGCAGAAGTTAAGGCACAACCCGCACAACCGGTCGAATCTCCTGCTGAAACCGTTACGGATCAGAATAAGCCTTTTCACATTATATCAGGAGCATTCCTCGTGCCCAATAATGCCGAAAGACATAAAGCGCTGCTTGAAAAAAAGGGGTTTACACCTGCTATTCTTCCAAAGAAGGGTGATTATTACATGGTATCGCTGGGATCATTTTCAACCTTCCATGAAGCAGCTGCAGCCATGAAACAAATGCAGGGACAAGTGAAGAATGAGTTGTGGGTTTTAAAAAGATAAAACTTCATCCGGGCTAAGTGTAGTAAGCAACCATAGCCGTCAGCTTAAGCTAAAATCCGCGTTAGCGGATTAATGTGAATAGCGCCGGCTGAAAGCCGGTGTTATTGGGATTCGCGGTTTCACAGCCGCGTTAGCGGTTGAATTTGAACATATGAACTTATCAGTCAACGGTATTCAACCGTTGTGTTCACATATAACCACTCCGTGGTTAGAAGTATTGTATGCAAAAGTTGACAGCTATGATAATGCAACTATGCTTTAAATATTATTCCACAGGAATTAATGTAATTTCGGATGATTCGGAATAATCTTCGTTCCTGTACATCACGCCCTTCATCTTGCCAGGTAAGAGTTCTGTAATAATAACATTAACCGAATTTTTTCCCGGCCCGGTCATCAGGCTTAATATGCATTTTGAGCTGTCGAATTTCCATCCGACCGGTTTGATTCCTGTTTCATTTGACAATTCCGCTTCTGTACCTTCTTTCACAGTGAATCCTAATTTCATAGCCGGCGGATCGCTTACCTGCCATTTCCCGTACAACGCCGGTTTGTTTTCATTAATCAGGTCGGCATTGTCCCTCGCCCTGGCCAGGGCAAGAAGGTATTGTTTGAGTGGATTGCTGTTGCTCATCAGTTCGGGAAACTCGTATGAACCGTGTTTCATCGACCGGATGTTTAAAAGCACCCCTTTGAGAATTTCTGAATCCGGAACACGTCTCAGTCCTCTGCGCACCATTTGTTCCGCCTCATCCAGCTTTTCAGCATATACATAGTAAAGTCCTGCCTGCTGGTACACCAGCACCAGGTTATCGGTATTCGGAGCAACATCGTTGTATTTATACAGAAATCGTTCCAGTTTCTTAATCAGGGCGCTGCTTTCCTCAAGCTTTTCTTCCAGAAGCAGTTGCTCTATAGTTTTTGCATAACAATACTCGGTGTATCCGACAATAGTCTTGTCATTGATAAGAAACGGAAATTGGTCAAGTGCCTTTGAAAGGGAATCGATTGCCTGCCGTTGATTCCTGTCATTAACATAACATTTGATAATTGATTGCGTGAGTAATTCCCGTGTTCCGATATTCAGCGGATTCACCTGGTATGCTTTTGTAAGAGCAGCAATAGCTTCAGGGTATTCGTAATTCACATTGAAATAATAGCCAAGGAAAAAAAAGTAAAGCCTGTAAAACTCAGCGTTGTTTTTGTTTTTTAGGGTACCTGAAAACCTTTCAAAATAACGACGGTATTGATCAGGATCAGCCTTGTTTACAATTATTTCAGATGACACTACATTGAAATACTGGGTTGCATACTGGAGTCCGGTATCATTAGAATCATTTGCATTTACATACAAGGCGAGGAGATAACCATCGAAAGTTTTCTTTTGCAATTCAATGGCGAGTTGGTTCAGAAGTGCCGCATTCAGCATATATTTTATTTTCTGATCCTTGTTGAAAACGACTGCTTTCTGAAAGTAACTGATTGAACCTGCGTAGAATTCCTTATTAAACAGCATGGCGCCCCTGTTGTAATAGTGGATTCCGGCCAGTTCACCAAGTGTTATATTTTTATCCTTAAGGTAAAATTTGTCGAACAGCTCATCGGTGCTTAGCTTATTGATGTCTTCTTCAGAAATGATTTTATTGTTGTGCAGGTATTGAATGAAATTCGATTTAACCTTCGTGTCAAATTCTATAACGCCTTTTGAAGGTAAGGTTGTTTCCATAATAAAACGCAAACTGCCGGGGTCTGCTATAAGATAAATGTGGTCAGGTGTTTCCTTGATTATGAATTTTATTCCCAGGTCCTGCAATATCAGTGCATACAAGGCCGAAGCTGTAACGCAGTTGTAGTCGCCTGTTATGAAGATATCATTGAAAAAAGCTTCGTCCTTATATTTTACAAGGAAACGATCATGAACTGAGTTAAAAATGACCTTCAGTTTTTTCGCGACAGGTAATTTTTCAATTTTCGGTTTTAGTTCATTGGCAAATGCATGAATTTTACCGGATGTAACTTCAGGCCTGTAATCAAGCGCTATAAAAAGATCGGCAGAATCAAGAGGATTTGCCTTTTCGTAAAGCTCAAAGGTTTTTTTTTCAAACTCAGTATTGAAAAACACTGAATCAGGAGATGCTGAAAACACTGCATTACAAAGCAAAACAGCTGCAGATAACAATAATGTCCTGGTCATATGTAAGAATGAACCGCAATTTACAAAAATGTTTGCCATCTGATTAAACCTTTTCTGGTTCATAAAGTCTAAACAAGTGTTAACCCAAAAATATTTATATCATGAAATGTAAGGTATGTTTGATTGCCGTTGTTGGAATTTCGTTATTGCTGACAGCAGGATGTAAAAAGTCGGATAATTCGGGCACATCAGTTCTGGAAATAAGACTTACCGATGCCCCGGCCAATTACGAGGAAGTTTTGGTTGATATCCGGGATGTCCAGGTTGAATCGGAAGACGGATGGAAGAGCCTTGATGTAAACCAGGGCGTTTATAATTTGCTTGATTTCAGAAACGGATTGGATACACTATTGGGCACAATAGAAATACCGGCCGGTCGTATATCTCAGGTAAGGCTTGTTTTAGGCGAAAATAACCAAGTAAGGACAACAGATGGCTTGTTTGACCTGCAAACCCCTTCAGCACAACAAAGCGGATTAAAGCTGAATATAAATGCCGAACTTACCGCCGGAATAGTATACAAATTGTGGATTGATTTTGATGCCGCACGTTCTGTTGTAGACAAAGGCAATGGTGGGTTCATTCTGAAACCTGTGATAAGAGCTTATACGGAAGTTCAGGGCGGAGCCATAGCCGGCACTGTATCTCCGGCGGAGTCCATGCCGGTAATAACGGCTATATCCAACGGCGACACATTGAGTACCCTGGCAGCTGAAGACGGAAATTTCATATTACGGGCGGTTCCCACAGGCACCTGGTCAGTTGAATTCAAACCTGTCTCCCCGTTTATTGCAGATACTGTTAATGGAGTCGAAGTGCAAAGCGGCATGGTAACAGAAATGGATACGGTGGATTTACGATAAAATCTCACCCCTGACATCTATTCCATACATCCGGTTACACCTCACCCCCGGCCCCTCTCCTTGCAGGAGAGGGGGAGATGGGACACAGATTTATTTTGCTGATAATAAGGAATTAATCTAAAATAGTTCTTACAAACCTCATCTGCTCCTTCACCTCCCTCATACTCCCCAAAATAGCATTTCTCAATTGCATAACTGAAAGTATAATATCTTGTTGCCGCGAGCTTATGCCGTTCAACAGCGAAACTGCATTATCAAGGTATATAAATGAGGTATCCAGGGTTTCTGCCATTTTGACTGTATCCTCATCTCTTTCATTCCTTAGATTGATGAACTGATTCAGTTTGTGAATGCCCAGGTTGTATATTTTAACTGCGGAATCATACCGTTCAACAGCGATCCGGTTACTAAGGTATTCTATTTCACCTTTATATACCCTTACCTTTGCGGCAATGAACTCATTTGTTATTCCGGCATCTTCGATTCTCCTTGCCGACCCGGCTGCTTTTTCAAGCTCAGAGGCATTTTCCCATGCAGAGAGGCTATCGTTGTAGTTGAAATACGGTTTTGTCGTATCCGGTTTCCAGGCTTTTCTGGCGAATTCACGGTGTGTAGCCGGATAATACAATAACTGCCACATCGGGTCAAACGGAGTATGAGTGCGGATAAGGAGTTGCGGTTTTGCCATACAATAGAACGAATTGACTTCATTCAGATATTTACCCCGGTAATAATAGCCTGATCCCCATGTAGGATCAAACAAATACCAGGCACTGTCGAGCCATGCCGCACACCACATATGAGGCAGATAATCAACCCGTCCGTTTTGCTTTGTATATCCCTGCACGGCATAAGACCTGATGCCGGTTTTGCGCGTAATTTCGTTAAACAGGGTGACATAATTAAGGCATACGCCGGTACGGCTTTTTAGAATCCTTGAACTGACTGATTCAGGCGTTTCATATATACTGTTTGTGATTATACTGTCAAAATTATACCGGATATTCCGTGCAATCCAGAAATAAGCAGCTGTAGCCCTGTCGCGATCACTGCTGAAATTTCGGGTGATATATCCGGCTATGGCTTCTGTTGAACCGGTAAGGGAATCAGGTATGCGATACATTATACGGTTAATATATCCATATCCTGTTTTCTTTTGCGCTTCTGCCGGGAAAACAGTTGATGCTGCCAGCAATAAAAGAAATATAAATCGCATTCCGGTTAAACTTCTTTCTGCAAAGATCATTGATTTCAGTCAGAAATCAATTATCCCGCCTTCAGCGATTGAGGAAGAGAAATAATTTTTTCGGGTTTTACCGCATAAATAATTCCCGTTAAAGAAACTAATGCACTAATAATAAAAAACATAAGGCTGAGAGATAATGATGTAGTTACATCGAGATGCAGAACCCCGGCAGCATAAAGGAATGTTGCCTCCCGGATCCCGATTCCCCCGATTGAAACCGGAACAGATGCTGCTACAGAAGAAAGAAGGAATACGAACAAGTAAGTAAAAAGCTGATTTGAATGTCCCAGTGATAAGAGAATGAGCGCGGCACATACCACCTGTGAACCCTGTACTACAAATGACTGAAAATTCGTAGAATTTAAAACAGGGTAGAACCTTCTGAACCACCTGTAAACAATAACGTAGAGCAATGCAAATCCAACGGCAATAGTCATAACAATCAAGTAGTCACTAACAATGCTCTGCTTCATAAACATGCCAAATAAAAGGCAAAGTATAAACAGGGCAAATACACCCGTCACCCTGTCGAACAGGATGGCAAGCAAGCCCTTTTTAACCGGGGCACCAAGATTACGCCGAAGCCAGTATACTTTAAAACCATCACCGCCTATTCCTCCGGGGAGGAACAAATTGTAAAACATTCCCAGGAGATATAATTTCAAATTAACCGAATCTGCTATGCGGACACCCGAGGCATTAAAAAAAGAATTTAAACGGTAAGCAGAAACCAATTTTGAAAAAACAAAACATAATAGAGCCAGCAATACCAGCAGAATGTTGCTTTGCATAAAAAGCGCCCTGACTGACCCAAGATCCGCTTTGCTCAGGACCAAAACCAGGGCTGCGCTACTTATGAGCAACCTTACGATTACCCGTATAAATTTTCTGATTCGTCGTTTCAAATTTTTTTACCGATCGGATATTATAAGGCTTTTTTTGTTGTGATTCAAAGTAAGTTCGCATGAGCATCTCTGCTACAAGGCCGGTTGTAATAAATTGCAAACCGCCTAGTAACAGGATGACCCCGAGCATTAGCAATGGCTTTCCCCAGATATCATGTCCTGCCAGTTTCAGCACCAACAGGTACACGTTTATTATAATTCCTGTGAGAGTAAGAAGAACACCGACAGGACCAAAAAAGTGCATCGGTTTTTGCATGTATTTCCTGAAAAATACAAGCAAAAGCAGGTCGCTGATCACCTTGAGCGTTCTGTTGAGGTTATATTTTGATTTCCCGTGCTGCCGGGGATGATGCCTGACGGGCACCTGCACTATTTTTGTATATCCTTCAAGCGCCGCAAGCACCGGGATAAACCGGTGCAGTTCACCATAGATTTTCAGATTTTTGGCAATACAGCCTCTGAACACCTTAAGTGTGCATCCATAATCGATGATGTTAACTCCGGTGGTTCTGCGGATCATCATGTTTGCCAGTTTGCTGGGGAAAGTCCGGATGATGCTGTCTTTCCTGTTTTGCCTGTAACCGGCCACAATGTCACATCGCCGGGTTTCAATCATTGTAATCATTTCGGGAATATCAAGGGGATCATTCTGAAGATCGCCATCCATGGTCACAATAAAATCGCCCCCGGCCTGGTTAATCCCGGCTGCCAGCGCGGAGCTCTGGCCATAATTTTTAGTTAGCCGGACAAGCTTGATCCAGGGCCTTGAATGATGATACACTTCATTCACTGTTTCATCGGTGGATCCATCATCCACTATGATCACCTCGAAATCGAGTCCTTTCAGTGCCAGGTCCGTATTGCTGATCAACGGTGCAATGTTAGCCTGCTCATTATATACGCAGATAACGACTGATATTTTCATGGCCCCGGTTCACTGAATTTTCCGGCGTAAAAAGTCTTATTTTGATACGGTACTTTCATCGCAATTTCTTTTTTAAATGCAGCTCCGGCTTTCAATGTATCATCCACTATAAACCACGGCCCCGCAGCCGGGTTTCCGTTAAAAGTTAAGATTTCATCACGCTCACGGGTTATATAATACACATTATGCATTGTAATAGTATCCGTCATATAAAACAGCGGTTGACCTTTTGTTTTGTCCGCAAGTTCAATCGCATCTTTCCTGCATTGGGAGAGTAAATCGTGACTTTCACGATACGGCATGAGAAACAGGTCAAAGCTCAGCCGGCTGATTAATAGAACAATTGCAGTAAAGAAAAGTAATCCGGCTTTTGGAGATTTTCTTTTCCACACCACGGCTGTAATTGAAATTAATACTACTGCAAGCAGTTTCAGCCAGAAATGATCCACTTCTAAACTCTGGCGAAAAAGCGCCGGCAACAGGGTGGAAGAAAATATAAGCCCGGTGACAAAAACAACTAAAATTCCCTGAACAATGTAAAACTGTAAAGTTTTCAACATGATGTGATAGCGTGCGGAATACAGGCAAACCAGGAATAAAAGAGGCATGAGCATCAGCAGATACCGCGGGTAAGTTGTAGGAGACAACCAGTAAATGACGATGTTTGCCATGAAGATAAGGAAACAATACCTGATAAAAGGCGTCTTCAGGATGCGATTAAAAATTTTCCTATAGAAAAGAAAAGGGGTTAGAAGAATCCAGGGCAGAAAATGCTGTATCACTTCCAGGGGAAATGTAAAAAAGTGAAGTATTGTTTTCTGAATAGTGCTGCCAATAGCCGATTTGTGGGTGGACTCGGTTACAAGCCTCATCAATGCATCATCAACATAGCCCGGGTTTTGTATTGAATAAAGGAAATAGTAAGTTCCTGTGAGGAAAAGAAGTATTAAAATTCCGGTTAAATGTTTCCATGATATCAACCCCTTATAGTTTTTATGCTGAAGAAAAATTACTAGCAATGCAAACCCCTGGAAAACAAGAGCCGGAAGCCCTTTAAGCAGGAAACAAAATGCCGTCAGCAAGTATGAGATCACAAACAACCGGAAGAATTTCCTTTTCCTGTATAAATGCCAGATAAGCATAAAATTCAGGAAGGTGAGTCCTGAAAAGAAAATATCAATCAACCCTAAGTAAGAATCCCAGAACAATATCCGTCCGCAGGTAAAGAAAGCAAGTGATGACATAAGGGCAATCTGTTTCCCAAGTTCTTTCCTTACCCAATAAAATATAATGATACAATAAAGAAGAAGGAAAAGGGTGGTGGGGAACCTGACCATGAATTCGCTGTTATTCTGAAACAGCCTGAAAAAGCCAATCAATATCCAGTTATAAAGCGGGGGCTTATTCAGGTATAATTCCCCGGTAAGCGTTGGGGTGATGTAATTACCTGACAGCATCATTTCAAGAGCTACCTCAGCTCTAATGGCTTCGTCGCCTTTCAGGGGCAATAATCCAAGGTTGATGTACAGTCCTGATGCTACCAATGGCAGCAGCCACAGAATGTACCCTGGCTGTATATTACCGAAAATATTGATCGAGGGCCGTATAAAGGTCTTCCGGTTGCCGGTCATTTTCCCATAACCGATAGGACCGGTTTTCCGGCAGTTTTATCTGAAACGTATTCATAACCCAGGAGGGCAGATATTGTTGCTGCCAGCTGGTTGGTATAACACTGAACGTTTTTTGTTTCACCCAGGGCAGGAGTGTCGGGGCCTATAACAGCAAACCAGGTTTCATCCGACCCGGGTGTATCTGAGCCATGGTTGCGCCAGTCGGGGTTGCCTTTTCCTCTTCCATGATCACAGGTTACAAGCAAAGTTGTTTTATCCCTGTATTCCGGATCGGACTGTATCCATTCCCATAGATCAGCAAGAAACTGATCGGTGTAATGTACCGAATTCAGGTACAGATCGTATTTCCCCTGGTGTGCAAAGTCATCGGTTTCGTCAAATGACAGATAAAGGATGTTCGGGCGATAAGCCTTAAGGTAACTGAAACCGAGATAGAAGGTGCTGCCATCAAGCCGGATACCATCAAACACATCAGGTAAAGCGAATTGTATTTCGTTTAACCCGGCCATCTCAGGATTTACCAGTTCTGCCTTCAATTTTTCAAAACCTGCGTTTATAAGGTACGGGCTCCTGTTTTCGTTGAGAATATCATTTAATGTACTCCAGGATGCAAAAACAGCTATGTTATTCTGTAAACCCGGATTTTTTTCTGCCAGGAATTCAAATACATTTTTATTTTTATTCGGTCCGAATTCATTTGTGTTTACATCGGGATCGTCAGACCCTGTAAGAAGTTCGTTATACCCGGGGTACGAGAACCAGAATTTGTTTGTAACGTTAACAAGCGACTTAAGATTCCGGTTACCATAAAGCTGGCCCTCGTTATTGATTGTCTTCCACATAAAGGGCATCAGTTTAAACCTGCGGACAGAATCCTCTTTATCCCAGTATTTTGATTTCATCTTTTCCTGGTTTCCCACCAGGTCTTTATTGCTGATCAGATCACCATCAGCCCCAGTGAATACTTCCTGCCAGCGCAGGCCATCGATTGTAACAAGGATCAGGTTTTTTGTTTTGGTCTGTTGTGCAAAGATTACAGAGGGAATAATTATAATGCAGGCAATCAGGAAGGTTTTTCTCATGAATGATGATTTCTGAATTAACAATCTGTACGATATGGAAGTTTAGTTTCGGATGTTTGATGTTGGATACTGGATAGCATGACTGAGCATGTCGAAGTCATGGTTGTTCAATAAAACATCCCGGTCGCTGAGCCTGCCGAAGCGGAATGCTTGATGCTTGATGCTTGATGCTGGATACTGAATACTGAATACTAATTTTCAATCTATCAGCTTAGCCAGTGCTGCATAATCAAGAGCATGCAAAACCTGGTAAATTCGCAGGAATCCGACATCATTGGGAACGAAATCCGATTCTTTCCTGAAATAATCGGCATCAATGGGGAAAACGATCAGTTGCACATCGGTCTTAGGTTTTGACCTGTCGAAATATTCATTGTTGAAAAGGTAAAGCGGATCATTGTTCTTTTGAGGGGTTATTCCTGAAAACATCCCGCCGAAATACGCAGGGCCCCCAAGCTGCCCCGGAGTAAGCGATGAGTATTCGCTTTTAATACCCTGAAGCACTACCCCAAACGCCGGTTCTTTTTTTGCCGAAGCTTCATAATAGGCGATAAGTCGCTTGTATGCTTCTCCTACCGTGCAGGGAAGATACAATTGTCTGCCCGGCTTTGTGACCACTATTGCTGCATCATACAGCACCACATTGGGAGCAAGTTCCTTTATTTTATCGGGTTTACAGATTTCATTCACAAGGATCTCAGCTTTCTTTACATCATCTCCTTCAGGACCAGCCACATTCAGAGCGCTTCTTTTGAGTAAATGAATATTGTTCGTGTACAATGTCATCCTGGGCGGTTCAATGGTCTGCCGCCAGTCTTTTCCCTTTGAATTATACCAGGTGATGAGCCTGAAATTCATTTCGCCAATGTAAGGATAGTTTTCAGGATACCTCTTAAAGTCATATGGATTGTAGGGTCGGGATTCGACCGTGGGATCCACGCCTTTGGGCTCAGCAAGGACAGGTATTTTGTGAAGTGCTTCCACAATGGCGTCAAGCTTTTTCTTCAGCGTTTCCTTTTCAGCCAATGTCATAGCATACTGCTGACAATATAACTTTGTATTGGCATCGTCAAGAAAGCCGTAAGTCCATGTTCCGGCCTTATCTTTAAGAGCTGTTGGTTCCTGTGAAGAAGCACTTAGGCAAGCGGCAAGGATCAGGATGAATGCTGCAATTCTCATTGTATTTGTTAGATAGTATTAGGCCAATTTATTAATTTTAATTATTCAATCAAAAAAAATATCGTCATGGCATTTTTCGGACCTCAAAGCAGATTTAATGAATTCAGGGATGATTTCATCAGGGATACGGGGATCAAGGATGTGGAGGAATACATTGATGTATACATACAGTATGTTACGGCAAGGTTTGCTGACATGAACAACCGTATGCTCTCCAACCTGTCGAACGATATCCAGGAGTTACAAAAAGTATTAAGGAAAGTATAGTTAACCCGGGAAATCAGATTTCAATTTCAGTTGATCCTTAAATCCAAGTGAGATTGCCTTTTTCAGGTACTGCTGGGATTTCTGGTGATGATTCAGATTTTTTTCATATAAGGCAAGATCATAATAAACATCAGGATTTTCAGGTTCCAGGTTCCTGTATGCGGCCAGCAAAACAGCCGTTTGTTTATTCAGTGGATCAGAGCGCAAAAGCGCATTGACCCTCGAAAAGAACATTATGCCCAGAAACGCTTTTATCCTTTGGTAATGATCATTTTCTTCGCCTTTTGAACCGGCAATTTGTTTTGAAAGATCGCTGATCTCATTGAACCAGAAAAGAGAATCCTTGTCAACCATGGCTTCAACATAAGCCTGCCCGATACGCCTTTCCACAAAAAGATTCCGTTCAAGCAAATCCAGATTATCCTCAATTTTGCGGGAAGAAGCAATCTCCGAATGTTTTTGGGCAGCTGTTTTATTTTTTCCATCCAGTGCCATTGCATTCTCCAGTGCTTTTAACCCAAAAAGCGTTTCATTCTGTGCCAGGAGGCTGTCGGCTTTATTCACAAGGTAAGCTGAGTGTTCTTTAGCAAGTTCCTTATTTTCACCGGCCATCAACCAGGTTAAACCGTTTTCCAGATTTGCAGCGGGAGGCCATTCATGTTTTCCCCTGAAGTAGTCTGACATGAATTTCTCTCCTCCCGATACCCGGATCGGATTGTAATACATTTCACTGAAATTGAAATCGGTTGAGCCTGATATCATATAGACTTTGCTTGGCAGGTCGTTGAACGACCCTGTACCGGGTCCCGCACCGCACATTAAAACTCCATTTACCGGATATTGACGGGCATAATCAAGTGCCATCCTGGCCCCACCTGAAAATCCGGCCAGGAATATCCTGTCTTTATCCACCGGGAACTTTTTCTCTGCATCCTGAATCAGTCCAAGGATAATCCTGATGTAAAAAGGATTGTTATTCCGGACCACATCTGATCCGATGATCACACACGGAATCTTTGCTGCTCCTTCGATTCCTTTTTTAACACCCAGCAATCCGTCACCACCCGAGTCAAGAATGATCAGCAGGGCAACCTTGCCTTCATGGTTTTCAGGCATAACGTAATGGTAGCGGTTAGAAGTGTCTGCATCACACTGCCCTTTTTCAATGTTCCTGTAGGTAATGACAGGAACAGGGGTGTTGCTGCAAGCTGTGAAGAGAACAATCAGGAACAATGGAAGGTACATGCGTTTCATGGTTATTACCGTTTGTTGTCTGAAGAAAACCAAATATATTAATATTCCCTTAATGATATTCCGGAATTGCTTATAACCGGCACTATTTCCGCCTTTACCGGTATAATTCAGGGGTTCACCTATTATTCAGGTTTAAAAAAACCAACCTGCAAAAAAACCCTTAATTTTGTGCAAGAACCCAACCATTTAAATCTACGATTATGGCCGAAAAAGATAAAGGATTTCGATTCAAAAGTCTTTTTTTTCGGGAGGATCAGACAAACTCACCCGTAAAACCCAACCAGGTAAAAGAAGCAACCGCTAAAACCACACCGGATGGATATATTCCTTCTGCTTCGCTGAGTACCAATGACATGCCCCTGGTTGAGGATTTTGTACAGCGTCTTCAGAATCTGATCAACCAGAACAACCAACCCGGTTTTGATTTTCTTGAGTTCACCGAATCGTTGTTTGAAGAAAAACAGGATCCGACGCCGGAAGTGTATAAAACGGTTTTCAGGATAGCGCAGAAAATCGATAAATCATTGACTCCCGCCCGTCTCCTTGAAAGTTCGATGTTCTATAAAGACCTGGTTCAGCGAACTGCCGAAGCGGAAATCAATAAGGGCACTGCAAAAAAGCAAAGCCTCCAGGGTGAAAAAGATACGGAGCGGACAAACCTGGATAACAGCCTGAAGAGTACAAGAACGAAAATTCAGCAATTGAATAAACAGATCCAGGATCTGCAAAACCAGGAAGTCACCCTAAGCAATCAGCTATCCGCTATTGACATAAAATACGAGAACCAGTTTTCCGACATTGAGAAAAAGATCAATGCCATTCGCGACGCAAGGGAAAAAGTTCTTGTAAGTATTGTGGATATTGAGGCCGGCATAAAAACGAATATTTCCTAAAACTATAAATCTGATGTCATGCAAACTGAAACTAAAACTGTAACGCAGCTGCCCATCATGAAGTATTTCGATGATGCCAAGCTGGTTGAAAGAGGAAAAGAGTCGCTTGCAAAATGGCGCAAAGGTGAGAAACCGATCGGTGCTATACTGGGTTTGATTGTAATTGCCGTAATTGCCTACGGAACTTTTAAGTGGATCATTCCGGCTGTATTCGGAGCCCTCAGCCAGGTTCTGGCTGTGATTGCCTCCATTCTGGCTGTAGTTCTGGTTATCCTGCTGTTACCTGCCATCTTCAAATTGTTCCGAAGGATAGTCCGTTCTTTTCATAAGGCCATCATTCGGTGGAATCCGTTCGATGAACTGGAAGAACAAAAACAAAAAATGTGGCAGACCCATGATATGTTTCTGACCCACAAGGCAAAAATTAAGCAACTGAGAACTGATTTTGAACAAATGTCAAAAGGAACTCAGAAAGTGGCTGAGGATGCAAAAACTGAAGTGCAACACCAGACTAAAAAAGCCAGCGAGATCAAAAAGCAGATGGAAAAAATGGTGGAGGAGAAAGGCGAAGCCATTAAGGAAACAGATGAATATGTAGATCTTCAGCAGCAATTCATCAATGCTACTTCAGGAGGGACCCGTTCAAATACTATTTTGGAAAAGAACATTGAATGGACTACCAAATATGCAGCCCGTTCCAATATTTTTGCCAACCTTGACCGCAAACTGGCTATTGGTGCAACGCTTCTCGAAAATAAAATAAAAGATTTCGAGGAAAGCATCAACATCATGAAAAAGGATTGGGAAATGGCAGCTGCATCGCGCGGTGCAACGGCCATTCTGAAAGAGATCCTCGGTCCGGGCGGACAAAACTGGAAGCTCGAATATGCTCTTGAATTTGTTGCAGGACGTATTTCCGAAGATCTGGCCATGACGGCACAGAACCTGGAAGACCTTGAAAAGAACACCACAGCATTTGATTTTGACAGTGATGAGGCTTATGAAAAACTGCTTGCCATCGGCAATAAACTTGATGCCGGGCAGATAGATGTTCCAAGCCCTTCAAAAATTTCAAACCCGAACCATAAGCTGACGCATGAAGAGAAGAGTGCAGCGGGTCCGCTTGGTGATATTTTTTAATAACCCCTGAATTTCTAATATTATCAAAAAAATGACAACCGATTATCAAAACCAGCCTGGCAGGTCCATTCCGGGATTTCCTAAAAAATGGACTTTGGGATTTCAGCTCATCGTACTTTTACTTATCATTGGCGCCGTAGGTGCCGGTGTATATTTTGGTTATCCTTACCTGAACAAGGCATCGAAAGGCAATAAAGCCGATCTGCGTGCAGGGTTCAATAACTTTGTAGGATTTGCACCGGGTTTGTATATGAACGGAGGAGCTAAGCCGAACAAGGAATCCAGGATGTTCAAGCAATTCGGCATTACTTTCGAAGCTGTCCGCATGGACGATATGCAAAAGCTGAATGATGCCCTTAAAAACGGTGATCTCGATTTTATTTTTACAACCACGGATATCTCGCCTATTGGAATGGACAGGAGCAGCGACCTGGCAAAAATGAGCGTGGTACAGTTTCTTAAAATTGATGATTCAAGGGGCGCCGACGTGTTTATCGTGGATAAATCGATCAATACTGTCGCCGATCTGAGGGGAAAAAAGATTGCCTGCGCACTCGGATGGCCGAGCAATACCCTGCTTCATGCAACCCTTGAAGCCGGCGGACTTACCGAAAAGGATGTTACGATTTTACCCATGGGTGACCCGTTTGCTGCCAAGACGGCCTTCACCACCGGAAATGCCGATGCCACAGTTGTATGGTCGCCTGACGACCAGGAATGTCTTAAATCGAGAGATGCAAAAATTCTTACAAGCACCAACCTGCTTCCGAACATTATTATGGACGGATTTGTCGCCCGTAAGGAAGTTCTTGAAAAAAAGAAAGACCTGTTTATAAAGCTTTCAGAAGCATGGCTTGTTGCCAATGCTGAAATGAAAGATCCTGAGAAGATGGCACAGGCCGCCCAGGTATATAAAACTGCTTTCGAGGTGCCTGATGATGTAAGCATCATTCTTGACGGGATGCGGAAAATTCACTTTGCAAATTATGGTGATAATGTGAATTTCTTTGGCCTGAGCACAGATTTTACAGGTATCACAGGTCAACAGCTCTATACCAAAATGGCCCGGGTATATAAAACCGGTTACGGGAATAACCTGACGAATATTGTGCCATGGGCTGAGGCTTCCTATCCGGGAGTTGTCCAGGCTATAACAGATCTCCAGGGTGACGACCAGCTGGCAGAAGGCCAGATCGAATTCCAGGCTCCTACAGCAGCGGATGAAAAAGCACCTGCTGTTGCCATTAAGCCTATCATTATCAATTTCGCAACCGGCTCATGGGCTCTTACTGCTGATATGAAGGACAAGATTGAAAACCAGCTTGGTCAGCTATCGGTTGAATTCGCCGGTATGAAAGTACGTATCGAAGGCAATACCGATAATGTCGGAAGTGCTGAAATGAACAGGGAACTTTCACGCAAAAGGGCAAAGTCAGTGGCTGATTACCTTGTTAAGACTTACAATTTCGACCAGAACCGATTTGTCATTGTAGGTAACGGACCTGATAAACCGGTGGCTGATAACAATACAGAAGACGGTAAAGCTGCCAACCGCAGGACTGAATTCCAGCTCCTCGGCCAGTAAAAGATAATGTCACCCTGAGCGGAGTCGAAGGGTAATTACACCTCGACTTCGCCCGCTATGACTCAATTAAAACCGGATATTATGGGATTAGTGAAAAAGCTGTTTACGTTCGCCGGAAACGTCGATAAAAAGACGGAACTGGCATTGAACATCCTGGGATGGATCCTGCTCATTTTTCTGTGGTGGCTGGTCCCTACAATGGGATGGATAAAATCCACCATACTGCCGTCACCTGTTGATGTGATCAAATGTTTTAAAACCCTTTTTGTTGACAGGAATCTCGTGTATAATACAGGGTATTCCATTTTTATCAACATGGGAGGTTACCTGCAGGCCATGGCCATTGCCATTCCGTTAGGATTCCTGGTTGGATTGCTACCGTTTTTCAGGCATCTTGTCAGCAAACAAATCGAAGCGATCCGGTTTACACCTCTTCCGGCCACAACCGGAATTTTTATGGCTTTATTCGGACTGGGACTCGGAGTGAAAGTACAGTTCCTTGCATTCGGTATTTTTGTATACCTGTTGCCTGCCATAACCCAGCGGATAAAAGACATTGAGACCGACGATCATCTTAAAGCCCTGCAGCAAACCATGTGGACCCTTAACGCGAGCCCATGGATGACCCTGAAGCATTTTTACATTCCTTCCGTTTTAAGCCGTTTTTCAATGGATGTGATCAACTTGGTTGCCGTGAGCTGGACATATATTGTGATAGCCGAAATGGTGAATGCACAGGGCGGGCTCGGCTCCATGATCTACATGGCCACTTCGCGCGGTTCACATGTCGATCAGCTATACGCGGTGCTCCTGCTGATCATCTTTATAGGATTTGTCCAGGATAAGCTGCTCAAGTGGCTTGACAGAAAGATTTTCAATTTTAAATACGCCTGATCATGAAGCGGAATATATTTCAGAAAACTGAAGACGAGGTAATCGAATCATCGGTATCCGGTCAGGCTGCAGAGGTAAGTGGGGCCTCAGAGGCTCCTGTGTCGCAGGTTCCATTCGGGAAATCAACCGATATCATTAATCTTGTCAATATCAACCAGGTTTATTCCGATCATAAACCTGCCAACATTGTTTTTAAGGATTTCTGCCTTGATATTAAGGATATTAAGAACCAGGGTCAGTTTATTACCCTCATGGGGAAATCAGGTTGCGGGAAATCCACATTGCTCAGGTATATATCCGGATTGCAGATTCCCACATCGGGGGAAGTTTATATTTACGGGAAAAAGAGGACCGACAAAGACCGGATTCCGATGGTGTTTCAGCAGTATACTTCATTTGAATGGAAAACGGTGTTGCAGAACGTGGCACTACCGCTTATCCTCAAAGGCGTTCCGAAGGATGAGGCCAATGAGAAGGCAATGGAAATGATCAAAATTGTAGGGTTGAGCGGACACGAAAGCAAATGGGCCAAGTACCCGATCTTGTCGGGCGGACAGTTACAGCGTGTAGCCATAGCGCGTAACCTGGTGGTAAATCCGCAGATTCTATTGATGGATGAACCATTCGGTGCGTTGGATACTGTGACAAGGAAGCAGGTGCAGGTTTTCCTGCGTTCTATTTTCGAAACGGCAAAAATTGATCCCACCGTCATTTTTGTGACCCATTCTGAAAGTGAAGCCGTGTTCCTTTCCACCGATGTGTACATCCTTGATTCAAACCCAGCCACGGTAAGGCATCACATAAAGATCGAACTGCCGGAAAAGCGTGACGATTCCATCCGTTACAAATCCGATTTCACCGATTATGTAAATAAGCTAGGCTCGTTGTTGGAGGATTTGAAGAAGGAGAAGTGATTCTGGATGCTGGATACCGGATGCTGGATACTGGATGGCGGAAAAAGTCACGTCATTGCGAGGAGCCGGACCAAAAATGATTATCGCAGAATGAATCGCGACGAAGCAATCTGCCGGCACAGGAAATGCGCCGGGAGCTGGTTACTGGACGCTGGATACCGGCACTCTCATACGTCCCATAGGTCGTATGTGTCCCATCAAACGAACACCGAACAAGGAACACTGATTTAAGAATATCGAATCTGGTATAATTGCAGGGTCTTACATTCTCAATTTCATAATCTTTAATATTTTATTCCCAAACAATTTTTTTTATAACAAAGTTAGTTTACCTTTGCCATCCAACATTGCGGGGTGGAGCAGTTGGTAGCTCGTTGGGCTCATAACCCAAAGGTCGTAGGTTCAAGTCCTGCCCCCGCTACCAAAAAGGCCGGATCATAAAAGATCCGGTTTTTATATTTTAATTCCCATAAAAACATATTAAGGGCGTTGGGCTCATATCCCGATGAAATCGGGACGTAGGTTCAAGTCCTGCCCCCGCTACAAGAAAAGACTCCTTAACATTTTTGTAAGGAGTCTTTCTTTTTTACCATCCGAAGCGTAGATTATTCCTTCATATGTTTAATAGCGGACGTCGTTACCAAAGTTTTATATGCATCCACCCAGAACTGAATCGGATATTCCCTGGTTCCATCAGCAAATTCTAACGGGAACATATGTCCAGCATTTTCTAAGACGGTATAGCCATGTTTTATACCTAGTGAATCGAGATAATCACTGAAGTTATTAGTTATAAACTTACCATTATTGTTATACAACCAGTCCTGATCGCCGATAATAAGCCTTACTTTTACATTGCTCTTTATTATCTCAGCATTCTTCCCGGCATAAAATCGTGGATGTACTGAGTTGAAGTATTCAATGGATTTTTCCGAGCCCGGTCCTGTTGCAGGGCCAAATGTGTTGACCAGGTACTGTGGATTGTGTTCGTCCTGAAAGTCAATCAGCGCACCTGCCAGGGATGAAGTGAAACCAAACATTTCAGGATACTTGAAACCAAGTCTCATGGCTCCGAAGCCACCCATTGACCAACCTTCGAGACCCCGGCCGGAGCGGTCATCAATAGTCCGGTAATGCTCATCAATATAGGGAATAAGATCTTTCATCAATACATCTTCTACAGGCCCGCTGGTTACTCCTTTTGCACCGGAATTTGCATTGCAATACCATCCAATAGGTAAGGCCTGGGGGCCGACAATAATGACCGGGGGCATCTTTCCTTCTTTAATGGCTTTATCCATTATTTTCATCAGCCATTCCGCGTCTTTTTGGGTTCCATTTCCTCCATGTAAAAAGTAAATCACAGGAAATCTTTTAAGGGTATTCTGATACTCTTCAGGAAGGTAAATCATAAAACTCCCTTGTGTATCTTTTCCTCTTGAAGGCGTTGGATAAACCTGATATTCGGCAAAGAGGGGTGTTGTCGTGTCAGTTGACACCCATGACAAATCGGAATCAATATGCTGTTTCCATTGGCCCGGTTTCTCTTGGGAGAAAAGGTTTTGTGAAAGAACAAGATAAGCCACTGAAAAAAGGTAAATAGTAAGTCTCATAACAATACTTGTTTTAATCAATTTCCAAAGGAGCCAGAATGAATAAAGCTGACGGGACAAACCGAAAATCAAATGTAGTACAGGCTGATATCAAAAGCAATTTTTGCCTGAAAAACCTAAATGGAACAGGATATTGTTGTGGTTTGTAAATTGCTTATATTTACAATACTACCCTCTATACTGCTTTAATGACCAAACCTGATCAAAGCGATAAGCTTTTGCCTGGCACACAACCACAAATGCAAATGGCGTCGTAACTGCAGATTTTTTATTTCATCTGTAGAATGCAAATGATTCTGGATCCCTAATTCTGACTATAACTCATACTGAAACTGAAAGCCATTATACCAGTGGCTTTTCTTTTCAAATTTCACTAATTAAACCCTGACCACCACTTTCCCCTTATGATGCCCGGCACCGAAATAGTGGAATGCATTGGCAAGATCTTCTAAGGGGTATTCAGTATCTATAACAGGCTTTATTCTCCCGGTTTCGAATAGCTCGTTAATGTAGGCCAGGTCTTTATTTGGCTTCAGGATGACCAGTTGAAATTTCTTTTTCTTTATCCTGCCGACGATCCATCCAAAGAAAACCACCTGTAAAAGCCTGCCATTATTGCCTCCTGTTGTTACATATTTACCATCCTTAGCTAGTGAACGGGAATAATCGAACAGGGAACGACTTGTTTTATTGTCAAGAATAAGATCATATTTCTTCTTATTTTTTGTGAAATCCTCTTTTGCGTAATCAATAACCTGATCAAAACCCATTGACCGCATCATTTCCAGTTTCTCAGCACAGTCGACACCCGTTACCTCAAGATTGAATAATTTGGCTATCTGCACGCCAAAAGTACCAACTCCTCCACCGGCGCCGTTAATCAATAGCTTTTGTCCCGGTTTGATTTTCAGCCCGTCAATCAGCCCCTGCACTGCCAGCATGGAAGCCTGGGGTATGGCGGCAGCCTGAACGAATGTCATACCCGCAGGTTTAAATGCAAGCGCATTTTCCTTTGCCGTTACATATTCGGCAAAACCACCAAATCCGCATTCACATAAATCACCATAAACTTCATTTCCGGGCCTGAACTTCCTGACTTTGGGGCCGACTGCTTCAATGTGCCCGGCAATATCGCAGCCCAGAATATTGATCCTGGGTTTGAAGAACCCGAACATGATCCGGTTTGCAAGGGATTTCGCGCAAATTACCTGCCAGTCCCAATCGTTTAAAGCAGCAGCATGAACCTTTATCAGTACCTCATCTTCTCCAGGAACCGGTTTTTCAACCTCCTTTATTTTGAGAAATTCCGGCGATCCATATTTTTCCAACACAACTGCTTTCATGGTATTTGTTTTAATTCTTTATACATGGTTAAATTGTATGACTACATTTCCGGTCTTCTCCCCTGTTTCTACATATCTGAAGGCTTCAATGAGCTGTTCGAAGGGATATACCCTGTCTGTAACCGGTTTGTATTTACCCTCCTCCACAAGAGTTTTTAAAAATTCAACATCTTTTTTGCGGATCGCAGGTATCGGGAACTGTACTTTTTTGTTACCGAATAGCGGCGTTATAAGTGCCAGTATGGGATTCTGACCCATATATCCAAGTTCAGTTGAAATGTAAATCCCACGCTTCTTCAGGATGGGTTTACATTTTCTAAAAGAACTTTTTCCCACCGCATCGAACACAAGGTCGTACTTTTGATTGCTCTTTGTAAAATCCTGGCAGGTATAATCGATCACTTCTGTCGCTCCCAGTGATTTCATCAGTCCCAGGTTTTTGGTACCGCATACTGCTGTAACCTCTGCACCAAAGTATACAGCAAGCTGAACTGCTGCCGAACCTATACCACCACTTGCACCGTTTACAAGGACTTTTTGCCCTTTCTGAATGTGGGCTGCCCTGATATCACACAGGGCATAATAAGCACCTTCACATATCGGAGCAGCTTCGGCATAGCTCGTATTTGCTGGTATGGCAGCTATCGGACCGTCTTCTGACATAACCATATATTCTGCATGGGATCCCAGTTTGAATTCGTTCAAGCCAAACACTTTTTCTCCGGGCTTGAATATTTTCACTCCTTTACCGACCTTTTCGATTTCTCCTGCAAATTCAGTTCCGGTGACTTTATTCTTTGGAACAGGAATGCCCGTTACTATCCTGACAAATACCGGCTTACCCCTGAGCCATCCGCAGTCGGTTCTGTTTACCGTAGAGGCATAAACCTTAATTAAAACTTCTCTGGCTTTGGGAACAGGCTTTTCAATTTCCCTGAACTGAAGGGATTCCGGCGGGCCGTATTTGGCCTGGTATATTGCTTTCACTTTGGACCTGATTAATTGAATTTCGCGATTCAAGTTAGAAATAAATGCGGTACATAATATTGGGAATGAAATACATTTGTTTTAAATAGCCAACCTTTCCCTGTTTGCTTTCATCATAGTATTCTGATAATCTTGCCTGGTTGTTTGTAAGGTTCATCATATCAACGAAAATCTCATGAGTAGCATGCGACCTGTTAATTTTATAGCTTACGGACAGGTTTACATAGTAGATGTTATCCAGTTTGTTATCATAGGCTTTTTTATAATCCCAGAATTTATTGTGTGACGGATCAACGGAGACATTACCCTGCGCATCTCTTAACAGGGGAATGTATTTTTTGCCACCGCCCAAAAATACCTTGGCGTTCACGGCCAGCGTTTTGTTTTGCTTATGGCCGATGTTTTTAAATTCCTTTCCGCATAACAGATTTACCAGGTACCGGCTGTTGTATTGTGTATTTCGCCAGATACCTTCAAGGGATTTGTATTTCGAATCATATAAAGTAGCATTGATTAAAAAATAATAGTTATCATCGAAAAACCGTTCCAGGGTAAATTCAACCCCGTAGTTTTTACCGATTCCTTTGTTTACCAGCGCTACATACCTGTAATCAATTCCCTCGTTGATGGTTGCATAATAACTGGTATCGAGGTTCTCAACAGGCAAATTGTAAAGGTTTTGATAGTAAGCTTCTACTTTTGCCAGTAAATTCGTACCAAAGCGCTTTTCGTAACCAACTACAAAATGGTCGGATTTCAATAATCCCAGGTTTTTGTTGGGTTCTGTAGTTGTTCCGTCCGGTTGCTGAATTTTTGTGAAATAATTATGCACGCTTTCCATGGTGCTGTGTTTTCCATAACCGGCATGAACAGAACCTGTATTGCCAAGCTTCCAGTTTACAGCAATCCTGGGCTCCAGGGTATACTTGTTATTGATCAAAACATTCATACTATGTAGCCCTGCCACCAAAGTAATCTTATCGTTAATACTGCTTTTCCAGTTAATATAACTATTCAGGAGACCGCCGCTTTTTCTGAAATCCGTCACGTTTATCATTGCCGCAGACTGGTTATTATATATATTTTGATTGTAGTCAAAGTGGTTTAACGTGTATTTGATTCCAACCTGTATTTTGTTCTTTGCATTGATCTTGTTGCTGTAGGAAATTGCGCCCCTTATAGCAGAATTCATCACGCGGCTTTCAAAACTCTGATGCCTGTTAATGGCAGAATCACCGGATAATACTCCTTCGTTATCGTATGTTTTTATTAGCTCCGCCGAATAAATATCATCATCAAATCCATTACCGGAATAGGAGAGGGAGGTTTTTACAAAACTGTTGTTATTTACCGTTAAGGTATGATTGATTCCGAAATTGGCAAGGAAAGCAGACTTGTCATAATCTTTAATTACGTTGGCATTTTCTGCAGGACTGCCGGGAGTGGTGAATGCTCCCAGTTTTATGTTATCCATTGAAAAGCCGCTCAACCCTCCCAGGCCAAAGAATGAGAATGTACCCACTTTTTTAGTAGGGAGCAATACCTTAAAGGTTGCATCCTGGTAATTCACTACACCATCTACATCTACCAGGCCTATTTTTTTCATCAGCGAAACAGTGGAATACCTGTAGTTTATCAGATATGACCCGCCATAGCCCTTTTTAAAAGGTCCTTCGAGTGTAAGATCAGTACCCAGAATACCAATCCCGCAGGTTGCTTCCATTTTTTCGTTATTTCCGCTTCTCAGTTTCACATCCATCACATTTGACAGCACATTCCCATACTCTGAAGAGAATGCCCCTGTGTAGAAATCGGAGGTGGACAGCAGGTTGTTATTCAGGGCTGTCAGGGCACCCATAGAAGCATTCTGGTCATCCATATGATAGGGGCTTGGAATTTCAATTCCGTCCAAACGCCATTGCATATATTTCGGTGAGTTTCCCCTTACTATAATATCACTGCTCCCATCAGGCGAACTCGTGACACCAGCAAAACTGGAAACCACGCGTGCAGGGTCTTCCATTCCACCTGTGTATCTTTTTGTTTGTTCGGTTGAAATGGATTTTGAACTGAGAAGAGCCATATCATTGATGGCTTCGCCTTTTTTCCTGTAAGCCTTCACTACCACATCGTCTATTTTTATGATTGACTCTTTCATTGTTATTTCAAGGACAACCTCTTTACCGGAATTAACTTCTATATTTGAAAGGGTTAACCCATCATATCCGACGTAGTTCAATTGTAGTGATATCCGGCCGACTGGTACTTTTTCCAGCCTGAAATTGCCATTTACATCGGTTGCAGCGGCTACTTGCGGGTTAGAAGCCGGTAGGGTCACTATCACACCTATCAGTGGTAACTTATTATCGTTATCTATTACAGTTCCCCTGACTGTTTGAGTAAATTTCTGACTAAATGCCCATGTCGTGAGCAAAGTAAGAATGACTGTTGTTGAGATTATTCTTTTCATTGTAATCATTTTATGTTTATTGAATTCAGGACTTTCAGTTTTATTTCGATGGATTTACGGAAATAAGCACCAGGTTTAAATCGCGGATCTTATTCAGAATTCCGTGTAAAAAGGATTCATCGGTAATTTTACCTGAGATGATTGTATTTTCCCCCTCATACATTATATCCATACCGGCAAACCAATTCTTCCATTTTTTATCCAGGTGCCCGCGTACTACAATTTCAGTTTTACCGCTCATTTTAAATGATTTAATAATGGATCAAAGGTGAGGGGTACCCGGTAAAAAAAAATCACCCCCGGGGGTGATTCCGGGGGTGATTTTTATAAACAGGAACTATAGCAACGTGCTATAACAATCCAATTTCTTTTGCTTTTGCTACAGCTTTTGAACGACTGTCCACTTCAAGTTTTAAATAAATGTTTTTTAAGTGTGTTTTGACCGTATTCAGAGAAATAAAGAGCTTATCTGCAATTTCCTGGTTTGACAGATCCCCGGTGATCATCTTCAGTGTCTCCAGTTCACGGGAGCTGAGCTCAGAGGATGTTCTCATTTTCAACTGGTTTGTTCTGCGGTCAACAGCCATTTTAAGGTTTTCAATAAAACGATCCGAAATCTTTGTTTTTGTTGTAGTCTGTATTTTATAGGCATCTTTAAGCAGAGCATTGATTTCATGACTTCTTAATACAAAGCCAATCAGTAAATTTTCATCAGAAGCCAGTTCCATGGCCTGGATGATATGTGATACTGCCTCATCATGCCTGCCTTTCATTTCATGCAAAATGGCCCATGAGACCAGGCAATCTATCATTCTTTCATTACGCTTTCCTTCCCTTGCCAGGACATAAAGTTCTGAAAGCAGGGATTCTGCTTCATCCAGCCTGTTTTGTGCCATCAACAGACGCACATACGATGAATAGGCCGATTCATTAGCCGGTGTCTTTTCTTTACTAAGGTCCAGATCATAGTGAGAAACGATTTTCTGCGCTTTATCCAGATCGTTTTTTTCGAAACAGAGATAAATCTTCCATCCTATATAATAGGACTTCAGAAAAGGAGGTATACTGTTTTTAAAGTATAATTCATCCAGCTCCCGTATTTTCTTTTCCGCTTCACTGTCTCCGAGTTCAAGGAGTACTACTGAATATACCATCAAAATGGTAATTTTCAGATAAATATCTTTCCCCTGCTTACTCAAATCATAAGCACGTTTTATATTTTCAATGGCTTTATCATTTTCTGCCCAGTTGTATTGCGAAATCCCCAGGATAAAATACAGGGCAGCAAATGTCCAATCACCCCTTGCAATTTGCAGATAGCCCTTATCAGTCAGTAATTCTAAAAGATCAATACATTTTTGGTAAGCTGTCTTATAAAAACCCAATTGTTGTTCGTTTTCAGCCATGCGGATAGCAATTGTTGATATCAGGTAGATATTTCCGGATTTCTTTCCGTATTCAAAAGCCGTATTAAAGGCCGCTTTGCTTGCCAACAAGTCTCCGTTCGAATACTGTGCAATAGCCGATGAAAACCATGCCCAGCTATACCACAAAGGATCATCTGCGGTAAGATGTTTCATGGCCAGTTCGCAATAATCGAAGATTTTATCCGAATGTTCTTCGTTTGAGAATGAATAAGCAAAGGCAACCGCTATTTTTCCAAGAAGCTTTCCATAAAATTGAACCGTATCTTTCGAAGAGCTTTTATCACTAATTAATTGTACGCAGATTTGTTCGGCGCTTAACAGAAACGGCCGTGCTTTTTGAATTTGACCCGATGTGATCAGGATCCAGGAGTAGTACAAGCAAAAACCCGGATTCTTCTTTATTAATTCATCCGGCAGCGTATCGCCATAGTTCATGATTACGGTATGATGGCCGTTTTGCCACAGCGATTCAACAATCCTGTCCAATAGCTGTATGGCTTTTTCGAAGTTTTTTATTTCTAAGGCATGTGCTATCGCCAAATCGAACAGATTATTCTGTTCGAACCAAATGCATGCTTTATTGTGAAGTATTTCCACGATTGTGGAATCATTCAGTAAAAGCCTTTGCTTAAGCAGGTCGGCAAAAAGATGGTGATACCTGTACCATTGCCGTTCAGCATCAAGCGAAAAAACGAATAAATTGTTCTTTTCCAGTTTCTCGAGGATTAACCGGCTGTCAGTTCTGTTTAACAGAGCGTCGCACAGCGGTGCGGAGAATTGCTCCAATATGGACGTATTTACCAGAAATTCCTTAACATCTTCTGTCTGAATTTTTAATACTTCTTCAATCAGGTAATCCATGATATACCGGTTGTCGCCCTTAAATGCCCTGATAAATCCTGAAATGTCAGCATTGCTCTGTAATGACAGGGCAGTTAACTGCAGTCCGGCAATCCAGCCTTCCGTTTTGTTTTCAAGTGTGTGGATATCGTCAACAGACAATCCTAATTTTAATTTTTTATTAAACAAGTAAGAAATGTCTTCTGTCTTAAAGCAAAGATCACTGGCGCGTAATTCCACCAATTGATTCTGACTTCGTAACCTGGCCATTTCCAAAACGGGATCTGACCTGGAAGACAGGACAAAATGAATATTACCGGGAATATGTTCTAAAAAATAAGTCACTAATTTCTTTATTTCGCCGCTGCTTATTAAGTGGAAATCATCCAGCACCAGGATAAAGTCTTGTCCGATAGTAATCATTTCATTGATTAATAAGTCGGCAATGGACATTATTCCTGTTTCGCCCGGTGATTTCAGCAACCTTAGTGCATTTTGCCCGAATTCACATTGTATGGTTTGTATCCCGGTTATAACATAGCTTAGAAATTCTACCGGATCGTTGTCGCTCTTGTCCAGTGAAAACCATGCTGCCGGTATTTTTAGTTGATTGATCCAGTCGCTTACCAGGGTAGTTTTACCAAAGCCGGCCGGTGCGGATATCAGAATTAATTTCCGGTTCAGTCCGGCGTTTAATTTATCAAAAAGCCCGGACCTGTGAACGATGTGATCGCCGGATGAAGGAATATGTAGTTTTGTCAGCAGCATACTTATTTATTTCCCTGAGGAAGTTAAACTGGAATGAATTTTTACAGTAAAGCTAAAATTACAATTAATTGATTGATATTTTGTGTCAAAGCCGGTGCATAAAAAAAAGCCACCCTCAGGGGTGGCCTTTTGTTGAGATTCTCTTTTTAATATGTATCCACCAATGAAATAACCTTCAGCTTATCATTGAAGTTTTCAATTTTTCCAGAGGTAGTGCATTGAATCGTGACTTTCTCCCCAGGAAGCAAATCAAAATAATTGTCCGAAAATTTTATGTCTTCATCTGAACTCAGGCAAACATTTTTTTGCAGTACTGTGCTGGTTAATGTTACCGTATACCCGGTTGCCGTCTCAACCACCTGGCGGGAGATATCTGCTTTTGTGAAACTTAAATCTTTTGGCTCTGAGAAATAGAATTCGTTTGCTGCAAGTACCTGTTTTCCCTGCATAAGCTTTGCCACAAAAACTGCCTTCGTAGTATCGATGTTTTTGATCAGTTCAGTGGTCTTGCTTTCATAAACAACCTGGCTGGAATTGGCTTTTAATTTTACCGGTGATTCTTTACTCCAAAGCACCTTACCCGAAAAATCCATTATTTTCATCTGCAAGGTGGCATTAATGTCTTGCAATTTATCGGATACTCCTGTTACCGTAAATTGTCCCTTGTAATCCGAAGGAACTACAATAACCGGACTGAATGCCTTCTTCACAAAATAGTGCAGCGCCTTCGGGTTATTTTGGAAATCCAGACTGGCCCATGATGCTACAGGCCATACATCATTCAGCTGCCAGTAAAGCGTTCCCATTGTAAAGGGCATCCGGCTGCGATGGAGTTCCAAAGCCATTTTCATACAATGTACCTGCAATAGCTGCGAAACATAAAGGTACGAATCAAAGTTCTTTGGCGATTTATAATACATATCCATATATTTTCTTATCAAGGTGCTTCCGTTCGCGGCCTTGATATGTGATTTCATCACTGCTGAATTTTCAGACCGGTCAGAAACTGATGTGAATTCATACACAGTTTTCTTATCCGGCCAGGCATGAAAACCATGCTCGCTGAAAAAGTGGGATTGCATTTCGAAGTAATCACTGAATGGTTTATTGATAACGGCAACATAGTAATGCATATCACCTGAATAGGGCTTTGTCATGGTACCGGGTTTCCTGTACCCGCCCATCGGAGAGGAAGGCCAGTAATCCCTCGCATTGTAATCATATTTCTGAATGGCCTCAGGTATAATTGAGTAAAACACAGTGTCGTATTCTTTTAATACCCTTTGTTTTGAAACCGGATTGATACTGTCAACTGCGGGGAGAAAGGGAATCAGACTTTCGAGCAGCTTTCCCTCGGCTTCATCATAGGGAATGCCAAAGTACCGTTTGAAGAGGACATTCCATAAAAGGTCGGTTTCATTATTGCCGCACCACAATACGATGCTTGGATGATTTCTCAACCGTGTGATGTTATCTCCCAGTTCTTTTTGAATGGATTCATAAAACTCTTTGTAATCGGGCATATGATATATGGCAAAAGCGAAATCCTGCCAGACCATTAAACCCAGTTCATCACACAAATCATAAAACAGGTCACTTTCATAGATACCGCCACCCCAAACGCGAAGCATATTCATGTTCGCATCTGCAGCCAGTTTCAGCATTTCCCTGTAATGATCATCGGTTACCCGTGAAGGAAAAATATCCGATGGAATGTAATTAGCTCCCTTCGCAAAAACAGGTACGCCGTTCACTTCGAAATAAAACGTGGATCCGCCATCAGACTCCGGTTTCTGAACAAGTTTTACTGTCCTCAGGCCTGTTTTCGTGCTGATACGGTCCAGTTCCTTTTCCTGCCCTTTCAGGGAACCGGTAAAGGAATAAACAGGATGGGCTCCGAGGCCGTTGGGCCACCAAATCGCCGGTTTGGCAATTTCAATATCCACAGAAACCTCATTTATGCCTTTATTAAGGTTAACCGGTACCGGTTTTACACTGATTTTAGATCCATTCAAACTATAGTCAACGTTCAGGGTTGCATCCATAGATTCGGAGGATTCAATTGAAAATACAGCTGATGCTTTCGCTTTTTTGGCTGTTATTTCTTTCTGAACTATTGACAAGGAATTTATCCTTGCGGTGTTCCATGCCTTAAGATATACCGGCCGCCAGATACCGCTTGTTGTAAGTTTGGGACCCCAGTCCCAGCCAAACATATAGCTTGCCTTACGCATATAAGGACCAACATTCGGCCAGTCATTGTTAAGGAACTCCAGGTTGTATCCGTTGGGGGCTTCAAGGTTAAACTTGTCGCGACTAAGGATACCCATGGCAACAGGTGAATGAAACAGAATCCTCAGCGTATTCTCACCGGATTTCAAAACCGGTTTAATATCTACTTCCCATTCGCAAAACATATTGTCAGTGGATTTAAGCAGCCTGTCGTTTACGAAAATGTCAGCATAGGTATCAAGGCCTTTAAAATCGAGAATGATGCGTTCCATTTTCATCAGAGCCTCATCTGCCGTAAAGTCGGTTTTGTATTCCCAGGAGTTTTTATCAACCCATTGTACTTTGGTCTCATTATCACGATAAAAAGGATCAGGGATCAGTTTGTTATCCATTAAGTCGGTGTGAACGCATCCCGGAACTTTGGCATTATACCACTTGGCAGAGCCTACTTTATGGAATGTCCACCCTTTATTCAAATCCTGCACCCACTGTTCGGAAAACGACAACTGGGTCATTACGAGCCAAATGGCTGTCAGCCATACGATTCTTTTGGTTTTCATAATTTGAGTATTAAATGCGTAAAATATACACAATAATACTAAATAATTTAATTATGTAGATTTTACACAATAGAATTTCTTACTTTTAAACCATGGTTTCAAAGGGTGATATATATACTTTTATTCAGGAGGGGCATAAATTTTTTATCCCACAGCTTTCGATTGATTGTGTAATACTCGGATATCATGAAAACCAGCTAAGAGTATTGCTTACAAGGTGGAAAGGCGTTGAAGGATGGTGCTTGCCGGGTGGTTATATTCTGCGGAATGAATCCATAAATTCTGCTGCCAGCCGGATATTAAAGGAAAGAACCGGGCTCGATGATGTCTTTTTAAAGCAGTATCATACCTTCGGAGATCTCGAGCGGAACCTGACTTTCGATAGTCCCCTATTGAAGTCGTATAAGTTTTATAATGATATACTGGGAACCTGGCTTGATAACAGAACCGTTTCAATCGGCTATTATGCGCTGGTTGATTTTACACGTACAATTCCTGTTGCAGATGAGTTTTCTGAAGAATGCTGTTGGTGGAACTTTGAACAGTTACCCCTTATGCTTTTCGATCATGAGCACATGATCGGACTGGCTATGGAAACGCTCAGGCACCAGATTAAATACGAACCCCTGGGCATGAATTTGTTGCCGGAACAATTCACATTGCCGGAACTGCAGAAATTATATGAAACTATCCTGGGGCGTTCACTCGACAGGCGGAATTTCCAGAAGAAGATCATTGGGATCGGAATCCTTAAACACCTTAATGTGCAGCGAAAGATAGGTCCGCACCGGTCGCCGAATTTGTATTCTTTTGACCGGGAAAATTACAATAAAGCTTTGACGGAAGGAAAGGGCTTTTCTTTGTAAATTTGATAAACCTGTTCAGTATATGTCAGCTGTAAAATTTGAATTTGATACCGTCATTAAAAAACATGAAAGCCTGAATGCCGGGTTTATTGAATTTCCCTATGACGTGAAAAAGGAGTTCGGGAAGGGAAGGGTTAAGGTGAAGGCTTTGATTGACGGGGTTCCTTACAAGGGATCACTTGTTAAAATGGGTGGAGAATGTCACTGGCTGGGCATCACTCAGGAAATCAGGAAGGCTACCGGTAAAAACCCCGGTGATAAGGTTCATGTTGTTATTGAAGAAGATCTTGAAGAAAGAACAGTCGAAATACCGGATGATCTGATGGCCCTGATGAACAAGGAAACAAATGTTCTGGAATATTTCAACAAGTTGTCCTATACCCATAAAAAGGAATATGTTCGGTGGATAACCGAAGCCAGGCGTGAAGAAACACGACAAAACAGGCTTGCAAAAGCGATTGAGCTGATGAAAAACAAAATCAAAACTCCATACTAAATTCAACGCTTTTTCAGTAGTTTTAACTTAGTATCCCATAAAATGAATTCCATGAAAAAATCCATGTTATTAATTGCCCTGTGCATTGCAGGACTTTCAATCAGCCTTTTTTCACAGGCGCAGGTTGTTGCTGCCAAAGAGCAGAATCTTAAAATTGGTAAGGGTGTTAATGTTCTGGGCTATGACCGGGCATTCTGGAAAGATTATACCCATGGCCGTTTTAAGGAACCCTATTTCAAAATGATTAAAGAGGCAGGTTTCTCTTCTGTGCGCGTTAACCTGTTCCCGTTTTCATTCATGGATAAACAGACTAATACACTGGATCCACACTGGCTTGAGACACTTGATTGGGTTGTAAATAAATGTCTTGAGGCACACCTGGTTGTCATACTTGACCTTCATGAATTCACCGCGATGGCAGATGATCCCATGGCAAAAAAAGAAATGTTTCTTTCATTCTGGAAACAGGTTGCTCCCAGGTATAAGGATAAGCCCTCCGATGTGATTTTTGAAATACTGAATGAACCTAACCAGAAGCTAACCGTGGATATGTGGAACTCATTCCTTGTTGAGGCTATGAATATTATCCGGGAAACGAACCCGAACCGCACACTCATCATTGGTCCCGCCAACTGGAACGGCATAGAAAGTCTTAATACTCTCAAGCTGCCTGAAAAAGATAGGAATATCATTGTTACCGTTCACTTTTATCACCCGATGCGGTTTACTCACCAGGGTGCGGCATGGGCTACAGAATTTAAAAACCTCAGCGGCATTACATGGACAGGAACCCCTGATGAAAAAAAGGAGGTTGAATCTAAACTGCAGGTCGCAGCTGACTGGTCAGTTAAAAACAACAGGCCGATATACCTTGGTGAATTCGGATCGTATGATAAAGCCGATATGGAATCAAGGGCACGGTATACGGCATTTGTAGCCCGAACGGCCGAAAAACTGAATTTCAGCTGGGCTTACTGGCAGTTCGACAGTGATTTTATTGTTTATGATGTGACTAAAGAAGCCTGGGTTAATCCTATTCTCAACGCCCTGATAAAGAAGCAGCCATATAATTGAAACTGAATTGAATTTATACAGAGATGGAAAATAGTTATTCCCGTCGACGGATGTTGCAATTGACCGGATCCGGTTTACTGATGGGCGCCATGCCATCGGTTGTTAAAGGGCTCTCAGTTGAGCCTCAGATCGCACGGTCTCCGGTGAATTATAAAGGTCCTGCTCCCATTTGTCTTTTCATTGACGACGGTTCACCGGTTGACCCGCTTTTTTATGAGATACCCGGTTATGAAACGCCGTTGCTGATTCCGCATGAATTCACCCGCAGGGTGGCGGATACATTCGACAAGTATGATATCCGCGGGAAACTCACGCTTATACCCATGCCAAGCTGCCTGGGAAGAATTGATAAATCCCTGAAGAAAGTGCCGCAGGATCATTTACTGGAATTTCTGCGGCTGGTGCGGGAAAGAATCGCGACCCGGTTTGATATGACTCCTGAATACCTGACTCATCTTAATGCCTATAACCTGAAAACCGGCGGGTATATGCATATCTATGAAGATGCCTGGATTACACAGGCTCAACCTGATGAAATTGTCGAGTATTTCACGCTTGCTTTTCAGATACTTAGCAATGTGGGCATGGAACCGAAAGGAATTACCTGTCCCTGGGTTTCAGGTATTGATGTGGAAAAGAAATTTGCCAAAGCTCTTGGCGATGCCCAGTGGAACCTTTATAAACGCAATCTGACCTGGTATTTTCTTCATTTTTCAGAGGATACTGAAAAACCGGTCCCAATGTCGGTTGAGTATGATGACACGGAAAGAAATCAAAAGGTTGTCAGCATACCCGCCAATGCAGGTGATACTTTCTGGAGCATGGAGATAGCCGATGAAAAAGGACGTGTAGATTTTATAAAAAACGGGATAGACCGGCTTGTATCTCAGGATGGAAAAACGGGACGGATAAAGGACCTGATCGATGGCGGATATCCTGCCGTAATTGTCACACACTGGCAGTCGCTTTTTACACAAGGCACTGAGCTTGGCCTTCAGGGACTGGCAACACTGGCAGAACGCATACAAAAGGCATTCGGATCTTCGGTGCAGTGGGTGACTCCTTCGGAAATGGCAGCTCAATTTGTAGGATAAACATCAGCAACTTTCTGTAATTCGAATTGTTATAATGTTTAGATTAATCAAAATATAAGCGTTATGGCAAAGAAAACGGAAGATAAAAAGTCAGCGAGTGAAGCTTCAAAGACTATGAGAGATCAGAAATCAAGCAAGGAAGAAAAATCGGCTGCTGCAAAAACCATGTCGGACAAATCATCAAAGAGGAAAGGAAAATGATTCTTTTCCTTTCATCATGCTCAGCCCTGTAATTAAGTTCATTACAGGGCTTTTTTTTGAAAATGAGAATTATATAGTATATTTAAGTAACCATTCCGATTACTTACTAATTCTCATTACAATGAATTCCATCAATAAATCAGCATTGTTCAGTGCCAGTTGCGTGGCATTAGTGGTTACTGCACTTGCATTTGCCACAAGAGGTTCTTTTGTTGAGATTTGGGTTGATGAGTTTAACCTCAGCCATACACAGGTTGGCTGGATTGTCGGAACGGCATTCTGGGGCTTTACACTGGCCATGGTTTTTGGCGGACCGTTAGTGGACATCATTGGTATCGGAAAGATCATATTGATTGCCTTTATTTGTCATGTAGCCGGAATTATCATGACCATTTTTGCAACCGGTTTCTGGACACTCTTTGTTTCCACCCTGTTGGTGGGCATTGGTAACGGAAGCGTGGAAGCTGCCTGCAACCCTCTTATCACCAGCATGTACACCGATGAAAAAACCCGCAGGCTTAACCGGTTTCATGCCTGGTTTCCCACAGGCATCGTCATAGGCGGTCTGATGGTGTATATTTTCAATAAGACCGGTGTCACCGACTGGAGAGTATCAATGGGGGCCATGCTTATACCCACTCTATGGTACGGTATCTGGTTCCTGAATAAGAAATTTCCCCAGACTGAAAGAGTGGTCTCTGGTTTCAGCTACAAGCAAATGCTCAAAGCCTGTGTAAGCCCCCTGTTTATTTTCATAGCCTGTTGTATGCTTCTTACAGCAGCCACCGAACTTGGGACAAACCAGTGGATTGCTGCATTAATGTCGAATGTTTCCGATAATCCCATCCTGCTGCTTGTATGGATATCCGGGATTATGGCACTTGCCCGCCAGTTTGGCGGTACATTAATACACAACATGCGTTCAACCGTTGTGTTGCTCACATCAGCCATCCTGGCTTTTGCAGGATTAGTTCTTTTAGGCAATACATCAGGTTCGATGGTGTTTCTTGCAGCCGCTGTTTTTGCATTGGGAGTGGCCTTTTTCTGGCCGTCAATGCTGGGCTTTGCATCAGAGAATATTCCCCAGAGCGGCGCACTCGGACTGGCCATTATGGGAGGTATCGGTTTCCTTGGCGGGGCTATTGCCCAGCCGGTACTTGGCGCTATTTATGACGCAAGAATAAATGCTTTGACGACAGCGGAGGCTGCATCTGACCCTGGTCTATTAAAGGGCATCCAATTGGCGGCAGGGGCAAATACACTTTTGTATATGGCAATAGTTCCAGCCGTACTTATCATTGCATTCAGTTACCTCTATTTTGCGAAAAGAAAACAACTCGCAAAATAGCATTATAAAACAATGGCCCGGCTTTAAACCGGGCCAAATTTAACCACTAACAAAAACCAAGCTATTCTCTTAATCCCGGGAGTTGTTTAAATAAGTTTGTATTATTTCCCCACTCTTTGTTGGGAAGTGGACCCATTGTTAACCTCAGTTCACCGCCATTCATCAATTCTGCATGTGTGAACCATGGACCGGTAAGTACTTTACCATTCAGTATGGCTTTCTGAACATATACATTTTTTTCGCTGTTGTTTTCAGCCACAATCCTGAATTTTTTATTGTCGGGCAGACGTAAAGAAATCTCATCAAACACGGGACTTCCGATTGTATATACCGGAATTCCGGGAACTACAGGATAAAAGCCCATGGATGAAAAAACCACAAATGCCGACATGCCTCCGCCATCCTCATCACCGGGAATTCCGAAAATGTTATCCGGGAACCAGTTGTTCAGAAGTGCCCGGATCCTCCTTTGCGTTTTCCAGGGTTGTGAGGTGAAATTATATAGATAGGGTATATGGAACGAGGGCTCATTTCCCATTGAAAACTGTCCTGTAATGCCAGAAAAATCAGGGAATTTAGCCCACATTTCGTATTTACTTCTTCCCAGCGGTTCCCTGAAAAGCTGATCCAGTCGTTGAATAAATTTCTCTTCTCCGCCCATCAGTTCGATGAGTCCGGGAATATCATGCTGAACCTGCCAGAGATAGGTCCACCCATTATTTTCATCATAATAGTCACGGCCGCCCATACCTCCGTCAAAAACCGGATCAATGTCGATCCATTCACCTTTTTCATCTTTGGGCATGAAAAATCCCTTACCGGCATTGTAGAGATTCCTGTAATACTTTGAGCGGGAATCAAAAAGCTCCTGATCCTCCTTTTTGCCCAGCTTTTCTGCCACCCTTGCCAGCGCCCAGTCGTCATAACTATGGCCAAGCGTTATGGCAACCGCCTGTCTTTTTTCAAAAGAGTGTACAAGGGGCTCTGTTTCTTTTTCACCCGGTTTCAAGGCTGGATAAAAGCCGTTTTTCTGGTAGAAGAAATCAAGCCGGCAGGCAGGGCCATTTTCCCATGGCAGCATGGTTGCCTCCATGGCGTTCTTTTTCATGGCTTCATAAGCTTTTTCAATATTAATGGCGGGAACGCCTTTCATCCATCCGTCAAGTATCATAATGGTCGAATGAAACCCGTTCATACAGGGGTTATCCCCCCATAAAACCGGGAAAGTAGGAAGCCATCCGCTTTGCACATACATATTGATATACGAATTGATCATCTCAGATTCAAGTTGCGGGTCAAGAATGCAACGTAACGGATGAAGTGCAAGATAGGTATCCCATATCCAGTCGTCGACATAAAAAGGCCTGTCGGCTTTATGAATCTGTTTGTCATAGTTGCTGTAGTATTGACTGCCTTCGGTCACATCAACCATTCTCTCATAACTACGGTAAAGGGCTGTGTAAAAAGTCCGTTTCTGTTCTTCCGTTCCTCCCTTTACAATTATTTTCCCCAGTGCTTTGCTCCAGGCATCCCGGGCATTTTTTTCCATACTTTCAAATGTGGATCCTGTCCTTTCATTTTTAAGATTCTCTTTAGCCTGGTCAGAACTTATAAATGAAATGGCATACCTGAATTCAGCGGTGGATTCCCCGGGTGAATTCAAATGAAGAAGCGCCCTGTGACTTGCTGAGTCGTAACTGAATTTCGCTTTTTGGTTTAATTCGGCATAAACAAAAGCTTTCATGCCTTCAACCATTTCAATTCCTGAAAAGGCATTGTCTGAGAGCTGTTGCCAGTTTCCTTTGTTCATGTTAAGAAGCGCAATATTTTTTATCTGATTTTCAGGGAAAGTGAACCTGAAAAAACCTGATTTTATACCGGGTACGAATTCAACCCTGGTGTTATAATTCTGAAGTAAAACGGAATAATAATAGGGAGTTGTAATTTCTTCGTTTTGATCCCAGAATGATACGATTCTCCATTGATCCGAAGCATCTCCCGTGAAAGGCATAATGCCGAAAAACTCACCATTACGGTGTGAAATCAGGGTTAAGGGAAATGAAGTTATCTGGTCGTCAAGATAATCCTTACGATTCGGATACATCCTGATCAGCTGGTTAGGGAGTTGTACTGTAGGACGCGTCGGTTCCAGGATTAAACCAACATTACCGATGCGGGGATCGACATATTTCAGGGGATCCGTTTTTGTGCATGATTCAATGAAAAGTACAATCAGGGAAGTCAGTATCAGGTACTTCATTTTGTAACGATTTATCATATAAAGCTAAGTTGAGATTTTTTCTTAAGAAAAGAAAAGAAGCCAGATCAGTCTGGCTTCTTTTCATAAACTCATTATTTGATAAACATCCTGGTTACTGAACCTGAACGCGTATTGATCCTCAACAGGTATGAACCGTGAGCAAGATCTTCCACATTTATTTCAGCAACATCTTCAACAATTACCGATCTGTCGAACGATTTCACTACCATACCGGTAAGTGCAACTATCTGCACATTTACAACATCCTTGCCGTTTTCAATTGCACAATAAAGCACTGATGAAACGGGATTCGGATACAGGGTCACATTGAGTATCTCAATCCTCTGTACTCCTGTTGCCAGGATGGTTACTGTGAACTGCGTTGAAATTGTTGCATTTCCATACGTGCCGGTCAACGTAAATACACTCGATCCGGTTGAGCTTCCTGCAGCGGAAATCACCAGTTTATGGGTTTGTGTATTTATATAAGCATTAATCAGCGAAGGATTCGTGTAACTGAAATCAACAGTTACCTCGGCATCGGGTTTGCCAACCACAGAGAATACCTGTGAGATATCCACTTCGGTTTCCTCATCGGGATTGTTGCTTATTTGCATATCGGCAGGCTGGGTATTCACAACCAACAGATCAATATTGCCAACACCTACTTTAAAAGTATGGTCAATTGAGTTGACTCCTGATACAGCATGCAGCGTTATATCGGCCGCACCTTCTGCGTCGGGTTCAAAACCCAGCGTCAGGCTTTTACCTGAAATGCCCGTTGAAACCAGTGATTGATTTGAATTACCCGTGACTGTAATTGTAATCGCAGCATTGGGATCACCCATGTTGTAGAATACATTGGTCAGATCAATAACACTGTCTCCGGCATTTTTCATTACCATAACCGGTTGAATGGGATTCAGAACAACTAACTGGGGAGCACTTGTAACAATTACATTGAAAGTAGTGCTTACCATCAGCTGGTCAGATTCACCCTTGACTGTAATAACCGATTGGCCTGTTTTGTTGGACCCAAACGTCAGTGTAAGGGTATTACCTGATATAACCGGTGTAACAAGTGACGGATTGGTATTGCCTTCAATTGTTTTCACAATGGCAGCATCATTACCGTCAGGATCATGGAATGTAGCCGACAGATCACGCGTAACAGGTGCTGAATTCATCAAAACAGCCACACTGGATATCGGGTTCTGTACAACCGGAGGTATACCTACACTTACTGTTACAGTGGTAAGGGCAGTTCTGATACCGCTCTTAGCCCTGATTGTCAGAACAGCGATTCCCTGAGGACCTGCAGCAACGGTATAGCTTAAAGTCTTTCCGTTGAATGTTGCCCCTGTTATGAGATCCGTTCTGGTATTGGTGATCACGCTTAAAGCAATATCAGATTCGTCATTATCTGGATCTGCAAATACACCGTTCATATCAACACTGAAGTTGCCGCCGTTCATATTGGGAATTGAAATATCCGCAACCGGGTTGACCACATAAGGTGCAAAACCTACATGAACAATGAATTCATCTTCGGCATATTTGCTGTTAGTGGTACCGCGAACTTTAATCCTGGCATCACCTTCCAAGTTGTCAGCATATGTAAGTGTCAGTTTTGTGCCGCTGACAACTGCGCCCACAACCGATCCGTTATTGTTTGAAACCACTGAATAGGTGAACGGATTGCCATCCCTGTCAAGGAATACGTCAGTGAGATCAATTTCAGAAGGTTCGGCGTTCATAGCCACTTCGACATCTGCAATCGGATTATTGATTTCAGGCGCCTTGTCAAACTTAAGCGCGTTGTACTCCGTAGGACCTGCATCGACAAATCCATCCGTTGCATTACGCTCAGTAAATGTGGCATCATAATTCACACCGGCATTAGTAAGATACACAGGGTTACCATAGTTAATCGCAAAGCTGGTTGCACTGTTAATGAACAACGAATTGGCATACGCAGCTGGCAAAGGAGCCTTTAATACTCCCAGGTTTGCCTGATCGCCGGTTTTGTAAGTACCTGTTAACGTGGTTCCGGTCGCCAGTGTCTTAACATAGCTTTGCTGGCATGTAATCACAGTACCTGCATCATTCCGGATATCAACTGTGGTTCCGTCACTGCCGCCTGCATTATCAAACAGTAATGAATTGTAAATTTCAAGCGTGTTATTGGCCGCACCCACCATTCTGATGCCATGTCCGTTTCCGGAGTTCTGGCCCTGGTTATCGGTAACAATGCTGTTAATCAGCCTGATTTTGGTAACAACCAAACCTGAACCTTCCACAAACATTGCTCCACCGGCTGATTGTGCAATATTACCCTGGATTGTCGAATTGATAATATCGACATTCAGATGACCGGCTTCACTGTTTGTTATAAAGAATCCACCTCCGTGGCCTTCAACAGTTCCTACGAAATGGCTTGTATTATTGGCTATATAGCATCCGTCAAAAACAATTGAGTAATCGGCTGTAGCATCGGTTGCGCCATGTGCAATCGCAATGGCACCGCCGCGGTTCCGACCATGGTTGCCTTCGAACACACAGGATGTGAACCTGGCATTGGCACCCACTATCCTCAATCCACCACCATACTGTCCGCCTTCAGCAATTGTATTGTTTGTAAAGCTTACATTTTTAAATGTGGCCGAGGTTGTGCGTGTCCCGTGCAGGTATACGCCTGATCCACCGTTTGCACTGGCTGTATTACCGCCGGTAATTACAACGTTCTCGAAGTAGAACCTGGCATCGCTTAATTCAAGTGCCCTGCTGTTCGGAGCAGCCTTAATTGTTGCAGCATCAGAACCCAGGATCTTTACGCTGCCGGTTATTTGAGTACCGTTTCCGGCAACTGCCGGGGGCTGTAACTGTATGGTACCGCTCACATGAATAGTAATTGCACTGTCAAGCGGAGTTATCCCCGTAACATGCGTCAGGGCCTTTTCCAGCGTTTTATAAGGATTATACTTCGTACCGTTATTGGCATCATTACCCGTTTCGGCTACGTAATAAACCTGCAACACACTGTCCCTTGCTTCTTCTATAGCAATACCAGTGAGTTCACCCGCATTGTCATATTCAGCAATTATAAGGTTGTTTCCCATCGAAGCATCCAAAGAAACCGAAGTGGAATAAGCATGCAATTCGGGATTATTCGCTGTTTTGGACCTGTAAACCGGCATCCTTGAAATTTCTGCCATTACATCGGAAATGTAAACAGTATGACCGGCTGCAGGAGTTACACTTACATCAATCTTACCGGATGTGGTTTTACCAATCACATCAACTGAATAAGTTGATTGAAGTTTGTGAACCGCGGGATCAGCAAAGATACTGATATCTTCAGGAGCCAATGTAAGCGCGGTAAAACCAATAACAGAGTTTCCTGCATCGGTTTCCACAAGGAAGTAAATATCATTGGCTTTTGCTGCAACAGAAACACCTGTAGCAGTAACCTGCTGTGAATACAGCGGTGCAATTTCGGCATAATCAAGGCCGATTCTTGGCGTTTCATCCGTGGGATTAGCAGCAGGGTAGAGATATACCTTATGTCCTGCCGGTGCAGCTTCGCCCAATGATATGATACTGTGATTACCCAGATCAAGGTCGGGATCAGCTTTCAACTGAACCGAAACCTGGGGAATCGGGTTCAAAACATATTTACCATATCCGACTATAGCACCGTCTTTAATCTCTATAAACGATATGACCTGTCCGGTGATGTATTTAAATTCACCCGTTACAGCAACTGTATTGAAAACATTGCTGTAATTGCTGTATGGTGCACCATAAAATGGCAGATCTGCAGCAGCAGCAGCTAAACCGGTACGATAGAGAATATAGCCTTCAGCTGTATTAATGTTGAGTTTCGCTACAGGATCAGCATAGGTAACCTGGAAAGATGAATGCAGCAAATCGGTTGATGGATTGACAAGCCGTCCGATCTGCGGTTTGGTTATCCTGAATACTTTGAAACCAAGAACCTGGTCATCGGAATTCACTTCAATTACCGGGATGTAATCGCCTTCAGCCACTGAAATACCTGTACTTAATGTACTCATCGGAACATTAAATACGCTCGTATCCCTGGATGTCCTGTAAAACATACCGGAAAAATCTGAAGTTTCCTGGATGGATGCAGCCCAATAGGTATTTCCCTGGTCAGGATTGCCCTGCAGGACTGTATAGCCCACCTGCGTATAACTGGGCCTGAAGTTCACCGAAAGATCGGTAAAACCTGTGGAATCTGCGATACTGCCGAGAACGGCTGTATCAAGCAGGATAGCTTTATAACCTACAACCTTATCACTGGCATCCACTTCAACCAACCGTAAGTATTGGTCATATGATTTCAGATCGATCGTATCGGCAATCAACTTTAATTCATTTCTGAACAAAGAGGTGTCGCGTTTTGCATTCACTGTCGGTGCTCCGTCCGGTACAGAATAAGGATCGGCATAATATACTTTATGATCCGATGTTGCCTGGTTTAACGCCACCAGTGTGCGGCCCACTATACTGTCGCTTCTGGTGAAACCATATGTTGATGTGAACCCTGTTGCACTGGCTCTTACAGGCAGTTCATTACCCATTGTGCTTTCACCGTTAAGGGCTCGCCTGATTTCACCGCTTATCCACAGGTAGTGATCCTGCGCATTTGGGCTGTAAGTCAGGAATGGAATTGCATTCGAAGGAGGATTGTTATCCACTTTAAAGATCTGTGTCCCTTCGTTCATTTCATCGAACATCCCGGTATACAGCATCTTTACACCGCAATTGATAGCTGCTTTTGCCATATCCCAGTAGTACATACCGTTTTCTCTCGGCTTTCCTGTGAGTGATGCGTCTCCCTTGAGGTTTTTCCAGGAGAAGCCCGGTGAGATGACCGGTACATAATCCACATCATTTGTATTGCACCAGGTTACGTCGCCCGATACGAGGTTCTGATAGGTTGAACCAGTGAAGTCGGTACGGTTGAAACGCCCTGTGTGCCATGGAAGTACAATATCAACTTTCTTAATCAGGTTGATCAGCTGTGTATACTCGGCTCCTGTAACCACATCACTTCCGCCGTTTCTCCAGTATGTAGGTACACCAAGCATTACAGCGCAACCGCCAAGCATGTCGTCGTTCTGGAAGATATCAACAACCCTGGACACAAAGCCTGTATTGTATTTTCTTCCATCATTGAAGCCGGCTCCCCAAATGGTAACCAGTGGGTAGGGTTTGCCACCGTTAGCTTTTGAACTGTGGTAAAGCATCGGCTGATTTTCACCTTTGATACCGTCTCCATAATTAAATATACCTACTGAATTCTTTAATTCATTCCAGTCGTTCTTGATTATGTCGAGATATTCCTGTGCTGAACGCGAAGTCGTATCGATACCGCTCAGGTCATACATAACGCTTATTGCCCTGTGATTGGCTTTTGCAGCCTGAATGGCATTAATCAGAACCTGGTTAAGGCGTTCTTTTGTTGCCGGATTCATAATATCCACCACGAATCGCTGCATGAACACACCATCAACGCCGTATTCTTTCATCCAGCGGAAATGCCTGCTTACAGTGGCCGGAATATACGGACTATATACATAAGCCGTATCCGATCCTTTCAGGAAGGAGGTACTGAATTTTTCAGAACTGGTTGCTTCACGCATATCCGGCCAGTAATCAATTACGCAGGAGCCCGGACCGAAAGTACCGTTCTTTGCATAATGTACCCAGTTTTGTCCTGAACCGTCACCCTGAGCCGAGAACCAACCCTGGTAGCCGCTCATGGACAAGCCGGTATACGATTTGAATGCAGAGGAATCAGGGTAATTGCCGCCCGGCATGGGACCGGTTACTCCGGCCATTTCATAAGCCCCGGCATCTGCTTTTCCGAACTGGAAGTTCCTCGTGAAGTTCCTCTGGTCTTTTGCTATCCATGCCGAAATACCTGTAGTGTCACCGAGGTTTACAGCCTGGCTCGTGCTGTCAATCAGCGGCAGCATATAATCACCGTTAAGTGATTCTGAAATACCCGGTTTCACCAGAGAACTGCCTACTATATTCATTCCACCGGTGGTTACCGTATTCGCATTGAATCCGCCCTGCAATATGGTTCCTGAAAGGTTGATGTTTGTATTGGCTTCATTGCATGAAATATCACCATAAAGGCCATCGGTGATTCCCTGGTTTTTATAGAAGAAGCAATTGCGGATTGTAATGCTGTTTACGGCCTGGTTGCTCTTCAAACCCGGACCATCGCCAACTGAAGCCTGTGTGACATTGAAAGCCACTGTATTGTTAATGAAGGTAACATTAGCCGTGTTCCATATGAAGGCCACTGCGCCAGCATTTTTACAGGTGTCACCGTATATGGTTGAATTCATAACAGTGGCTTTCGAATTTTCGAAGATGAAAACGCCACCGTGGTTAAATGACCTGTTGCCAATGAACGCACATTTGTCGGCCCACAAACCGTTTAACGGCGATGCATTTACTGCAATAGCGCCGCCTTTACCGTCAGTGAGTCTCAAAGCGGCCTGGTTGCTCAAAAAGCGGCAATCCCTTGCAACAACAAGTGCGTTATTGTTCACGTAAATGGCACCACCATTGCTCCATGCCTTATTGTTTGAGAAAGTACAATGGGTCGCATTCAGTATGGCACCGTTTGATGTAATTCGGATGGCACCACCGCTACCGGCTGTTGTATACCCACCGGTCATTGTCACATTTACCAGGTTAAGAGTGCCTGGTTTTGTCATGGTAATAATAGCTCCCTGGTCAGCCTGACCTTTCGGGTCGCCTATGAAGTCAATGTCAATGAAAGTCCTTTCAACTCCGGTATTGGCATTGTTAGCCCAGACAAACCTTGAACCGGCTCCGGCTGCACCTGCGCTTGAGAACCTGAATGTGGCACCGTCATATCCCTTAATTACAACACGGTTTCCCCCGGCGTCAATATCTTTTGATGAAGTGACATCGATTACTCCGAATACTTTCACCGTATCGCCGTTTGTCGCGGCAATCATTGCCCCGCCAAAATCGGCTCCGTAACCGGTTCCGTTTAAGGTCACGAAACCGCTGCCCGACGATGCGTTCAGCTCATAAGCACCGGCGTCAACTTTTCCGCCTGCGAAGTTTCGTGTCTTTCCCGATTGATCGGTCGTAATGCTTAATGTTGTCAGAAAACTTCCGTTTCCCAGGTTAACGGCCTGGCTGTTACCCGACAGGGACAGAACGCCCGATGTATTGATATCGGAAGCGAGGCCCGGATTAATTATATCGGCACCTGTAATATTCCCGGTGCCATTGATAGTAAGATTACTCGTATAACCGCTTAATATTGAATTATTAACGGTAATTGTATGTGCAACATCCGATTGTATATCCAGTTCATTTCCGGAACCGTTTTCATCACGATTTTCGTACAGGATGCAATTGTCGAATTCAAGCACATTGGTATTCTGAATATTCTTGATACACGGGCTGTTTGTATTTCCTCCCGTTGTATTATATGCAAGAGTGCTGTTTACAAATTTCAGATGAACGGGTCCCCACAGAAATGCAACACCACCGGCGTTCAGGGTTTTGTTCTTTGCCAGGGTACAGTTTACGAGTAAACCCGTTGAATTTTCGAAGATGAATACACCGCCGTGATTCCTTGAATAATTACCATAAAAAAGGCATCCTTCTGCATACATCCCGGGGGTGTTGGATCCGATCATGGCAATTGCCGCTCCTTTACCGTCAGCACCGTCAGCAAATGCCGCAGCCCGGTTGTTCAGGAACTTGCTGCCATAAAGTGATACAGAGGAATTTCCTTCGGCGAATATTGCACCTCCGCTCAGCGCACTCCGGTTATCAGATAATGTACTGTTACGGAGAGTAAGCGTTGAACCTGAGACTGCAATGGCACCGCCATGAGAACCGGAACGGCCTCCGTCTATCGTAACGCCATCAAGTGTAAGATTAGCAGCATTGCCCATTTTAATAACGCCACCCCGATCGGCCACCGAATCACCATCAATAACCAGGTTCTTCAGTGTTCTGGTTTTTGCCTGCTCAAAAATGAAACGGGCAGCCGCGGTGAATATAATTTTTGCTGAAGATTCACCGTCAATCGTAAGTGTATTGACACCTCCGCCCAGATCAACGTTACCGTTGAGGCTGAGTGTGCCTGTGATAGTGATATGATCATTATCGGCAGCGGCATTGATTGCCGATTGCAGATCTGATCCATAATCCGTTGCGCCTATCGTCACCTGCCCACGGGCAAGCGGCACAAGCAGCAAGAAAAACAGGAGTAATAGTGAAAGTTTTCTCATAAATAGAAAGTTTAATTATACTAGTTTGATTACCATGGTTTCAGTTTATTGTACCTTGAGTTCGTGACTGAGAATTTCAAGGTAAGATTCTCCGTAGGTATTGGCAGGTTCAACCTGGGTGCCTGAATTCCAGTTGTTAAATGAATTGATTATTATGATCCGTGCGTTATCATTCATATAATGCTTAGCGAGTTTACACTGGTCGGTGAAAAAGGCTTCACTTCTCGGAAGCACATCAGTGCGCGTGTTCAGCGTATCATTCCTGCCGGGAAAGATGCCCGGAACAAAAGCTACGTCCTGGCTGTTCAAAACATCATTCCAGTGGGCCCATGCCAGGTCAATGTTTTCATTCAACGAATTACTCAGGGCTTTACGATCGGTGAACATGTTTGTTGTTAAGGCGTCGAAAGCCCCCAGGTATTCAGGGTAGCGATCAGGATTATTGAAAGTAATGTAATTGGCAATGAAGTAATAATCATAGCCGGTACTGTCTTTCAGCACTGCTCTCAGGTCAAGCATTCCCTGAACACGGGTATCCGTACTATCACTGCTGAGAGGGCGCGGCTCGTAATTATAGGCACTTTGTAAAACGACAACCGGTTTACCATCTATTTTCAGGTAGTTAGGCATTTCAAAAACCGGTTTCATTGTCTTAAAATCAGCAATGACCCTCTGAATATCGGCCGAATCGTTGAAATCCATTACGTTATTCTGAGTCGACAGGCTCAGGTCAAGTGCTACCTGCAAATCGGACATGCCGGGTACCGACGGGAATACATTCAGCATAATACTGTCATTGAATGCATTATGGGAACAAATCCAGAAATCGATACCTGATGCAAGCGCCCAGGTGACATGTTGCTCAAGCACAGCAGGATCTGCTGAATTATACTTGCCCAGGTCAGGCAGGTATAACGGATCTATATTCAGCCAGTTTGTATCCTTAAAGGAAAGGGTATAATATGCGCCCAGCGTAATATCGGCTTTGAGTTCAGTTTCCGGGGCTTTCCAGGGTTTAAGAAGATCTTCCGAAAGATCATCCTTTTTACATCCGTACAGGGCACTAATCGCAACTACAATGCTGATCAATGTTCGAATGGCTATTTTCATCTGATGAATTTTTTAGATTGTTTTACTTATTTGTTTTCGCTGAACATCAAAGGTGTATACATGAGATCCCCGGCTTCGAGGTATGAAACACCCTCATTATACCCGGCACTGTTATAAACCCTCTCTTCGTTGGGATACTTAAACCTTTCAGGCAACGGGCTGGATACCGGAATTTCAGTATTGGACGGATCAGATGAAAAGATCACCGGTAATTGAACAATTCCAGTCCTTCTGAAAAGTGTCCATGCATCAAGTCCCCTCGGATACATAGCCAGCCACGATTGGATGATGATTTGCTTATATGGATTTTTGATTTCACTTGTAAACTTGTATTGCGGAAGAATGGCACCGATCCAATCGGTTGTTCCTGCACCATAAGTGCCCCACGTGACTCCGCCAACAGCTTTATACAGTTCAGCCTTATTTTCTTTGCCGAACATTTTCAGAGATGCATCAATCCCTGCATAATACATGGTCTTTGCCGATTCGGCTGAAAGGCCGAGATAGGCAGCCTCGGCTCTCAGGAAGCAAACTTCGGGGTACATGAGCAGCGAGAAGTAACCTTCTTCGGCAAACCACATGTCACCGGGTTTCGAATAGTCGTTGTCAGACCTGCCGGCATGAGGGTTAGGATTAATATCGGCACCGGCAGGAATTCCTGCTTTGGTTATCGGCCTTCCTGAATATTCACCGTTTGCAGCGGCTGCTTCAGCATATAATGAAAGCCGTGGGTCATTGTAGGGAGCCAAATACATGTATAAAAACTCGCTGATGTTCACTTTACGGTCACCCGGGCTGTAAATGAACCGCTGATACAGCGGATTCCATTGTTCAGATCCTGCATACCACCTGAAAATGGCATTATCATCATTCGATGATATCAGGTTATCAGGTTCAGCAAGAAGTTCTGTAAGTACGGGACCGGCAAACTCACTGTCAGTATTATAAATCTGCATGGTCAGCCTTAAAGCAAGCGACCTGGCAAACTTTTTCCACTTCACAAGGTCACCCCCGTAAATAAGATCAGCGGCCTGCATATAAGTATCCCCATCCGGATTCAATGAATCAGAGCAGGCAATGAGATTATTGATCAGTGTATGGTATATTTCGGATTCACTGTCATATGATGAAGTTACCTGCTCGTTTATTGCATCCGAAAAGGGTACTGGCCCCCAGAATGAAATCATCTGGGAGTATATATAAGATTCCCAGATTTTGGCAACCAGCACACGATTGGTGTAATTCGAGTCAGCGGCATACATCTGATCGATTTTAGAAAGACCGGTGAGGCAGTTGATATAGAATCTCCTCCACCAACCTTCGAGGGTAACGTCCACTGTTCCGAAATTAACAAAGGCACCACCGCTTTCAGTCCAGTACATTCCATAGGTCCAGCCTGCTTCATATTCAATGTCTTCGAGCAACCGGGCTGTGTTTACGACTGAAGTGGGAAACAGGAAATCGGGATCCACTTTTTCAGCCACATTCGGATTTGTATTGATCGTGTCGAAATCCTTTGTGCAGGAGACAAATGCAATAAATCCAAGTATTATGAAGAATAATTTCCTTTTCATCTTGCTATTTTTAAAATTCCAGATTGACATTTATACCGAAAGTTCCCATTGGCGGCAGAGAGCCGAATTCGATCCCCTGTCCGTTGCCTGCGTTGGTACTGGCTTCAGGATCAAGCCCTTTTGGTGTGTTGCGGTACAAAATCGCCAGGTTTCTGCCAAAAACACCCACTGAGGCGTTTTTAATAAAAGTGCTCTTGAGTATCGCAACAGGAAGGGTATAGGATAGCACTACTTCACGCAGCTTGATATAGGAAGCATCAAAGAATGACAATTCCTGTATCAGGTCACGATCGGCCAGGTACCAGTTATTCGGGTTTATATAATATGAATTCTTCCGGCCATCGGGTGTATAGGCATCCTTCAGGAGAATTCCGCCCCGCACTTCACCCAGGGTCGGATCCTGGCCATAGACAAAATTGTTGATGAAATAATCGTTCCTGCCCGGCAGTGTATTGGCAAATGTTCCCCAGACGGTTCCTTTAAGATAGGTTGCGGAAAACATATCGCCACCAATTTTTGCATCAAGCAATGTTCTGACCGATAAGTTTTTGTATCTCAGGGTTGATGAAAAACTACCTGTCCAGTCAGGTGTTGCATTTCCTATCAGGCGGTTTTCTTCGGGAATGGGGCGACCTCTGAGGTTCATCGGCGATTCCTCACCATAAACCAGTTTACGTCCCTGTTCATCGCGTGCCCAGCCGACACCCCTCATGACCCCGTAAGGCTGGCCTACTTCAGCCACAACCTGTACCTTCCACCATGAATTTAGCTCAAACTGGTCTTTACCATCAATCATCGAAACCACAAGCGAGTTATTCTTTGCATAGTTGAAGGTCATTTCCCATCGCCAGTCATCCTTTACAACAGGGATTACGTTAAGCGTAATTTCAATCCCCTTGTTCTGAATTTCGCCGGCATTGAATATTTTCGAATCATATCCTGAAGAAGCCGGCATACGGGCCTCAAAGATCTGGTTCACAGTCGAACTCTTATAGTATGTAACATCCAGGTTTATCCTCCTGTCGACGAAACTTGCATCAAGTCCGATTTCCTTCGATGTCGTTTCTTCCGGTTTGATTCCTTCGTTATAACTGACTATATTGGGAGAAGCAAGCGTCTGTCCGTTGAATGAACCGCTGAACTGGTAATAGTTACGCAGGCGGTAAGCATCCATGTCATTTCCTGCCTTAGCCCATGAAAGCCTTACTTTACTGAATGAAATGAATTCAGGAAGCTTGAAAATGTCACTTACTACAAAACTCAGGTTCGCCGAAGGATAAAAATAGGAGTTCATCCCGTTCTTATTAAGCAATGCTGAGGACCAGTCATTTCTTCCTGTCAGCTCAAGAAACGCAAAGTTTTTATAACCTGCCACAAATGACCCGAAGAGTGAATTGATTCTTTTATGACCGGTATACTGGCTAACAACAGGTCTGTCGTTTGAATTTGTAATTGTAAATAAATCGCTTTGGATTAAACTGTTGATAGTAGACCTGTTATTCTTCGCCTGCCTGTCAGAAATGTTCCCGCCAAAGTTGGCTGATAAATCCAGATCGCCGAAAGTCTTTTGTGCAAGCGCCATAAACTGGGCATTGATCTCCCTGTTATAGTTCTGGAATGTGGAATAATACCCGTCGGGATCTACTGAACTGCCTTTGGTTGTGGCATTGTATCCCTGGAAAAATATCATGTCGGTTCCCAGCCGGCCTGCCAGGGTGAGCCAATCGGTAAGTTTATATTCCGGGGCGAGAAATCCTTCAATCCTGTCGCGCTGATCCTGGTTGGGATCTTCATAAATAGCCCAGTAAGGATTCCTGAAACCTTCATGTTCGGTTGTGATTTCGCTTCCGTCGGCATCTTTGTAATGTTTCATGGTTTCAAGCGACAGATCGCGGGGCATAAAAATGAATACATTTGCCGGGTTCCTGACATTGCCATTGTTGTACATTCTCTTATCGACCTTATCAAGGGTATAGGTGATCTTCGAATCGATCTTAAACCGGTCTTTGTTTATACTTCCCCTTAGGTTAAGAGTATGACGGTTATCCACATTGCATTTCGGAACTATGCTGTTTGAATTCAGATTCGTATATGACAAACGGTATAACAGCGCTTCGTTTCCTCCTTCAACTGAAATTGAATTTGACAGGGACCGGGCAGTCTGGTAAAAATTCTTCACATTATCGGGCTGGGGAACATATTTGCCAACAGTTCCGTCAAGACGGATCACTTCCTGTCCCTGCATCTTCGGGCCCCAGCTCCTGTACCAGTCGGCCATATTGGGCATACCGTACTGGTCACGTGTAAAATTAAAATCAGCACCTGACCCGTAAACGTTCTGGTAATCGGGATACTCAATAATCTTACTCCATGAATCACTCGAATTAAGGTTTACTTTGAGCCCGTTTTGTTTAGATCCCTGTTTTGTAGTGATCATGATGACACCGTTTGCCGCACGCGATCCGTAAAGGGCAGCCGCATTGGCACCCTTAAGTACCTGGATTTCCGCAATGTCATCCGGATTAATCGAACCGGCGTTATTGCCATAGTCGAGCTGGGTTCCGGTACTCCAGGTGGCCAGTTCAGTGCCGGAGTTGTCGACTGGCACTCCGTCAACCACAAATAAAGGTTGGTTATTCCCCGATAATGAATTGGCACCTCTTATTACAATACGGCTTGAACCTGTAGTTGTCTGCGGTGGTGTGATTTGAATACCTGCTACTTTTCCAGAAAGCAGGCTCACCAGGTTATTTTCCTTTGCCTCACTTACCTGGTTTCCTTCAATCCGCTGCTGCGAATACCCCAGTGACCGTTCCTGACGCTTAATTGTCAATGCTGTGACAACCACTTCGTCAAGCATTTTTGTCTCGGTTAACAGGGTTATATTAATTGTAGTCTGTCCCTGGATTGTAACTTCCTGGGGTATCATTCCCAAAAAAGAATAAGTAAGAACGTCACCCTGTTTTGCATTTAATGAATAGTCACCATTGACATCGGTTACAGCACCCGACTGCGTACCTTTTATCAGTACATAAACTCCCGCCACGGGAATATTGTCCTGGTCCACTACCTTACCACTGATCCTGCTTTCCTGTGAAAAACCAAGCAAGGGTATTTGTAAGAGCAGCATTAGTAATAATTGTTTCATGAAATTGTACTTATTAGTTAATAATCCTGTATCGGTTGAATGGCCTTGCACCACTGCAGGCATAAATTTTTGCGTGAAAATAGAAGTCGATGATAAAAAAAAGGGTTAATTTTGGATTAGCTGTACTGTTAAATAAACTATATCATAGCTTTTTAACACAGGTTGAGTTGCAATCTGCCTATTCAATCAATCCCACACACTCCTGTAAGTGGAGATTTTATGCATATTTTAAAACTTGATGACTTTTTTAAAAAAACATTTCAGATATATTGCCCTGTTATCCTTAGTTTTTTTGATTTCAGCAGTAACATCTGATAATAGCCTGAATTCCGGCGGCCTTAAATTTCTTTCAAAACAGGTTTATTCGGGGCAAAGAACATCATTCAAACTTTTCAATGATTTCAAGCGTGTTACAAAATCGTTTGATCTTGAATTTAATTGTCAAATCTATAATCCGAAATATTTCGGTTTTGTTTTCAGAGCCACTCATGCTTCAGAAAAGAATTCAGCACCGCTGATGCACCTTCTTTTTATTCCGGCCCAGGGAAATTCAGGGAAGTGCCTTTTTGAATTCCATTTTGCCAATTCCAAAAAAACAATCCAGTTTACAGTGGACACGCTTCAACTGAATAACCTGTCTTTTGCAATCCGGGGACTTGTAAAAGAGAGGCTTATCCTCATAACGCTCAATGGCAGGAACCAGGAAACGGAGTTTGCTTTTCCGAACAACCTGAATATGAATTTTGTATTTGGCCTGTTTGGTGAAAACACCGACGTAGCACCGATGATTTTGCAGAATGTCAGGCTTAACCTGAATGACCAGGTAGACTATCAGTGGCCATTGGATGAGTTTTCAGGAGATATCGCACATGAAAAAATAAGTAAGATTGAATCGGATGTCAGTAATCCGAACTGGATGCAGGATAAGCATTATTACTGGGAAAAGGTAATGACATTGAAATCGGATCCGATGGCCGGCATTGTAATGGTCAAGGATAATACTCTTCTTATACTGAACAGGGACTCGCTTGTCATGTGTGATCCTCACAGCCTGTCATTGCGATCTTTGCACTATGCAAATAAAAGACCTTTTGAGAGGGATGCATTCTTTGCTGTTTTTAATCCGAAAAACCAGACCGTTATCGGGTATGATTTTCATTTCCTCAAAGTAAATGACGGAAGCAGGGTTTATTCTGTTTATGATCCTATAACGAATTTGTGGTCAATGCCTGACAGTGCTACAGTGCTTGATCAGAACCACCATCATTGTATTTTCTGGAATAATGACACCAGTAAAGTAATTACTTTTGGAGGCTATTCATACTTTCATTATTACAATACATTCAGATCCTTTGATTTTAATTCCGGTTTTTGGGAAAAAATGGACTTTTCAGGTGATGAAATCTATCCACGCACGCATGCATCGGTTAATCGCAACATGTATACGGGAGATTATTATCTTTTCGGAGGATTTGGTAATAAGGAAGGATCACAATCACTTGAAGGGAAATACTTTTATGATCTTTACCAATTTGACCCGCAGGCAGGAAAAATTAAAAAATTATGGGATATTGATTCCCCGGGCTTTGATTTTGTGCCAAGAGGTACCTTAATTTTCAGACCCGACAAGCCCCTTGCCTATGTATTGGGCAACAAACCGGTTGAGAAATCGAGCCTGAGATTATATGAAATCAATCTCGAAGAACCTGAAATAAAGGTTGTAACCGATTCAATACCCGTTATTTTTTCGGATATGTCAGGGAATGCCTTCCTGTTTCAAAACAAGATTCAAAATGAATTATACTGTGTAACCCGTGAGACTACCAACCAGAACTACGCTGCAATAACTGTTTACAGGCTTATCTTTCCTCCTTCAGGGATGATTCCAGTAAGCCAGACTGAACCAAGAAAAGTATGGATGCTCATTGCAGGCTTACTGTTGGCATTCTTTATCCTTCTCACCCTTTATTTTATCAGGAAGAAAAATGGAAAAACGATTACCCCTGAAAAGCCTGAATTAATTGAGAAATTCGAAAGAAGGAAACAGAATTCAATATGGCTTTTGAATGATTTCAGGGTATTTGACAGGAATGGCCATGATATAACCTACAGGTTTGCCACCAAATTGAGGCATGCCTTTATCGTGCTTTTCATGGAAAGTTATTTCAGGAACGGCATTCTTTCAGCCGATTTCTCGGATCTTTTATGGCCTTCCCTTAATAAAATCCAGCAGAAGAACAACAGGGGAGTTGTAATAAATAACCTCCGTAAGATTTTTGAGGATATGGACGGGGTCAGTATTTTAAAAGATGAAATGCACTGGAAGATCAGTTTTTCTGAAAAGGTTTATATTGATTATATTGAGGTTCGGAAGCTTATTGTTACGATACATGATGAGCAAACAAGCGAGTTGGTTCTTGATTATTTTTCGTTCGGAAATCTGCTGCGCAATGAGACATGGGATTATGTTGATCAGTTCAAGGATGGCTATAGTGCGGCTGTAATTGATGTATTAACTGAAATGAACCGTAATGCATTCCATATTCATAATCATATGAAGTGCATAGAAATTTCAGACGTCATTCTCAATCATTTCGATTTTCTCAATGAATCAGCGATGGTGTACAAAATAAAATCACTGTATATTCTGAAAAACAGCTCAAGGGCCATATCCGAATTCAATAAATTCAGGTTGAAGTACAGTGAGAGCCTGTCAAAGAATTTCCAGCTTACGTTTGATGAGATACTCAGGCTGCCCGAGCACTTTGATAATTATCTTCGTTAATTTGATAAAAGAGACGTAATATCCACAGTTTTCCACCTTTTTAATCCCGTTCCGCTATAAATATCGGCGGTGACCTTGTTTCCGGCTACATGAATTAATATATAGCCCTGAATATCCCCATATTCAAAATGCCGGACATAAGGTTTTTCCTTTGATAACTTTTCTTTTCGTCGTTCACGGTCGGAAGGAGAAAAACCCGGTTCGAGCTCTGTAAGGGAAGGTCCGTAGTTCTCAACTCCCGAAAGAGCCTTGCCGGGAACCTGTTCAGTGTTGTCTAACACTGATGATCCCGACAACTGAACAAACCGGCCGTGCGAAGTTTCCCGCTCTATTATTCCATATGCATGTAAATGACCTGCCAGAACTATAGCCCGGTTGTCACCCAGCAATTCAAGGAGGTCATCATGATCCTTTTTTTCTTCCGGCCTTGAAAATTCAACCCATTCAGACCTGGCATTAATGGGCACCACAGGTTCATGCATAACAACAAACTTCAGGGGAATATCGGCGTATTTTTTCATCTGGCTGGCAAGCCAGGGCAGAGAGGTCCTGTCGTAACTGTCGTAAAAGAAGAAAACAGCCTCGTCTTTTAAATAGACATATCTCGAACTTGTAATTTTATTTCCTGATTGCCTTGATACAAAGGGTAGAATTACCTCTTTATAGGCTGAATCAGCTCCCGGTCCGGTAATGTCATGATTTCCCTTGCTTACCATAAAAGGAACATGGATCATGTTCTCGGTGTAATGCACGAACTCATTCAACTGAAGTGCAGCCAGTCTGTAATTTCCGCAAAGTCCTTCGGTAAAATCGCCGGTTTGAACAACAAACGATGCATCTTTTCGTGTTATGGCACCAATCTCATTGTACAGTACCGGCAGATGGTATTTAGTCGTAAAACAATAATGCCTGATTTGTGATGTGTCTGCAGGATGAGTACGAAGTACCCAATCCATATCGTGATGCCCGGGTTTATCAAAGTGGAGATCACCTAAAAAGATAAAGGAAAAGGAGTTCGCCGTTTCTTTTTTTTCAGCCTGTGGAAGGGTAATGTATTCATGGGTAAATGTGCCTGTTTCAGGATCGATATCGATAATCCGAAATCCTCTTTTCGAAGGGGTTTGGTCATCGTTAAGTCCGAGCGGTTCACTTACAGGTCCGGTAGTGATCAGGGTAACCGAATCCCTGTATGTTTTAATTATATTCCGGTGACTGTGCCCCGACAGAATAAGCTTTACCTTATACTTTACAGCTAAATCGAGGAGCCACTGCCTTTCTTTTAACGGAAGATTAAAATAGGCATCATTTTCATCCGGACGCTCAATAAAAACCGGATGATGAAGCATGATTACCCTGAATGCGGACCTGTCTTTCCGAAGAACTTTTTCGAGGAATTTTTTTTGTTCTGAGGCGGCCCCACTGTTTTTTTCCGGTTCTTTCAGGTACCAGCTGTTCAGCACGATAAAACGACAGTTTTTCAGAGTGAATGTATAAAAATCATTCCTGCCCGTATGCTTACGGTAGTCCTGGATTCCTTTTTCACTCCAGCCATCGTGATTTCCCATTACCTCATAAACAGGAGGATTTAATCTTTGCGAAATTGTTTTGTATTGTTGCCACAGCTCTTCGTTTGCAGGATCATTTACCATATCTCCCGTGTTCACAACCAGGTTGGCTGCAGGCTGAAGATTGTTTATCAATTCCACAGCTTTCATGAAATACTTGTCATCAAGGCCTGTTTCAGCAATTTTGCCGGTTTCCTTCGCATGGGCTTCTGTAAAACCCAGCTGAACGTCACTGACCTGGACAACCCGGATCGTGGAACCTGCTATTGAATAAAGCATAGGTGAAAACAGCAGGAAGAGAGAGAAAAGAAATTTACACATAATCTTGGTCGGCTTAAATACCGGTTTGTAAAAATAGAAAATACCTTTTGTGCAACTATTTTTTTTATGATGATTTAGGTCAGCACCGGTTTATCGCATTTTTTTGTAATTTCATTCGACCGGTAATTAATTCAGAGACTTCTACAGAAAGGGAATTCTGAAAGAACCTAACATGCTTTGAATGCCGGGCTTGGATCAAAATCATATCAGATAAAAATATGAAAAAGAGTTTTTGCTTATTGATTTTGGTATGCACGGGCCTTTTTGGCTGCAAACAAACAGGAGGGATCGACCTTTCAGGCAAATGGTCATTTAAAACAGATCCCGGATCTAAGGGAATTCAGGAAAAATGGTATAATAGTCGGTTTGAAGAGACTGTACTGTTGCCGGGTTCCATGGCAACCAATATCAAAGGTGATGATATTTCAGTAAAAACGGAATGGACCGGGCAGATTGTGGATAGCTCATGGTTTACCTCTCCGGAATATGAAAAATACAGGAAGGCAGGGCAAATAAAAATTCCATTCTGGCTGCAACTCAACAAGCATTATGTCGGAATGGCCTGGTATCAAAAGGAGATAACCATCCCAAATAACTGGAAGGGCAAATACATTCAACTTTTTCTGGAACGATGTCATTGGGAAACATCCGTGTGGGTCGATGGCAAATGGACAGGCACACTGAATTCCCTGGGTACGCCCCATATCTATGATCTGACGGAATACCTAACGCCCGGTAAACACTCCATAACCATATTGGTAGATAACCGGATAAAAGACATTAATGTCGGCCAGAATTCGCACAGTATTTCCGATCACACACAGACGAACTGGAATGGCATAGCAGGCAAAATTGAACTTCAGTCGAAACCCCTGCTTCACATCGTCAACATAAAAGTTTTTCCTGATCTTAAAAAGAAACTAATCCGTGTTAAAGTGACTGTTGAAAATACAGCGGAAATTGAACAGAAAGCCACAATCACCCTGCTGGCCGTCACTGAACAGGGGATATCTCCGGAGAAGCTTAACTCTGAATCCACAGAGATATTTATAAAAGGCCGTTCAGCTGAATATGACCTTGAATATCCGATGGGGAATGAGCCCATGCTTTGGGATGAATTCAACCCTAACCTGTACAGGCTCAAAGTATCGGTTGAGAATGTGAAAAAGGAAACAGACTCCCAGGAAGTTTTATTTGGTATGAGGGAAATCCGTGTGAACGGGAAACAAATCGTTGTTAATGAGAAACCAGTTTTTTTCAGAGGGACACTTGAATGCGCCATATTTCCCAGAACCGGGTATCCTCCTACTGATACTGCCGAATGGATGCGGATATTCAGGATTGCCCGTTCCTATGGGTTAAATTTAATGCGCTTCCATTCATGGTGTCCGCCTGATGCTGCTTTTGAAGCGGCTGACAGAACAGGTTTCTACCTGCATGTTGAATGTTCTTCCTGGGCCAACCAGGGAACATCTATAGGCAACGGCCTGCCTGTGGATCAGTTTATTTATGACGAAAGTGAACGAATGGTAAATGCTTATGGTAATCATCCTTCATTCTGCATGCTGCTTTATGGAAATGAACCGGATGGAAAAAATATGAATACATGGCTTGGAAGTTTTATCGATCACTGGAAGAGTAAAGATTTACGGCGAATATACTCCGGGGGTGCCGGTTGGCCGATTATACCTGAAAATGATTTCAATAATGTGCCGGAACCCAGGATCCAGGGATGGGGCCAGGGATTAAACAGCATTATCAATGCCCAGCCACCAAAAACCGATTATGACTGGCGAGATAAAATATCAGCCACAAAGCCAACCATAAGTCATGAAATCGGCCAATGGTGTGCTTATCCCGATTTTAAGGAGATTTCTCAATATACAGGAGTCTTAAAGCCTGAGAATTTTGAGATCTTCAGGGAAACACTTGAAAAGAACAACATGGGATCCCTGGCCGATAGTTTCCTTCTGGCATCGGGGAAATTGCAGGTTTTATGCTACAAGGCAGATATCGAGGCCGCCTTGAGGACACCGGGTTTCGGAGGCTTTGAATTACTCGATCTGCATGATTTTCCGGGTCAGGGAACAGCTTTGGTGGGCGTACTGAATGCTTTCTGGAACTCAAAAGGATATGTGACTCCCGGGGAATACAGGCGATTCTGCAATTCCACAGTACCATTGGTCAGGTTACCCAAACTGATTTATACTGATGGCGATTCCCTTATTGCCTCACTTGAAATAGCACATTTCGGAAAGGCACCGCTTAAGCAAATGATCCCTTCCTGGAAACTCACTGCAGAGGGTGGAGAACCAATTGCAGACGGAAAATTACCGGCAACCGATATACCCATTGGAAGCTCATACTGGTTGGGAGCCATTCATATTCAACTCAGAGGTTTTGAAAAGCCTCAGAAACTTACCCTTACCTTATCGGCGGGTGAATATGAAAACAGCTGGCCTGTCTGGGTATATCCCGGTAAACAGCAGGAAATAAGGGATAATATCCTGGTAACACAATCTTTAGATCAGAAAGCTGTGGATGTGCTGAACCATGGGGGAAAAGTTTTGCTGACAATAAAAAAAGGCAGCATTAAACCGGAGCAGGGAGGAGATGTTGCTGTGGGATTTTCAAGCATATTCTGGAACACTGCATGGACAAGTAACCAGGCACCGCATACCCTGGGAATTCTTTGCAATCCCAAACATCCTGCATTTAATGAATTTCCGACAGATTTTTACAGTGATTATCAGTGGTGGGATGCCATGAGCCATTCCAATGCCCTGTTATTATCTGATCTTCCACCTGGCCTGAAACCCATAGTCAGAGTTATTGATACCTGGTTCAGGAACCGTCCGCTGGCCTTACTATTCGAGGCCCGGATAGGGAAGGGTAAAATTATCGTTTCAGGAATTGATTTAATTACGGATAGCGGTAAAAGGCCTGAAAGCCGGCAATTTCTGTATAGTCTGAAGAAATACATGTCGTCTTCGGATTTTAACCCTTCTGTGAAAATCAACATAGAGGATGTTCAGCGGAAATTCCTAAATTTGGATTAAAGATGATCCAACTTGAATTCTCATTGCAACAAAACGGGAATTACTCAATTAACTATAATTCTTTATGAAAGTCATTACTTTAATACTGGCCTCCGCCATGATAACAGGTAGTTTTGCCCAAACCCCGGTGGGGGTTTTTGAAAGCCACTCGGATATCGGAAATCCAAAACATGCAGGATCAACTGTATTTGATGAGAGCTCACAAACCTATACAATGAAAGGAGCAGGATATAATATATGGTTCGAAAGGGATGAATTTCAGTATGCTTATAAAAAATTAAAAGGCGATTTTATTCTGACAGCGAATTTTGCTTTTGAAGGAAAAGGTGTTGACCCGCACCGGAAAGTGGGCTGGATGGTACGGGAAACACTTGACGATAATTCTTCGCATTACAGTGCCGTATTGCACAGTGCAGGGCTAACCGTTATGCAATGGCGGCCTTTGAAAGGCGCTTTCATGAGGGACCCGCAGGATGAGATCTTTGCACCCAAGGAAGGTTACCAGGTGCTTCAGCTGGAACGCCAGGGCAAAAAAATGATCTTCAGGGCTGCCCAGGTCGGTGAGCCTTTACAGCTTATAGGAACCACAATGGCAAATGATCTTCCGGATGATGTTTTTGCAGGAATTTTTATTACATCGCATAACCCCGATGTGGTTGAACAGGCGAAAATCTGGAATGTAAGGATTGATCAGCCGGTTGCTGATACATACAATCCCGATAAAGAAGGATGGATTGGATGCAGGATGGAGATTCTTGATGTTTTCACCGGTATGCGAAAAGTAATTCATGAATCGAAAGGCCGTTTTGAAGCACCTAACTGGATGCCTGACGGAAAAAGCCTGCTTTTTAATGAAAACGGCTCATTGTATACCATTCCTGTTGAAGGAGGAACACCGGCGAAACTGAATACCGGATCACTCGACAGGATGAATAATGATCACGGCATCTCGTTCAAAGGTAAAATGCTTGCCGTGAGCAACCATCGTCCCGGCTTGCCAGGCGGAGGATCATCGGTTTATGTGTTACCGCTTTCAGGCGGAGAAGGCAAACTCATTACGGAAAAAACACCCTCCTATTTCCACGGATGGACAGGAGATGACAAATGGGTGCTTTATGTAGCCCAGCGTGATACTCCTATTTATAATGTTTATAAGAGTCCCGCTGCCGGCGGACCGGAAGTACAGCTTACTTTCTTCAAAAACGGTCATGTTGACGGACCTGAAGGATCACCCGACAATAAATATATTTACTATAACGGCAGCCAGACCGGCACCATGCAGCTGTGGAGAATGAAGCCGGATGGTTCGGCAAGGGAACAGCTTACCTTTGATGAGTATAACGACTGGTTCCCGCATATTTCGCCGGATGGCAAATGGATTCTGTTCATATCGTTTCCGACAGAAATCGATCCCGATGCACATCCCTCTTACAAAAGGGTAATGCTGAGAATTATGCCGGTTAACGGCGGCGCACCCAAAGTGGTGGCTTATCTTTACGGAGGGCAGGGGACAATCAATGTTCCGTCATGGTCGCCTGACAGCCGGCATGTGGCATTTGTAAGCAACTCCGGAAAGCAGTAGGGAGTAAGGAGTAAGGAGTAGGGAGAGGTAGAGACGCGATTTATCGCGTCTATGGTAATTGAATTTTATTACTAATTGTAAATGCAATATGAAAAGACTAATTTTTGGATTATTACTGATTACCGGAGTTGCTGCTATGGGACAGACAACTAAAGTGAATATTATTCCTCAGCCGGCCAGTGTCCAGGTTCTTACCGGATCATGGACCCTGAACCAGGGCGCTTCAGTGGGATATAATAAAGATGAGGCGAAGCCTGTTGCGGATGCTCTTGTTACATACCTGGGCACACCAACAGGGCTTAAGTTTGCCGGCAAAAAGGGAACAGGGAATTCTATCCAGCTTAACCTGAATGACAAAGAGGATGCTAAACTGGGTTCAGAAGGTTATACACTTGCAAGCTCGGCAAAAGGGGTTGTAATTACTGCTAACAAACCGGCAGGCTTGTATTATGGCATACAAACCCTGCTTCAGTTATTCCCTAAGGAAATTGAAAGCAAAAAAGCCGTAAAAGGCCAGTGGACAATACCTGCAGTATTGATTACCGATTCACCGCGTTTCGGATGGAGAGGTCTTATGCTCGATGTAAGCCGTAATTTTTTCACAAAAGATGAGGTTAAAGCCTATATCGACCAGATGGCCCGTTTCAAATTTAATACCCTGCACTGGCATTTAACCGATGACAATGGCTGGAGAATTGAAATCAAGTCGCTGCCCAGGCTTACTGAAGTAGGGGCATGGCGTGCCGAACGGCATGGTCATTTTGGTGACAGGGCTGACGTTAAGCCCGATGAACCTTCAACAGTTGGCGGTTTTTATACCCAGGACGATATCCGGGAGATCATCAAATATGCTGCTGACCGATATGTTACCATAGTGCCTGAAATTGATGTTCCCGGTCACAGCATGGCCGCCATTGCAGCGTATCCGGAACTCAGTACCAAAAAGGATCCGAATACCCGTGTAAATCCCGGTACTAATTTTGCCGAATGGTATGGTGACGGGAAGTTCAGAATGCTCATTGAAAATACGCTGAATCCCTCCGATGAAAAGGTTTATGAGTTTCTCGACAAGGTTTTCACCGAAGTGGCACAGTTGTTCCCGAATCCCTATATCCATGTTGGCGGTGATGAATGCTACAAGGGATTTTGGGAAGAAGATGCCGGTTGCCAGGCGCTCATGAAAGCACAGAATATGACCGATGTGGAACAGCTCCAGGGTTATTTTGTGAACCGTCTCGAGAAAATTCTGAATGCAAAAGGTAAAAAGCTCCTGGGATGGGATGAAATCCTTGAGGGTGGAATTTCACCGGGCGCTACTGTAATGAGCTGGAGAGGCGTCGAAGGCGGAATAAAAGCTGCAAAAATGGGACATGATGTGGTTATGACGCCTACAACATTCTGTTATATCGACTATACGCAGGGTGACGTTACTGTTGATCCTCCGATATATGCTACTTTACGACTGCAGAAAAGCTACAGCTTTGAACCGGTTCCAGAAGGTGTTGATGCAAAGTACATCCTGGGTGGCCAGGGCAACCTTTGGACCGAACAGGTTGAAACGCTTCGCTATGCGCAATATATGACCTGGCCAAGAGGCTGGGCCCTGATCGAGGATTTCTGGACTCCTGCACAGAATAAGAACTGGAGCAATTTTGTGGAAAGAGTGGAAAACCAGTTTACGCGCTCGGACATCGCAGAAATAAACTATTCAAAAGCTATGTATGATGCCATTGTCAATGCAACCATTAAGGACGGCAAGATGTGGATTGATATGGCATCGGAAGTTCCCGGAGTTGATATTTTCTATAGTATCGACGGTTCAATGCCCGATCAATATTCTCCGAAATATACAGCTCCTTTTGCCTTGCCCGAGGGACCTATAACCCTTAGAGTGGTAACCTACAGGAACGGACAGGAGATTGGTCACCTGATTACATTAACTCCGGAACTGCTTAAGCAGAGAGCAGGATTGAGTGATTAAGTAATAAGGTGATTAAGTAATAAGGTGATTAAGCAATAAGGAGATAATTACCTTATTACTTAATCCCTTAATCCCTTAATCCCTTAATCCCTTAATCCCTTCTACTCAATTGCTATTCAGCATAATCGGCGTATTCTTGCCGTCACCCATTATGATCAGTTTGGCATTCGGTGATGTAGAAATAGCCTTGATCATTTCGTACTGCAACTGCCTGTCAGTTAATGAAAGGCTGATGATTTTCTGGTAATCGGCGATACCCTGTGCTTCCACACGCTTGCGTTCAGCTTCCTGTTTTTCCTTCTGCAGAACGAAAGTCATTTTCTGTGCCTCCTGTTCAGCATTGATTTTAGACTCGATAGCCTGTTTAACTGATTCAGGGAGGGTAATATTCCTGACAAGCAATTGCTCGAGCAGCAGACCCCTGGCTTTAAAATCACTTTCAATAGTCTTATATATGCGCTCCTGGAATTCATCTCTTTTTGTCGAATACAGTGCCACTGCTTCGTAATATACTGCATTGTCCCTGATTTTGGTTCTGCATATCGGCCTAACAATGATATTTTTATAATCTATCCCGATTTCCCTCAGAATTTTTGGTGTTTCTGCAGGAATCACTTTGTAAAGGACGGTAAGGTCAAGTACTACTTCGAGGCCATCCGATGTAAGAACCCTGATGGCATCATCACCTGTAATATCCCCTTCCGCAGCTACACCCGACATAGTATAGTTCTGCGTCCTCTTGTCGAATCGTACAACCTGAACAAGCGGATTTTTAACGTTTAAGCCGCTCTCGAGAATCCGGTCGCTGACCTTTCCGAAAAGTTTCTGAACGCCAACCTCACCGGGTTCGATTTGTACCACACAGGTTAACATAAGTCCGATCAGAATAATAAGAAAACCTGCTGCTTTTATAGGATTACCGTAGCGCTGCAATGATGAGCTGTTCATCCTGGCCGAAGAGAAACCAATGATGAGCACAATTATTCCAAGAATAATCAGAAACATATTGTTAAATTTTTAGGGTTTAGGACACTGTAAACAAAATAAAGATAGAAAATCGGGTAATCGGAATTTAATAACAGTTCAAAATAATTTCAGCGAGCTTTCTCCTGTCAATCTTCAGGGCATCGTTACGGGGAAAATGCGGTACTGAAATTACCTCTTTTGGTTTCCAACGACGGGGAAGTATACCTGCAAATCTTGTTTTCAGAGTATCGGCAGAATCTGTTGTTGTGCTGGTGTCTTCAACCACAATTACAAGCTTATTGCCCAGTTTTTTATCCGGAATTCCCATTGCCACGCACTCTATTGATTCTTTTTCCATTACAAGTGCTTCCACTTCCTCGGGAACGATTTTGATGCCTCCTGAATTAATCAGGTTATCAAACCTTCCGATCCACCGGAATCTGTTATTACCGGTAAAACTCACCATATCGTTTGAGATAACCGGTGCAGGCAGATAGGATGCATGAATAAGAAGGCAGCTTCTTTCATCAGCCGACAGGCTGATATCAGGAAGCGCTATGTAATCGGGATGCTGACCGGAACCGTTTAATTTACGGATAGCAACATGAGAGCAGGTCTCGGCCATACCGTAGCTGGCAAATGCAAGGGTGTCGGTTTCCTGGAGTCGCTTTTCAAGTTCGCGGCTTATTTCGGCCCCTCCGATAAGCAGTTTTTTAACAGGCGACAGGTCAGTGCTGCAAAGCATCAGATTGGTCACCTGGAGCGGAACCATGGCACAAAAATCAATCTTTTCCGAAACCCGAATCTCAGGTACACTACGGGGCTCTGTTATGAATAAATTTAATCCGCCAGCCATACTCCGAACGATCATCATTTTGCCGGCAATGTAATCGGTGGGCATACAAAGAAGTGCTGAATCCCCTTTGTGAAGATTAAAAAAAGAACACGTATTCAGGGCCGATTTAATCATTGCCATTTTAGACAATTTTATTTCCTTGGGCCTACCGGTGGTTCCGGATGAATATTGAATGATATGATCGCTGTTACTGAGCCAGGTAATAATAAACCTGAAGATTTCCTTCTCCCACGGATGTGTGTCAGAAGAAACGATGCGCTCTCCGCTATATTCGAGCAGTTCTTTATACGAGTAATAGTTGTTGTGTAGTGTCAGTCCAAGTTTCCAGGGCTCCATATTTCACTCCAGTTCAAACGACGAAAGATCCCATTTACGTTCGGGATCAAAATACAGCCTTTCGCCATGAAGGTATAAAGGTGATCTGATGTTATTGTTGTAAAGTGAACCCGTGCTTAGCCCATGGTATATTTCATTTTTCAAGGTATAAGTCCACTGGGCTATGGCATTGAGGCCGATATTTGTTTCAAGTGAGGAAGTGATCCACCACCCGATATTTTTTTCCTGTGCAAGGTTTATCCATTCCTTGCATGAAGCCAGGCCGCCCAGTAACCCGGGTTTTAGTACCAGGTATTTTGGTTTTATAGTTTCAAGAAGCTTTTTCCGGCCTGTCATTGTATGTTTTCCGATCAGTTCCTCATCCAGTGCAATGGGTACCGGCGATGCCTCGCATATCTTCGCGAGGTCTTCGGGATGTCCTGCAGAAATAGGCTGTTCAATGCTGTGAATCTGAAATTCAGAGAGTATTTTAATAACTTCCAGTGCCTCCGATTTCCCGAAGGCACCGTTGGCATCCAGGCGTATTTCAACTTCATCAGGTGAACAGTGTTCTCTTATGAAACGCAGCACTTCTATCTCTTCCCGAAGATCAAGCGCTCCGATCTTAAGCTTCAGGCATGTAAACCCATCATTCATCCGTTGGCGTATCTGGCGGATCATTTCGCTTTTATCCGACATCCATACAAGGCCGTTGATCCAAATGGAGTCCTTCCCTTCAGTAAAACCTGACGGATACAGAATCTTTGAACCGTTAGCCCGGATATCTTTCCAGGCCGTTTCTACGGCAAAATTGATAGAAGGCCATTCAATAAGGCTACTGTCATTAAAATAGTCCCCTTCGTTGATCCGGTCAATAGTCTGATTGAGTTTCTGCTTAAAGCCTTTGACATCATCATAACTAAGTCCCGGAAACAGCGAACATTCACCCACTCCTGCAATGGTGGGATCATCAGTATGATACAATATGATGAAATATACTTTTTTGGTCATCAGGGTTCCACGTGAGGTGGTTGCAGGCCGTTGGAAATGAAATTCCAGGTATGAGGATTTAGCTTTTATCATTTTAAAATGAGTCCTAAGCCGAAGGTTATTGAAAATATAAAGGTACTGAATGCCAGTTTTTTGAGTTCGGTATTTAATTCACCCGGATCCGTGTTTTTCATTACGACGATGGCGTTTAATGCAAAAAGCGGGCAGGTAAGTATGAAAAGAAACTGAAATACGGAATCAAATTTAACAAAAGTATAGATCAGGGAAAAAACAATGGAAAAACTAATCAGGGCAAGATGGTAATATTTTGCTGCTTTGCTGCCGATATATACAACCAGTGTGCGTTTTCCTGATAGGGTATCATTTTCAATATCCCGCATATTATTAATGTTCAGAACGCCGGAACTTAAAAGACCGATTGCAGAAGCAGGAAGTAAAATCCAGGGATCAAAAGAATTGGTATGAAGATAAAACGTACCGGCCACGCCCACAATACCGAAATAAATGAATACGAAAACATCTCCAAGCCCGATATATCCATAGGGGTTTTTCCCGATTGTGTATTTTATGGCGGCATAAATAGCTGAAAGTCCAAGGATAAAGAAGAACAGGATAGTTTTCCATCCGATGTTCCGCAGCCCGGTAAAAATAAGGATTGATCCGGATGCAAGAGCAAGTACTATGAAAAGCACGATCATGCTTCTCATCTGTTGGTGGGTTACCAGACCGCTCTGCATGGCTCTTAACGGGCCGACACGGTTTGCATTATCCGTTCCGTGAACGGTATCGCCATAATCATTGGCAAGGTTTGAAAGTATCTGAAGGAAAAGTGTTGTAAGTATGGCAAGGATAAAAACATACCAGTGAAATGAACCATGAGCATAGGCCAGGAAACTTCCGAGAATGGCGCTTGACAGGGCAAGGGGAAGTGTCCGCAGCCTGAAGGCTTTTATCCAGATGTTCAGATGCTTCATGTTATAGTTATTAACCATAATGCCGTACCGGTGCTCTAAATCCTGTACCCATACCATGCTACCATAATGTCGCTCCTAACGGAGCTTACGGGAGCTTCGGATACTTTGAAAAATCAGGCTTACGCTTTTCAAGAAAGGCCTTTTTACCTTCCTGTGCTTCATCGGACATATAATACAACATCGTGGCATTTCCGGCCAGTTCCTGGATTCCGGCCTGTCCGTCAAGCTCAGCGTTTAGACCTGCTTTAATCATTCTGAGTGCAATGGGACTATGCTGCATAATTTTTTCGCACCACGCAACAGTCTCATCCTCTAAAACATCAAAAGGTACCACCTTGTTCACAAGTCCCATTTCAAGTGCCTGGGCAGCCGAATATTGTTCACACAGGAACCATATTTCCCGCGCTTTTTTCTGTCCCACAATTCTTGCCAGGTAAGAAGAACCAAAACCGGCATCGAAGCTTCCCACACGCGGACCGGTTTGACCAAAAATAGCATTATCGGATGCAATCGTGAGGTCACACACCACATGCAGCACATGGCCGCCCCCAATGGCATAACCGTTAACCATGGCGATAACCGGCTTGGGAATCGACCGGATCATTTTCTGCAAATCGAGCACATTCAGACGCGGAACTCCATCTTTGCCGATGTATCCCGCAAATCCTTTTACATTCTGGTCACCTCCGCTGCAGAAAGCTTTATCCCCTGCGCCTGTAAGAATTACAACTGAAATATCAGGGTTTTCACGGCAATACGACATGGCATCACACATTTCCCGTGTTGTATCGGGCGTAAAGGCATTGCGGTACCTGGGGCGGTTAATGGTTATCCTTGCGATTCCTTCAAAGAAATCAAAGAGAATCTCTTCATATGTTTTTAGTGTCTTCCATTCTCTCATATGCATTCCTCTTTCAAATTAGTTTCAGTTTCCGGCCATCAGCTTCCGGAAGGAATCCGCGCTTGTCACGGCATTTGTTTTTATCTCAAGAATGGCTGATGATTTTGCGTTCATAAGTTCTGGCCATTTTTCTTCTATTTCTCCCGGATCGGATGCGGCGAAATAACCTAATCCGTAAGCATCAGCTAATTTAGCAATATTTACCGGATGGTTTGCCTCCACGAACTTTTTAAATCCGGGTTGATCCGAAGGGCCTTTCAATATGTGAAAAATACCGCCGCCTTCATTATTAATCACAATAACCTTAAGGTTAGCTGGCATTTCACGGTTCCACATGGCATTTGAATCATACAGGAATCCCAGGTCGCCAATCATAGCCACCACGGGTTTATCGCTAACCCGTGCAATTCCTGCGGCGGTTGAAAAACTACCATCAATTCCCGAAACCCCGCGGTTTGAATAGAATGTTAGTTTTTTCCTGAACCTGAAAAGCTGTGAATAGCGGATAATACTGCTGTTTCCGGCAACGACAACAGCATTGTCGGGCACCAGGTCAACCAGTTTTCTGAAAACATGGATGTCAGAGAAGGGTAATTCTTCAAGCTTTGCAGATGCAAGGTTATCTGCAGTTTCAGACAGCTTCAGCCAGTCAGAACGGTAATCACTTCCGGTTTTTTTCTGGATGTACTTATTCAATGCCGCATATACAGGTACGGCCGGATACGGGATCACCCCGGAAATCTTTCTGAACGTATCTACAATACTGTCATCCTTTCCGATTCTCCAGCACCTGATATCACGAGCTTTCCGCAGGTAAGAGGTCAGCGATTTTGAAACTACCTGTCCACCACTATGCAAAACCAGGTCAGGTGGTGCCGGACTGTTCCGTTTGAATACCGACAATGCCAGGTTTGAATTTTGGATAACCTTTTCGCTTCCAAGGTTTGAGATGTTTTCTGCAATCAGGGCAACTCTCGGATCCTCAAGCAGGGGTTTCAATGCTTCTATGGCCCCCGGCTGATCCTGGCCGTGAACGATCATGATCCTCCGGGCATTTTTCCACATATCCAGGAATTCTTGCGGAAGGCTAAGCATTGTTTCCCCTGCAAATTCAGGAATGATCCTGAGATGTTCAGAGGGTAAAGGGAGGTCTTCATATAAGGGCTCAGTAAGAGGAACATTGATCTGCACCGGGCCCTTAGGATTACCTGAACTTGCATTTACTGCATCGTTCGCGATCCTGTGGGCAAACCAAAGATCATCTTCTGTAACCGTGTACTGCGGTAATTCAAAGCTCCGCCTTATATAATTCCGGTAAATACCGTTTTGCCTTAAAGTCTGGTTATCAAACTGGTCAATCCATTCATGAGGCCTGTCGGCTGTAATGGCTATGAGGGGGACTTTCTGATAGAAAGCTTCAGCAAGTGCCGGAGCGTAATTCAAAACTGCGGTCCCGGATGTACAAATCAGCACAACCGGTTTTTGAGTATACAGAGCGATACCCAGGGCAAAATATGCGGCACTTCGTTCATCCACCAAACTTATGCAGTTATCGCCGAATCTTTCGGAAAAAGCCCTTATCAGCGGCGCACTTCTCGATCCGGGGGAGATTACAATGTGTTCAATGCTCCTTCTTTTAAGAATTTCTGCAAGGTCGGTGATATGTTGTTTGGGATGAAGCATTATCACTGCATCTCTTTAATAACCGAAAGCAATGTGTCAGCCTTGATTTCTGTTTCTTCCCATTCCTCTTCAGGCATTGATTCACCTGTAATTCCACCTCCAATGTACAGAATAAGCCTGTCGTCATACACTTTCATGCATCTGAGATTCACAAACAGGCATACCTTATCGGTAAAGCCAACCGGTCCGAGAAATCCGGCATAGAATTCACGGTTATGTTTTTCGAAATTCCGGATAAAATCCATCGCCTGTCCTGTCGACATCCCGCAAACGGCAGGAGTGGGATGCAGGGCATGGATAAGTGCCGGCAATCTTCGGCCAACCATTTTCCGGTCAAATGAGAAATCGGTTCTTAAATGCAGCAGGTTCCCTGCCCGGATCACATAAGGGCCGTTTTTTTCAACATGATTTATATCAAATCCATTCAGGATTTTCTCAATATGCCGGGTTACATATTTCTGCTCTTCGAGTTCTTTATGATTCCAGTTGGCGATATCAAGATTATATTTGTTCAATGGTCTGGTCCCGGCCAGGGAAACGGTTTTCAATCGCTGATCGTGTGAGCAGACAAAGGGTTCGGGACTGGCACCAATCCAGCACTGACCTTTAACAAAGAAAAGATAAACAAATGCATCAGGGTAGGCAGAACACAACGCCGTAAAAACCTGCGGCATAAGCATTCTGAATTTTCCCTTCACTGATTTAACCCTTGATAATACAACTTTTTCAAAATCACCTCTTTTGATTTTAATCACTGAATCGCTGATGAGCTTAATATATTCTGCTTGGGTTGTATCATCGGGAAAAGGAGAAAGCGGATACGGATCATGTTCAGGAAGGTGCTGAAGCCTTTCAAACTGATCGCCTGTGGTTGTGTTATGAAGAATGATATCAGGCCGGATTAACCAGGTTTCATTATGTTCCCTTGAAAAGGGAGCGATCAGAAATCCTTTGTCCGGAAGATGATGATCCATTTTTGCCGGGATCTGCACTACCGGATCCTGCTGTATAACAAGCGTTGAATTCTTTTCGCCTGGTAACCTGTAGGCTGCAAAATGTAAATTCCGGTGAAGACAAAGTGAGATTGCCTCCTGTAGGGTGGTACTATTGTTCAATACTTCCGGCATCAGGATGTTGTTTCTTTTTTATGATCATCATAGTAACCCGAACCACAGAAATTAGTTTACCCGTATCACTCTTGATTCTCACATCCCATACATGCGTTTTCCGACCCCTGTGGATAATATCAGCCCTTGCATAAAGCATCCCTTCACTTACCGGTGACAAATGATTACCGGAAACCTGCAATCCTACCACATCATATTTTGAAGCATCAACATGCAAATAAGATCCTCCGCTGGCAATAGTTTCAGCAAGCGCAAGTGAAGCTCCTCCATGCAAAAGACCCATTGGCTGAAGTTTATTATCTACCGGCATTGATGCTTCAAGGAAATCGTCACCATAGTTCAGAAATTCAATACCGAGAAAACTGATAAAGGTTCCGCGGCAGATTTCATTCAGTTTGTTGATCATAAATAGAATTAAACTGTAACAAAGATAGCAAAATCACTTCGCTGATTTAATGACTTCAAGCAGATTTGCCGATCCGAAAAGAAAACGGTGCTTCATATGAAGATCCAGACCAAACGGTTCAAGCATTGACCTTAGTTCATTGAATGTATAGAAACCGGCGGATGATCCGGCAAGGTAACGGTAAGCATTCCAGTTGCCCGAAAGGATACCGCCAAGCGGCACCAACACAGATTTAAGATATACCGAATAAAAAAACCGGATGAATCCGTTTGAGGGCTGCGAACTTTCAAGGATCAGCAGTTTGCCGCCGATTTTAAGAACCCGGCTGATTTCAGCGATATGGTTAGCGGCTGACGGATTTTGCCAGGTAAGGTTTCTGAAACCGAAACCGATTGTAATGCAGTCAAATGATTCGTCAGTGAAAGGCATTGTAGCGGCATCCCCGCGGATGAATTCAATATTCAGATTATCTTTCTCCGATTTATGACTGGCAACTGAAAGCATTTCAGGGTTCAAATCAAACCCGGTCACTGTGCAGTTCGTGCCGGCCTTCTTTTGTATTTCGATGGCAAGGTCGCCTGTACCACAGCAAAGATCAAGCACATTCCGGGGATTTACCGACAGGCATTCGTTAACCGTAATCTTTCTCCATTTTTTATCGAGACCAAAAGTAAAAAGCCTGTTAACCAGATCGTATGTGCGGTAAATACGGGAGTAATAGTGTTGGAGTGGATGTTCCATCCGGCAAAATTAACATATCTTTGCCAAATAATTCATTTCTATGTCCAGAAGAGTCAGAGTGCGCTTTGCGCCTAGTCCAACAGGTCCCCTGCACATCGGCGGGGTCCGGACAGCTTTGTTTAACTATCTGTTTGCCCTCAGGAACAATGGTGATTTTATTCTGAGGATTGAAGACACCGACCAGGCCAGGTTTGTGCCGGGAGCCGAAGAATACATTATTGAATCACTCAAGTGGTGTGGCCTTCATTATTCCGAAGGTCCTGACAAAGAAGGACCTCACAGCCCTTACAGGCAAAGCCTGAGAAAAGAAATTTACAGGCAGTATGCCGAAAAACTGGTATCTGAAGGCAATGCTTATTATGCATTTGATGAGCCCCAGGTACTGGACACGATTCGCAAAGAGTACGAATCGGATGGAAAGAACTTCCAGTATGACAGTTCCACCCGTTTAAAAATGAGAAATTCCCTTACGCTGGGTGAAACTGAAACCATTGAACTTCTTGAAACAGGTGCTCCGCATGTAATCCGGTTCAAAATGCCTGAAAACCATGAAGTCGTTGTTAAAGACATAATCCGGGGTGAGGTTAAGGTGAACACATCATTGCTGGATGACAAGGTGTTATATAAAGGTGACGGTCTTCCCACGTATCACCTGGCCAACATTGTGGATGATTATCTGATGGAAATCACCCATGTGATCAGGGGAGAAGAATGGCTTCCCTCGTTGCCCCTGCATGTGCTGTTATACAGGGCTCTGGGATGGGAAAATGTGATGCCGGAATTCGCTCATCTGCCCCTTATTCTGAAACCCAATGGACAGGGAAAACTCAGTAAACGCGACGGTGATAAAATGGGATTCCCCGTATTCCCCCTGCAATGGACGGATCCGTTCTCAGGTGAAGTTTCATCTGGTTACCGTGAATCGGGGTATTTTCCTGAAGCCATGGTGAACATCCTGGCGTTCCTGGGCTGGAATCCGGGCACCGAAAAGGAGATTTTCTCGATGTGCGAACTTGCGGATGCATTCAGCCTTGACCGGGTAGGGAAATCAGGTTCGCACTTCGATCCTGAAAAGGCAAAATGGTACAACCAGCAATATCTCCGTTCGAAATCAGATGCCGATCTGGCTGCCTTTTTTGTACCCGTGGTTCAGCAGAAAGGACACCCGGTTCAATTGGATTATCTTAAAAAAGTGGCTGCTCACGTTAAGGAAAGGCTTGTTTTTGTAAAGGATTTCTGGGACCAGGCTTTCTATTTCTTTGAAGCCCCGGCTTCTTATGATCAGCAGATGGTTAAAAAGGTTTGGAAAGAAGATACGTACCGCATTGTGGTTGAAGTCAAATCAATTTTTGAAGGGTTAACTGATTTCAGTTCACAAAGCATGGAAGCAGCCGTGAATCAATATGTCACCGAAAATCAGATAGGCTTCGGCAAAGTGGCAACTCCTCTCAGGCTCCTGATCGTCGGTTCAGGCATGGGTCCCCATTTGTTTGATATCATGGAAATGATAGGAAAGAGTGAGACGGTGAGGAGGATTGATATAGGATTGAAATCCTTTCAATCTTAATCGGGGTTTCACCCCGAATAGTGTGTTCTTTCTTTGTCCCGGCCCACCCACGGTGCTTCGATTATTGTTGTGATCTATATTTAAAGCAGTGTGATAGTGTTATTGACTATCCGCTTCATTGAACATAATGATAAGGCCTAGGGACCGCTACGTCCGCCTCTGAAAAAACGCGTTAAAAAAATTAATTCACGAAGCGTTAAAAAAGAAAAGCTGTCTGAGCCCGATTCCTGCGGGCGAGTTCTTTTCTTTTAGCGTAGTGAATTAATTTTTAGCGATTTTTTCAGCAGCGGCGGCATTTTTTGCTTACTTTTTTTTGCTGCAGAAAAAAAGTAAGTCAGGGTTCGGGGTGAAACCCCGCCTATTGCACCATGACAACAATCAGCAATTAATCGCTTTTTATTCAGTACTTTTTTGGTACTAATTGGCGATTATGGTATACACATCCGGTAATCACGGCGAAGGTATCCGGTCGGACTGTTTTATGAGCCTGGAGGTATTGTCAGCCGGCGGAATTCAAATTGATCTCAGGAGCAAAGTCAAAGCATTATACGGTCGTTCGATCACCGGATTATGCCTGGAAATGTTTCAATTCTTTGAAATTGAACACGCCAGGCTTGAAATTGATGATTCAGGTGCCCTTCCATTTACACTTGCTGCACGGCTCGAAGCTGCTATTAACCTGTTAAGGCCTCAAAATAAAGAATACCTTCTGCCGGTTTTACCACAAAATATTTATTCGACTGACAGGGATAGAGACCGGATTACCCGGTTGTACCTTCCGGGAAATAATCCCAAGTTGATGATCAATGCCGGTATTTATGGCAGTGACGGAATCATTCTTGACCTCGAGGATGCCGTTTCCCCTGAGAAAAAGCATGAGGCCCGGATTCTAGTCAGGAACGCACTTCGTTCGGTTGATTTCTATGGTGCCGAAAGAATGGTACGAATCAACCAGGTTCCGGCCGGTCTGGATGACCTCCGCTGGTGTATCGGGCACCCGGTTAACCTTATCCTCATTCCGAAGTGCGAATCAGCCGAACAGGTGATCCTGACCGATACAAAAATCACGCAAATACTGGGAGCCAAAAATACTTCCATCTTTTTAATGCCTATTCTTGAAACGGCTTGTGGTATTCTGAATGCACAGGAAATAGCCGGTGCATCGGACCAGGTAGTGGCAATGGCAATAGGACTCGAAGATTACACGGCAGATATAGGTGTTTCAAGAACCCCGGAAGGTAAAGAAAGCCTGTTTGCCCGCAATATGCTTATAAATGCTGCAGTTTCAGCCGGGAAACAACCAATTGATTCGGTGTTTTCCGATTTTGAAAACGTGGAAGCCATTGCCCGTGCTGCATCAGAGTCAAGAGCCATGGGATTTGCAGGTATGGGTTGTATTCACCCTCGCCAGGTAAGTATTATCCGTGAAAATTTTTTACCTGCTGCAAGTGAAATTGATAAGGCCAGGAAAATCGCTCTCGCTTTTTATAAGGCACAGGAACAAGGTTCATCAGTTGTAGCATTGGAATCGAAAATGATTGATCCCCCGGTTGTGAAGAGAGCGCTGGGTATAATCGCCAAGGCAGTAAAATATGGAAAGTTGCAGCCAAACTGGAGGGAAAACAATGAGTGATCATATACAAAATGCAGCCGGAAGATGGGTACCGAAAACAGTAAATGGGAAACCCTTAGTACCCTATCTGGGTGTGGGAAAATACCGTCCGGAGGGGCATCGTTACTCACCGGAGATTCCAACGAACAGTGATTTTCCGGCCGACGGGAATAAAGAAGTTCCCACATTAAAAGAGGCACTTGTAAAAGCCGGCTTAAGGGACGGAATGACAATTTCAACCCATCATCATTTCAGAGAAGGTGATTTGGTTGCACAGATGGTTTTTGACTGCGCGTTTGAACTCGGAGTGAAAGACCTGTGCTGGTTTCCTTCAGCCTCCTTCTCGTGTCATGCCCCGTTGCTGAAATATCTCGAAAACGGCACTATCAGCCATATTGAGGGAAGCATGAACGGGCCTCTCGGCAAATTCTGCTCCCAGGGGAAAATGAAAAAAACAGCTGTTCTCCGGTCACACGGCGGAAGATACCAGGCCATACAGGACGGTGATGTAATGATAGACATAGCCGTAATCGGTGCAGGCTGCGCCGATCCGTTCGGCAATGCAAACGGCGTAACGGGACAGTCGGCAAGCGGGTCTCTTGGCTTTGCAGTAGCGGATTCACAGTTTGCCGGTAAAGTGATCGTTGTAACCGACAATATGGTACCCTTTCCTTGCATTCCCTGGCAGATACAGGGAAATTACGTCGATTACACGGTGAAAGTCGACAGGGTGGGTATACCTGAAAAAATAGTCTCCGGTACCACACAGGTTACAAGAAGTCCTGATCGCCTGCTCCTGGCACAACTCACTGCAAAATTCTGTGAGATCACAGGAATTATCCATGACGGTTTTTCGTTCCAGGCCGGTGCCGGTGGTACTGCCTTGTCGGTGGGGAATTATTTTGCCGACATCATGCGCAGCAAAGGTATAAAAGCCCGTTTCGCAAGAGGAGGAAGCAACAAATACCTTGTGCAGATGCTTGAGGAGGGACTTGTTGAATACATTCTTGACGGGCAAACATTCGATCTGGATGGTGTCCGCTCCATCAGGGATAATCCCAGGCATGTTATGACAAGCCCGTTTGTGAGCTATAATTACCATGGAAAGGGAAATTTTGCCAGCATGATCGATGTGGTGATCCTGGGCGCCACCGAAATTGATGTGAACTTCAATGCCAATGTGGTTACACATTCTGACGGTTATCTTCTGCATGGCATAGGAGGATGGCAGAACTGCCTTTTCGGAAAAACGGTAATCATCCCGGTGCCCCTGTTCCGTGACCGTATTCCGGTCATCCGGGATGAAGTGACCACCCTTTGCGGCCCGGGTGAACTTATTGATGTGGTTGTCACCGAAAGGGGCATTGCCATCAATCCTCTCCGGCAGGACCTGATTGAAAAGACAAAGGACTCGGGACTCCCCATAAAAACGATTCAGGAACTGAAGGATGAGGCTGAAGCCATTTGCGGAATACCTGAAAAGCCGGAATTTGATGATCAGATTGTGGCAGTAATTAAATGGGTGGACGGAACGGTGATTGATGTAGTGAGGAAGGTCAGTGAGAGGTGAGATGGATAGAATGGGAGACAGGGGGAGTGGGAGTAATCGCAAATTGTAAATCGCAAATCGTAAATCGCAAATCGCAAATCGTAAATCGTAAATCGTAAATCGTAAATCAAATTGTAAATATCTATGTTTCAACCGACAATCGTAGTGATGCCCGGCGACGGGATTGGAAAAGTAGTCATGCAGGAGGCACTGAGAGTGCTTGATGCAGCCGGATTCAAAGCAAATTATGTTCAGGGAGATATAGGGTGGGATTTCTGGTGCAGTGAAGGAAACGCTTTGCCCGACCGCACGATCCGGTTGCTCGAACAGCATAAAATTGGGATTTTTGGTGCTATCACTTCCAAACCTAAAGAGGAAGCAGCGGCTGAACTTTCACCTGCTTTGCGGGATAAAGGTCTTATTTATGCCAGTCCCATAGTGGGTATGCGTCAGCATTTCGACCTTGATATCTGCATAAGACCCTGCAAATCGTATAAGGGCAATCCCCTGAATTTTATACGTCGCGGCAGCAAAGGAGAAATCGAAGAGCCGATGGTTGATGTGGTTATTTTCAGGCAGAACACAGAAGGCCTGTACTGCGGTGTTGAATGGAGCAAACCGGATGGAATTGTGTATGAAGCGTTGCGGACCCATAAGAACTTCGTCAAAAATTTCGGCAATGTCCCCAAAGATGAAATTGCCGTTTCAACACGGATATTTACCCGGAAAGCCACAGAACGAATCCTGCATGCTGCTTTTGAGCATGCAAAAACCCACGGGTATAAATCCGTCACGCTCTGTGAAAAACCCAATGTCATTCGCGAAACATCGGGTATGATGTATAACATGGCAAAAAAGATGCAGGCGTCCTATCCCGGCATTGAACTGTGGAATACCAATATTGATGCGCAAATGATGTGGCTTACAAAGAACCCGGAAGATTACGGGGTTATCGTGGCCGGTAACATGTTCGGCGATATCGTATCCGATGGTTTTGCCGGACTGATAGGCGGATTAGGTTTTGCCTGCAGCGCTAACATTGGTGAAAATGTGGCGGTTTTTGAGCCCACCCATGGCTCAGCGCCAAAATACGCTGAATACCCGGTCTCAATAGTAAACCCGATAGCCATGATTGAGTCAGCCTGCATGATGCTGGATCATCTCGGAGAAACGGATATTGCCGCTACCATAAGGAAAGCCATTGCCGATGTTATTCTCGAAGGGAAAGTCAGAACCTACGATATGATGAAAATGAAAGGCAGTCCTGATGCGGTTAAACAGGGAGCCGCTTCTACGGCGCAGATGGCGGAGGAGATTATTAAAAAAGTAAGGAGAGGTGAGAGGTGAAAGGAGAGAGGTGCCGGAAAAAGATCGTCATTGCGATGACCGGTTCCTACGGTCAGAAGCAATCTGCCCGAACAGGCAAAACGTAGCAAAGACAGTCTGACATAGCTTTGAATGAGCTAATGCCTGTGCTGGCAGATTGCTTCGTCGACTTGGATAAAGACTATAATCAATATTTTGTCAAGCTCCTCGCAATGACGAGGATAAAGAAAATCGAACATGAATGAAATCTATAACCTCTGGCCGGAACTCAACTGGATCACAGACACGGATCTCAGGGAAAAAACAGCAGCCACATGGAAACTGGCGCTTGATAAAAGTGTTCTCAGCACCGGTGATCTTTACAGGATTCCTTTTACATTGCTGGCAGGACCCGATCTTAAAGTAAGCTTTATGGATCATAAAAGAGCGGTTGTGCATATTGCAAGGGACTGCGGAAACCAGTTCGCAAAATTTTTCGGTAAAGAAATGCCCGTGAACATGGATGTACTGATAGCAGGTGCCATTCTCGCCGATGTGGGAAAACTTCTTGAATATGAACTCGATGAAAAGGGCAACAGCCGGCAGGGAAAATACGGCGAATACCTGAGACACCCCTTTTCGGGCGTTTCACTTGCCGAGCAATGCGGGGTGCCGCCCGAAGTATGTCACATCATTGCTGCCCATGCAGCAGAGGGTGATCTTGTAAAGCGTTCAACAGAAGCTTATATAGTGCATCATGCCGATTTTATGACGTTTTTGCCGTTTAAAAACAAAACAAAATGACAATCATTGAAAAAATACTCGCTGCACATTCGGGGAAAAAATCGGTAAAACCCGGTGAAATTGTGGATGTGCTGATTGACGTGAGGCTTGCACGCGACTTCGGGGGTGCGGGAGTGGTTCAGAACCTTCAGTCAAACCAGTTAAAGATAGCGGATCCCGATAAGACATTTTTTACATTCGACTGTAACCCGACAGGTTCGGACCAGTTATATGCAGCAAACCAGCAAAAATGCAGAATGTTTGCCCGCCAAAACGGCATCCGGGTATATGATATCAACATGGGTATCGGCACTCACCTTGCCATTGATGACGGACTGGCTGAACCCGGCTGTACACTGGTGTCAACCGATTCACATGCCAATATTCTCGGTGCCATCGGAGCATTCGGACAGGGAATGGGAGACCGCGACATTGCAGCAGCCTGGTCACGAGGATCTGTATGGTTCAAGGTTCCTGAAACTATTAAAGTCATTCTCCAGGGTTATAAACCTGAATTGGTTTCTGCCAAAGACATTGCCCTTAATATGCTCAGGCATTTCGGTGCAGACGGTCTCCTGGGTTATGCCGTTGAGATCTATGGCATGGATACCGAAAATCTTACGCTTGACGAGCGGATCACCATTTCATCCATGGCAACCGAGATGGGAGCCATTGCATTGCTTTTCCCGCCTTCAAACGCTGTGATTGAATACTGCAAGTCACGTTCATACGAAACCATTAACCCGGTTTATTCCGATAACAGCGCCCGCTATGCCAACTCCATAACTCTTGACCTGTCGGCATTCAGGCCGGCTGTTTCCCTGCCGGGACAACCGCACAATGTGGTTTTTGTGGACGAAGTGAGGAACACTAAAATAGATTCTGTGTTTATCGGAAGTTGTACAAACGGGAGAATGGAAGATATGCAAACCGCAGCCGCCATTCTTAAAGGCCGCCATGTGGCACCGGGTGTTGTTCTGAAAATTGTTCCCGCAACCGACGAAATCTGGAATTCCTGTTTACAGCAAGGTCTGATTGCCATATTCAAGGCAGCCGGGGCATTGGTGGGAAGCGCCGGATGTGCAGGGTGTGCTTCCGGTCAGATCGGGCAGAATGGCCCCGGAGAGAGAACCATCAGTACAGGTAACCGGAATTTCGAAGGGAAACAGGGCAAAGGCGATGTTTACCTGTCATCCGTCGCCACCGCGGCAGCTTCAGCGGTTGCAGGTTTTATTACAACCGCTGATAAAATTCCTGAACACCCTGTGGGTTACAATACACCGGTTACAAAACATGAAAACATATCGAAAACCGAATCTGTCAAACAGGAAAGAAATATAAAACCGTTCATTCTGAAGGGCAGGGTATGGATCATTGAGCGTGATAACATAGATACCGACATGATTTATCATAACCGGCATCTTGCTGTTACCAGAACAGAGGAGATGGGCCAGTATGCCTTCGGAAACCTCAAGGGATTTGAACATTTTGCCGCCCATGCAAGGGAAGGAGATATCATCATAACAGGCAACAATTTCGGATCGGGCAGTTCAAGGCAACATGCGGTGGATTGTTTCAGGGCCCTTGGTGTACAGGCGATCCTCGCACGATCATTCGGTTCTATTTATGAACGTAATGCCATTAACGCGGGCTTTCCTGTTTTTACCTATACGTCCATTGAAAAAATACAGGTAAGGGATGGCGATGAAATCGAGATCGATATGCAGAAAAGCATACTGAAAAACCTTCGGAATGATAAGACAGTGAAGATCTCTGAATTTTCATCCATTCAAAAAGAAATTTATGAAAAAGGGGATTTACTCCTCATCTAATGGGTTCTGAATATGAAGGGAAAAACTTTTGCAGAAAAAATTCTGGGGGCGGGTGCCGGGACCATTGTCTTTAAAAAACCGGATATTGTCCTTACCCATGATAATACAGCCAGTATTGAAAGCACTTTCAGAAAGATGTTCACTGATACGGCTGAATCCGCCGGAGCCAGGGTAGGGGATCCGCAGCAGTTAATGGTTGTGCTTGACCATAATGCTCCTCCTACCAACAGCAAATTGTCAAACGATTACAGGCAGATAAGGCAGTTTGCGCATAATCAGGGAATCAGCCGGTTTCATGATGCCGGTGAAGGAATCTGTCACCAGATGATGGCACATTATGCGAGGCCCGGAATGTTGATCGTGGGAAGCGACAGCCACACCTGCACTGCCGGGGCATTTAACGCCTTTGCAGCAGGAATTGACAGAACTGAGACCGCCGGCTTATGGAAGCAGGAAGAAACCTGGTTCAGGGTTCCGGATTCTTTGAAAATTTCACTTAATGGAAAGCTCCCGGATCATGTATATGCCAAAGACCTTGCGTTGTTTTTAATGGGCATGATCGGATCGAGCGGTGCCGATTATCTGTCGGTTGAGTATCACGGTGAAGGAGTTAAAACACTTACAGTTTCCGACAGGATGACAATTGCTAACCTGGCTTCGGAAATGGGTGCGAAAAATGCCGTTTTCCCGCCTGATGAAATCCTTGCGGCTTTTCTTAACCAACATATTGAGGGAATATGGGCTGACCCTGATGCCAACTATATCAAAGAAATATCAGTTGATTTATCTTCTCTTTCACCCGTTGTTGCATGCCCGCACCATGTGGACAACATTAAATGCGTGGAAGAGGTTGAAGGCACACCGGTAGAAATGGCCCTCATCGGTACCTGCACAAACGGGAGAATAGAGGATCTCAGGGTGGCTGCTTCCATTTTGAAAGACAAAAATATTGCCCGGGATGTGCAACTTCTCATTGTTCCCGCTTCCCGTGAAATCTACCTACAGGCAGTTAAAGAAGGATTCATTGAAATATTCCTTTCATCCGGAGCCAATATTCTGACCCCTTCATGCGGACCATGCCTGGGAACGGGTCAGGGTATACCAGCCGACGGGATAAATGTGATTTCAACGGCAAACCGTAATTTCATAGGGCGAATGGGCAATCCCAAAGCTTCGATATACCTGGCTTCGCCCGCTACAGTGGCGGCTTCTGCGATAAATGGAAAAATCACATCCCCGGCCGTCCCGGTTTCCGGCAAAAAGTATCCTTTTCATATTGAACAGTCATCCACTGTAACTGTTCCTGAAGGTGAAAACCGTTATTCGAACGGAGTCTGGGATTATAAAGATGCGGATAACCTGAATACCGATCAGATGTTTGCCGGCAATCTAACCTATGAGATCAACAGTTCATCACCCGAAAAAATTTCACCACATCTCCTTAAAGGTTTTGATGCTTCTTTTGCTTCAAAGGTGAGCGCAGGTGATATCCTGGTCTGCGGGGAAAACTTCGGATGCGGGAGTTCACGCGAGCATCCTGCTGTTGGATTTGCCCATGCCGGTGTTCAGGCAATTATCGTTAAATCGGTCTCCAGGATATTTTTCAGGTCGGCCATTAACCAGGGATTACCTATCCTGGTGATTCCTGAGGCTGTTGATGCTTTCAAAAAGGGTGACAAGGTGACCATTTACTGGGACAAAGGGAAAATACAGATCGGACAACAGGAATTCGGTTTCACGCCTTTGCCTGAGAAGCTTCTTGAAATACTCAGAGCAGGCGGATTGTTGAACAGTATCAGAAATAGTAAAATGTGATCGATATCAAAAAGAACCTATATGGAAAATATCAGGCAAGCCCTTCAGAAACTAGGTATTGAAGAAGTAAATTATGGCGCATGTACAGGAACCGACTGGTTTAAAACTTCAGGTGATCGTCTGACTTCGTATTCACCCGCGGATGGTAAATCCATTGCCGATGTCGTGCAGGCAACAAAGCAGGATTACGAAGCTGTGATGAGAAGAGCCAAAAAGGCGTTCCTCACCTGGCGTGAGGTACCGGCACCGAAAAGAGGAGAGATCGTCCGGCAGATCGGCCTTGAACTTCGTAAATATAAAGAACCTCTTGGCATGCTGGTGAGCTGGGAGATGGGAAAGATTTACCAGGAAGGGCTCGGAGAAGTCCAGGAGATGATTGATATCGCCGATTTTGCCGTGGGTCTTTCACGGCAGCTTTATGGCCTGACCATGCATTCCGAACGGCCCGACCATCGCATGTACGAGCAATACCATCCTCTCGGTGTTGTAGGGGTAATTTCCGCTTTCAATTTCCCGGTAGCCGTTTGGTCATGGAATGCCTTTATTGCCATGGCCTGCGGTGATACAGTACTTTGGAAACCCTCTTCTAAAGTTTTGCTATGTGCCATTGCCGTACATAAGATTGTGGAAAAGGTACTCAGGGATAACCAGGTACCGGAGGGAGTTCTCAACCTCGTAGCCACCAGTTCAAAATATCTTGGTGATGAAGTGTTCAGGGATCCCGATCTTCCCTTGATATCGTTCACGGGTTCTACGAGGATCGGTAAACAGGCAGGACGCATAGTTGGTGAAAGGCTGGGAAAAACGATTCTTGAACTGGGCGGAAACAACGCAATCATTGTAACTGGACATGCGAACATGGAGCTGGCTTTAAGGGCAGTTGCATTTGGTGCTGTAGGAACTGCCGGACAACGTTGCACTTCCACCCGAAGGATTATTCTGCATGAATCTGTTTATGATACTTTCCGTGATCGTCTTGTGGCTATCTACAAGAGCCTGAAAATCGGAAATCCTCTTGATCCGGGCGTTCATGTGGGACCATTGATCGATAGGCAGGCGGCAGAAACGTTTTTCAATGCTGTTGAGACAGTAAAAAAATCAGGTGGTACTATTGTGTACGGAGGTACTCCATACGAAAGCAGTGATTGCAAATCAGGCTGCTATGTGGTGCCCTGTATTGCCGAAGCCGAGAATCATTTCCCGATAGTGCAGGAAGAAACGTTTGCCCCGTTGCTGTATCTCATCCGGTATAAAACGATTGATCAGGCTATAGAATTTCATAATTCCGTTCCACAGGGACTGTCATCAGCCATATTTACAACCAACCTGCTTGAAGCCGAACATTTTTTAGCACACAGTGGATCAGATTGCGGGATTGCCAATGTGAACATCGGGACTTCAGGTGCAGAAATCGGCGGTGCATTTGGCGGAGAAAAAGACACCGGAGGAGGAAGGGAATCCGGTTCCGATGCCTGGAAGGCTTATATGCGACGGCAAACGAATACAATCAATTACGGAAGCCAGTTACCCCTGGCACAAGGTATTCAGTTTGATGTCTAGACCCCGGCTAACCTTATCCTATGAAAATCGGTATACTTCGTGAAACGAAAACACCCGTAGATACCCGGGTTCCGCTTACGCCCCAACAATGTAAAATGGTGCAGGAGGAATTTCCCGGAATTGCAGTAATCGTTCAGCCCTCTTTGCAACGCTGCTTCCCTGATGAATTGTACAGGCAGGCCGGAATTTCCGTCAATGAAGATCTCAGCGACTGCGATATTTTATTCGGCGTAAAAGAAGTAAAAACCGATGAATTACTGGCCGGTAAGACGTATTGTATTTTTTCGCATACAGCTAAAAAGCAGGAGCATAACCGCAAGCTGCTCAAAGCCATCATTGAGAAAAAGATTTCGCTTATCGATTATGAATTACTTACAGATGTAAAGGGGATACGAATCATCGGGTTTGGCAGGTGGGCCGGACTTGTCGGCGCTTATCACGGTATCCGGGCATATGGAATCAGGTTGGGAATGAATCCGCTTCCCTTGCCACACGAGATCGGGTCGCTGCAAACGATGATGCAGTTAGCAGCAGGATATTCTTTGCCTCATGGTAAAATTGCCCTCACCGGTGATGGTCGGGTCGCCGGTGGTGCTGAAGAAATGCTCAACGCATTCGCCGTCAGAAAAATTTCTGTAGATGAGTTCCTTGAGCACAGGATCTACGAACAACCTGTTTATGTACAACTTGATCCGGAAAAGTATAATAAGCACAGGAATAATCCGGAATTCGATCTGAAACACTTCTTTCAGAATCCCCATGAATACAAATCCGATTTTCAGCGGTTTTGCAGCCTGACTGACATCCTGATTATGGCTGCTTATTGGGATCCACGGGCTCCCTTGTTGTTTGAGAAAGAACTGATGTTGAACGACGATTTCAGGATCCGGGTTATTGCCGATATTACATGTGACCTGAACGGTTCGGTGCCTAGTACTATTCAGACAACCCGTTTTGAAGATCCGTATTACGATTATAACCCGGTTACGGGTAGTGCTGAATTGCCTTTCTTATCAAAAGATAACATTACGGTGATGGCAATTGATAACCTTCCCAATGGTCTGCCCAGGGAGGCATCAACCGATTTCGGGCACAACATAATGAAGAGTGTTTTGCCCCTTTTGTCAGGCAATGATCCTGAGAAAATCCTCGAGAGAGCCACAATAACCCGGAATGGTAACCTGACACAGTTATTTAACTACCTGGATCCATGGGTAAATCAAATCTGACATCCTTCTTATGAAAAACATTTTCATTTTTGGCTCCGGCCGGTCAACTTCCGCCCTGATCACTTACCTGGAACAACACGCCGGTGAATACAACTGGAAACTAACCATAGCCGACCGAACAGAACCGGAAATTCCCGATAACGAGGTTACCGTCAGGGTAAAGATGGATGTCTTTGATGAACAGTCCCTTCACCAGGCAATACAGGATGCGGACCTTGTTATCTCTATGCTACCGGCCATGTTTCACCCCGTGGTGGCAAGAGCCTGCCTTAAATACGGGCGAAATATGCTTACCGCTTCGTATGTTTCCCATGAAATGGGTGAAATGGATACGCAGGTAAAGTCGCACCAGCTGCTTTTCCTGAATGAAATGGGCGTGGATCCGGGAATCGACCATATGTCTGCCATGAGAGTGATCAATCGCATAAGGGAAGAAGGGCATGAACTGCTTTGTTTTGAAACATTCACGGGGGGACTGATCGCACCTGAATCGGATAACAACCCGTGGCATTACAAGATCACCTGGAACCCGCGGAATGTTGTTCTGGCCGGCCAGGGCGGACCGGCACGTTTTATACAGGAAGGCCGGTACAAATACATTCCCTATCACAGGTTGTTCCGCAGGACAGAGGTGATCGACATTGAAGGATACGGCAAATTCGAAGGATATGCCAACAGGGACTCCATTAAGTATATTGAAAAATATAGCCTTCAGGATGTACCCACGGTTTACAGGGGTACGCTGAGGCGTCCCGGTTTTTGCAGGGCCTGGGATGTGTTTGTTCAGCTTGGTGCCACCGATGATTCGTTCACCCTCTTTAATACCGAAGAAATGACTTATAAGGAATTCATCAATTCATTTCTTTATTACAGTCTTGAAGATCCGGTAAAAACCAAACTTTATCAATACATGCACATCGACCAGGATTCAGATGTGCGTGAAAAACTGGAATGGCTGGGTATTTTTGATAATGTAAAAATCGGTTTGAAAGATGCCACACCTGCACAGATACTCGAAAAGCTCATTTGCGAAAAATGGGCGCTGGAACCGGGCGATAAGGATATGCTGGTGATGTGGCACAAGTTCATTTACAAAAGCAGGGAGTCAGGCGAAAAGCAACTGCTTACATCCTCACTTGTGGTGCTTGGCGAGGACCAGGAAAATACGGCAATGGCCAAAACTGTAGGCCTTCCGCTTGCCATTGCGGCCAAAATGATTTTAACCGGACAGATCAAACTAACCGGCGTGCTGATTCCGACAGTAAAGGAAATTTATGAGCCTGTACTTTGTGAGTTGGAAAAGTACGGGGTTAGTTTCAGGGAAGGGTTGAAATCGTTTGAATGAAACCGTTTGAATGATATAATTAAAACTCTTTCTTTCAAACTTCTTTCAAACTTCTTTCAAACCATTTTCAAACTATTTTCAAACTGGGCTAGGCGAAGTCTGTGACTTCGTCTATACGTAACTAATAGGTAATTAACATTTAATGAAATTCCGTTCAGACGAAGTTGAAAACTTCGCCTAGCATTTCCGTTCAAAGATTGCTTAACTTGAACTACTTCTCCGAAGCATATTTCATCACCATCATCAACGCCCTTCCGTCATGGTAACAACTTTTCCAGGCGTGGGCTTTTCTTTGCCCTATAGTCTGAGGATCGCTGTCTGTACCGCTGTTATACCATCCGCCATATTGGTGATCAATTACATGGTGATTGATATAATACCACATTTTTTTGAATGCGTCCGGGTAAACGGTGTTTTCAGGATAAATTCCGGAGAACAATGCCAGAGCATGCCAGGCTTCAGCCTGTGCCCACCATACTTTTGCGCTGTCGATCACTTCAATATTTTCTGAGGGCTTAAACCGGTAACCCTTATCAAACAATCCATAAAAATCTTTATCAAATCCATTCTTTATTGTATGGTCAATCAGTTTGGTTGCCACGTTAAGCGTGACTGAATCGGGCGACCCATACAGGGCTTCTGAGGCATCCACCAGCAAATACGCGGTTTCAATATTGTGCCCGAATGAGATATGGTCGAAGTAGGGTTTTTTAATAATATAATCTCTTGAAGAATCGCTCAGGCTTATGGGTTGCCAGTTTTTAGTGAAGAACAGCCGGAGATAACCTTCTGAAGTTGTCATGGTGTCACGCACCAGTTCAAGCATTTCTGTTAACCTGTCCTTTACAGCCTGTTCCGGAAGTACCCTGTATGCAGCAGTTAGCGCTTCCATCAAGTGAATGCTTGTGTTCTGGTCTTTCCAGTCGGCATTTCCCCACCCGGCTTTTTTCAGCGCTTCTTCCTTGTAATTATCAGAAGGTATCCAGAGATTATAATAACCTTTTAATTCCGGATCATGCATTTCCGTTTCAAGCCAGTTAAATGATTTTCTCACCCAGTCAGTGACATCCTTTTCCTTGTTAACCAGGGCATATTCCGACAACGCATAAAGTGCAAAAGCATTGCCATAGGTTAGCTTAAACGAAGGATCTGCCTTTTGAATTGAATCCGGAAAGTAATTCTCATAGAAACCACCATGAATGCTGTCCCACATCTGTTTTGTCAGAAATGTAAACCCGTGATCCGCGGCTTTCCTGTAAACCAGGTTATCCGGAAACATCTGAGCGGCTTTTGCTGCAGTCCATAAACCCCGGGCCTGGGTTACAAGCATCTTATCCTGGTCCTCTGACAGGGTCCAGTCGTTTTCAAGATTGGTCCAGTAACCGCCGTGAAGAGTGTCAATAATCCGCGGATAGAAGTTTTCCAACAGACTGGTCAGCTGGCTGTCAATTTGCGATACCGGAACTCCAAGATAAAGTTTTTCAGTATTTTTCTTACAGGATGTAAAGAACAGCAGGCAAACCATACCTGAATAAGCCAAGAACCGGAATATTTTCATGGATTTTCTTTTAAAGGGAGGGAAGTTATAAAATTAATGGTTAGCGTATCCTACAAACAGAATCAAAAAATAACAGAAAAATAGTTTAGTATCTAAATAATATATACTTTTGTTAAGTATCTAAACAATATTTATTATGAATGAGGAATTGCATTCGATGATTGACCTCTTTACCCGGATCCTTCATTTATATTCGGTAATTGACAAAAAACCCAGGGATTTTGGAACCGGTGACCTGCTTTATGTGACTGAAATTCATGCCATGCATTACATTGCTGCCAATCCTGAAATTAATGTAACGCAACTCGCCGAAATTTCCGGTGTCACCAAGGGTGCTATTTCACAAACAATTAAACGGCTTGTCAGTAAGCGATATATAGCCCGCTATAAGGCCAAAAATAAGAAAGAGGTGAATCTGAGACTTTCGGATAAAGGGTACATTATTAACCAGAAGTATGAAGAATTTGAGAAGGAACGATTTGTGTTCGCCGAAAAATTATATGAAAATGCTTCAAAAGAAGATATTATTCTCATCAAAAATCTTTTCTCTACGATTTACGAAAACATGAAGCAAATGTCGGAGTATTGAAAATAATTAAGTATCTAAACTATTTATCCATGAAATCTCATTTGGTTATAGGATTACTTTTCTGGTTAACTCAGTTGTCGGCTCAGCCTGTACTGCAGGATTATATTAAAACCGGTCTTCAAAACAACCTGGCTTTACAGCAAAAGCAAAACAATTATGAAATGAGCCTGCAGCAATTGAAACAGGCAAGAGGTCTTTTCTATCCTTCCGTTTCGGTAAATGCCCGGTATACGGTTTCAGAAGGCGGCCGTGTTATTGAATTCCCGGTAGGTGATCTGCTGAACCCGGTTTATATGACACTCAACCAGCTTACTTCTTCAAACCAGTTTCCGGTTCTTGAAAACCAGGAGATTGCTTTTCTGAGGCCCACTGAGCATGAAACCAAACTCAGGCTGGTACAGCCTCTCTTTAATACGGATATTTATTATAACGCCCGAATTAAGCGAGAGCAAACGGTTACCGAACAAATCAATATTGAACAATACAAGCGCGAGCTTGTGGCTGAGATCAAAAAAGCATATTACAACTTGTGCATGTCACAAAATGTGCTGACCATGTTGAACAGCACACGGAGCCTGCTTCTTGAGAACATCAGGATCAATAAAAGCCTGTTTGAAAATAATAAGGTGACCCGCGATGTATTGTTGCGCTCTGAAACCGAGCTTCATAAATTTGATCAGCAATTGAACAATGCTCATAAGAATGCAGAACTGGCAGGTGCCTATTTCAATTTTCTTCTGAACCGGCCGTTAAAAGATTCGATAACCGTGGAAGATCCCGGTGAATGGGTTGCTCCTTCAGGTATGGTTTCTGATTTTATTGATATGGCCGGTAAAAACCGGGAAGAAATTAAAAACCTCGAACAATACCGGAAGATTTCCGATATGGCGGTGAATATGAACAGGGCAGCAAGGCTTCCGGATATTCTCGTTGTGGCTGATTACGGTTTCCAGGGAGAAAAATACCGATTCAACAAAAACCAGGATTATCTCCAGGCTTCAGCTGTATTGACCTGGGACCTTTTTGCCGGGCTACAGAACAAGTCAAAGATCAAACAGTCTCTCATCGCAAGCGACCAGGTTGATAAGCAGCTTGAAGAGGTGAGGAGCCGCATAAGCCTGCAGGTTATAAGTGCTTTTGAGGACATGCGTACATCCGAAACCGGCTTCGAAGCCGCGAAAGAGCAACTGGCCACTGCAAGCGAGGGCTTCCGCATAGTAAATAAAAAATACAGTGAAGGACAGGCCAGTCTCATTGAATACATGGATGCCCGGAATACATTGACACAGGCAGAGGAAAACCTGATCATATCAAAATATACATGCCTTTCAAAGAAAGCCGATTTTGATAATATAATTGCCGTCGATATACCCGAAAACAATAACTGAAATGAAAACTTTATTAACCTTTATCCTCATTGCCTCCTTTTTCATATCATGCAGACAACCGGAAAGCCAGCAGAAACCTGAAACCAGGTTGCTTGTGAAAACATCCGTTGTTGACAGCCAGAAATTTGCCTTCCCGGTAAGGGCAAGTGGCATTGTGGTGCCTGCGAGTGAGATCAAATTGTCATTTAAAACCGGCGGTATCATTGACCGTGTGTTGTTTGAAGAAGGAGCCCGCGTGAAAAAGGGAACATTGTTGGCTACATTAAATATGTCTGAAATTGATGCCCAGGTTTTGCAGGCAGAGAACGGGTTTGAAAAAGCATCCCGCGACCTGGCAAGGGCAAAGAACCTTTATGCCGACAGTGTGATAACCCTTGAACTGTATCAGAATGCACAGACTGCATATAATGTGGCCGGTGCTGTGCTTGAGGCAGCCCGGTTTAACCGGCAACATTCAAGTATCCTGGCACCGGATGACGGTGTCATTCTGAAAAGACTTGCAGAGGCTCATGAAATGATCGCCGCCGGTTACCCGGTTTTTGTATTGGGAACAACGGGCGGTCATTGGAAAATAAAGGCAGGTTTGGCCGATCGTGATTATGTAAGGATTTCAACAGGCGACAGGGCAAAAGTCACATTTGATGCTTACCCCGGTAAAGAATACAGTGCCAGGGTAAGCCAAATTACGGAAGCGGCCAACCTGACAACCGGAACCTATGAACTTGAAATGGACCTGGATGATATTCCTCAAAAACTGGCGACAGGGTTCATAGCCAATGTTGAAATAACACCTTCTGGGGCCGAATCATATTATAAAATTCCTGTTGAATCGCTAGTCGAGGCTGAAGGCAAAACCGGTTTTGTTTTTACAGTGGACGATTCTTCAAAAGTTCATAAGAAAAAGGTTGAAATTTCCGGTATTTATGACACCTGGATAGCGGTTGACGGCGGGATAAACGGAAACGAGACCCTTGTCACTGAAGGCTCAGCTTATTTATCGGATGGCGATAAAGTAACCGTTGTTAAATAATGCGCCATGAAAATTACCGAAATTGCCGTTAAAAATTACCAGTTCACCCTGGTTGTATTTCTCCTGCTGATTGCATTGGGCCTATATTCTTTACTAACCATTCCGCAATCGGAAGATCCCGAATTTGATGTTCCGCTTGTCCCTGTTTATGCTATATATCCCGGTGCTTCACCGGCCGATATGGAAAAACTGGTGGTTGATAAAATTGAAAAAAGCCTTAGTGAGCTGGATGATGTAATTCGGCTTGAAAGTACTATCAAGGACGGGGTTTCAGCCACTGTAATTGAATTTGCCTCACGAACGGATCCTGATAAGAAGTTTGATGAAGTTTCAAGGCAGATAAATACGGTAAGGCCATCTATGCCTGAAGGCTTGTACAGCCTGGATGTGGTTAAGGTTTCTGCCGGCAATACCAATATCATTCAGAGTGCACTTGTTTCAGAAGCCATGTCGTATGCGGATTTAAAGAAATATGGCGAAAAAATAAGAGATCAGATTGCATCCATTCCGGGCATCAACAAGGCGGATGTAGTGGCATGTCCCGAACAGGAACTCCGCATTGCTTTGGACCTTCCCAGACTGTCACAATTAAAGCTTTCCATCAGCCAGGTTATTGGTGCAATACAGAGCGAAAATGCGAATATACCGGGCGGCAGCATTGAAATGGGCCCCCGCAAATTCAATATTAAAACAAGCGGGAACTATGAAAACATTTCCGAGGTAGAAAACACAATAGTGGGTTCAAGCCAGGGTCAGGTTGTGTATCTGAAAGATATTGCTCGTGTGGAATGGAACTATGAAGACCTGCGGTATTTTGGCCGGTACAACGGAAAAAAGGCCGTCTTTCTTATAGCCAGCATGAAGCAAATGCAGAACATTCATGCTACAAGGGATTTGATTTATCAGAAATTCGACGAATTTGAAAAGACACTCCCTGCAGGTGTGAAACTTGAAAGGGGTTTTGACCAGGCGAAAAATGTTTCCGCAAAACTGGGCCGTCTCCAGTTTGACTTTATGTTTGCGATATTGCTTGTTCTTCTCACACTTTTGCCGCTCGGGCTAAGAGCTTCCGGCATTGTAATGATATCTATTCCTCTTTCAATTCTCATCGGACTTACCGGATTGTATTTTACAGGATACAGCATCAACCAGCTCAGCATTGTGGGTGGAGTTATTGCACTGGGCCTGCTTGTTGACGATTCCATTGTAGTAGTAGAGAATATTTCAAGATGGATCAGGGAAGGACATAAACCCTTTGATGCGGCTATCATGGCAACGCGACAAATTGGTCCGGCCGTTCTGGGGTGCACCGCAACCCTGATTTTTGCTTTTCTTCCGCTTATGTTTCTGCCGGGTATGGCCGGACAGTATATGATGGTGCTGCCTGTTTCGGTTGTATATGTGATCATCGGTTCCCTGCTTGTCGCCTTAACCGTTATTCCCTTCATTTCAAGCAAAGTGCTTAAAGGTGATGTGGATCCCCACGGAAACAGGGTATTGCAGGCGCTCAATAAAGGAATCGACTTTACCTATGCCAGGGCATTGCAATGGTCACTTCAGAATCCGGTAAAAACAGTGATCATGGCAGCTATTATATTTATCGGCTCCCTGTACCTGATCCCGGTGATCGGATTCAGCCTGTTTCCCAAAGCAGGAATGAAACAGTTCCTTATCACTGTTGAAACGCCAAAGGGGAGTACGATCCGGGAGACAGACAAGGCTGTTCGTTTTGTTGAATCAGTCGTTCGCAACAAACCGGATATAACGTGGTATATGTCGAATATCGGGAAAGGGAATCCCACAATTTATTATAACACCTTTCAAAAAAGCGAGCAGAACAACCTGGGAGAGCTGCTGTGTGAAATGAAACCGAAATCACAGCCCGAAATCACAGCTTTTCTTGATCATCTGAGAGATACGTTGAATACTTATGTAAATGCCAGGATCTATGTATATGAATTTGAGAACGGCGCACCGGTTGAAGCTCCAATAGCCATGCGGATTGTCGGTGATGATCTTGATACCTTGCAATCCCTGACAAACCGGATTGAGAAGATCATGAAAACAACAAATGGAACTATTTATACAAAGAATCCACTCAGCCAGTCGCTCACCGATTTGCAAATCAATGTAAACGAGGGGAAAGCCGGGATTTTCGGTGTTCCTTCAGTTGAAATAGACAGAACCATACGCCTTGCACTGGCCGGTATCAGGGCCGGTTATTACAGGGAACCTGATGGAACCGAACATCCGATCAATGTCAGATTGCCGAAAGGGGACGCCAATACACTGGAATCACTCGACTACATTTATGTTTCTTCCTTATCCGGTGCACAAATCCCGTTGTCTCAGCTTTCAGTCATTGATTTTGAAAAATCACCCACACTCATTCAGCATTACGACAAGGAGCGTTGTGCCACCCTTTCATCCTTTGTGCAAACCGGTTATAATACCGATAAAGTAACCCGTGAGATTCTGGGTAAGATCAGCAAGCTCAGGTTGCCGGCCGGATATAAGATAATACCCACAGGTGAAATAAAAAGCCGGCAGGAAAGCTTTGCGGGGATCGGTTCAGCCATTCTGGTTGCTATTTTCGGGATCTTTGCCATTCTCATCCTTGAATTCCGCACATTCAAAGGGACTCTGATTGTTTTATCCGTCATTCCTCTAGGTGTAGTGGGAGGTATCCTGATGCTGTTCCTTACCGGTTATACCCTTTCATTTTCAGCAGCCATCGGGTTTGTTGCACTGATCGGCATTGAAATCAAGAATTCCATATTGCTTGTCGATTTCACCAACCAGCTCCGCCAGAAGGGGACACCGCTGGATGAAGCCATCATTAAGGCAGGGGAGATCCGCTTTCTCCCGGTTCTGCTAACCACTTTGACGGCTATAGGCGGATTGCTGCCTATTGCCCTGAGCAAGTCAGGTATCTATTCTCCCCTGGCCTGGGTAATTATAGGAGGTCTGATCACCTCAACCCTGCTGGCAAGGCTTGTGACACCGGTGATGTATAAACTGATTCCGCCGGAGGTGGAGTTTTAGGTTGTTTCAAGGTTGTTTCAAGGTTGTTTCAAGGTTGTTTCAAGGTTGTTTCAAATGGAACAATTTGGAACAATTTGGAACCATATGAAACCAAATTACATTGACATGGTTTTCCCCGAAACCACAACCCTTTCTACGTCAATCTTTCCATACCTGACGTCGAGAAAAGGTTTTCCCCGTTTCAGCCCTGCGAGACCGAAACCAGATTCGGTTGAAATGAAGCATTTGAAATCGATGCCTATTTTTGAATCGATATAAAGGGTTTTGTCAAGGGCATCATACCACAACCCTGTTAAGCCCTGGATCAGACCGTAACTCGACATGGCACGGGCATACCAGTGACCGCATTCATATTCATCAAAAGGATTGCGGATACGGCCGTCATACCTTTCCCTGCAGGCTCTCACAATTTCGAGGCCCTCGTTTACATGACCGGTCAGCATGAGGTGCGAAGCCACCTGGTATTCGATGCCTGTCCAGACTTCATTGCTGTATACAAATGGCAACGTGGGCTGACCGCCTTTCGGCCAGCTGCACAAAAGCAATCCGCCCTCTTTACCGTAAGCATACGATGCACGTTGCGGATTTACGTGCAGGGAAAGATCTTTCTTTAAATTGTATTTATGGACTGCAACTAAATGATTCGATACTTTTTCAGGATTGAGTATGGTGTCTTCGATGCCACTCATACGGGCAATCCAAAGGCCGAGCATCCCGTCACTCAGGCATCCTGTCCCATACTGGTATTTGGGCCCTTCTTTTTCAAGTATGGCAAGTGCCTCGGGGGAATATATGCCACCAATACTGGTTGATGAAAAGTCAACAGGATTGGGTGCTTTCAATCCCTTGTATTTTACCTGCTGGAAGAAGTATTCCCCGTTATACAACTGCGTTTCCATGAATTTTTTGCCTTTCGAGAAAAGTTCATTGTAAAGGGCAGGATCCGAACCTGTAGCTTCACAGAGTTTCATAGCGGCTGAGAGGGCTGCAAGGTAATAGCCGGTACAAAGCGGCTCAGGTCCCCAGAATTCGATGTCATAGGTATTATGATGTGGCTCTTCGATAGTGCCTGTATGCATTGGATCCCAGTGTTCGATACAAAAATCCATACTTTGCTTCACTGAAGGCCACATTTTCTTCATCCATTCAGTATTTCCGGAGATCCTCCATTCCCTGTACATTTTGATAATACCGCCCAATTGTCCGTCAGCTGCGGCGTACCAGTCGTGATTATTCATACGGATCGGCAATGTGGCCCTGAATGTCTGATGGCCTTCGGGACTTTGATTTTCTTTAAATTCCGTCTCCCTGAGTGTCCGTTCCAGCGAAGGGAAAAGATGAGATATGGCCTGTGCGTAATTCCATACGTGGGTGCATGACCCGTTGCAGCAGCCGCTTTTATCAAAGCACCCTTCCCATGCCCACAGTTTACCGTCTTTCTGCCGCAGAACTGTTGGCGATTTGAGAATGCCCAGGTTGGCTGATACGGCCTCCAGCACTTCTGCAGGGAGGTCGGAGCTGAAAAAAGTCTCCGAAAAAAGAGATGATTTCTGTCTCAAATCAGCGAAATTTGATTGCCAGAACGATGCTACCTCGGTAATGTCTTTGAATTTTCCTGAATACCACGGTTCATAAAACAATGCTGTAATTTCCGGGGGACAACATGATTTCCCGCTGCATTTAACGCCGGCAAGCAGTTTTTTAACCGCTTCGTCATCAGGTCCGCTTCCTACACGGATATCCGAATGAGGAACATACCATGATAATAATATCCTGACCGTTTTAGATTCTTTTGCTTTCAGATTAACGGGCACATAAATGGAAGCACCCGTTGCACCTTTTGAAACAGGGTTTGATGGCATATTGCCCGCTGAAATATCATTCCAGAGCTTTGTCCGGCCATCATACCAACCTCCGCGGAACCAGCAGTAATCCACTGTGGCCTCTTTTTCATCGGTCATGATGGCAAACTCCCCCTTATACTGGGGTTTATCGGGGAAACACGACTGTTCAAGGACAAAGCCCCTTTCCATCTGCATTATGGAGTCCCTGCCCACATAGTTACCACCGAAATCACTCGCATTTTCAATCCTCATAAAATTCTCGGCATGGAATGAAAACACAGTCTCAATGGAATTGGCTGATGTGTTCGTGAGTGTGTATTCTAAAGCGCCGACAGGGAGTCCCGAATTGTCAGCGTCACCCGGGATAAACGGACTCCACCCGGTTATCCCGACATGAACAGGCATCCTTGAGTCAGAAAGATCAACGGTGGCAAAAGGAAACCGTGAAACAAAGCTTGCTGATTCATAACGGGGACAACCATAAAGTGATGAACCGTTTGCTGTTCCGAGAGTACCGAATATCTTCCATGATTGAACAGGACCCTCAAGGATCCGTGATGCGTTTTCAGCATTTTTTACTGTAAGCGCAGCGAACATAAATGGTGTTTTATTAACGTCGGGTTTATTGCGGACAGAAACACTTGAAAAAGCACCATTACCGTCGAGGCATATCATACCAGCGCCAATGCCGCCAAGAGGAAAGGCAATACGATTAAGGTATTCACCGGTGTAAGTTCCGTTAAATTCATGCCCTTCGGGCTTTGGGCTCGAACAGGCTGAAGTCAATATTATACAGGCAATGCAATACAGGAGTTTTGATTTCATGATTCCGGGTGTTAATTCTCTAATAATATTAGTTAATTTTATTACAGGATAGTATTCCGGAATACTGTTTTAACCATTAAAATTCGAACCATGAACAAAAAAGTTTTTTATTTCCTTGCGTTGTGCCTTATTCCGTTCCTGGCAAATTCCCAGGTTACATACAACGGACTTGAAAACAATATGGGCAACCTGTTTCGCCTGTCCAATGCCCAGTCGCGTTCCATAAGTCCCGAGAATTTCACAGGTGAAAAAGGGAAAGGCGGAATGGCAGATCCCGTGAATAAAGATAAACCCAATGAAGCGAATGCCTCATGGGCGGCACGCGACCTGGGACAGGGATGGAAGGTAAATCCCTACATACGCATTAAATCAGGTGAAACGGTCACAATAGCCGAGATTAACGGTTCCGGCGCCATTGAACATATATGGATGACACCCACGGGAACCTGGCGTTTTACCATCATCCGCATTTACTGGGATGATGAAACCGAACCTTCGGTAGAATGCCCGATTGCTGATTTCTTCTGTATGGGATGGAATGAATACGCTCCATTAGTGTCCCTTCCTGTTTGTGTAAACCCGGGCAGTGCATTTAACTGTTACTGGACCATGCCGTTCAGGAAAAAGTGTAAAATAACGATGCAGAACATCAATGAAGAAGAGCCGATGACGCTTTATTACCAGATAGACTATACACTTACGAATGTTCCCGACGATGCCGCCTATTTTCACGCACAATACAGGAGGTCGAACCCCAATGAAACATCGGTTTATACTATTGCCGATGGTATTAAAGGGAAAGGACAGTTTGTGGGCGTATACCTGGCCTGGGGAGTTAACAACAACGGCTGGTGGGGCGAAGGTGAAATCAAATTTTATATTGACGGCGATTCAAAATTTCCAACAATCTGCGGAACAGGAACTGAGGATTACTTCTGCGGATCGTATAATTTCGACAGGAACGGTAAATACACGGAGTTCTGTACACCGTATTCGGGACTTGTACAGGTTATCAGACCTGATGGAACCTACAAATCGCAACAACGCTTTGGTTTGTACAGGTGGCATATAAACGATCCGATCCGGTTTGAGAAAGATCTTAAAATAACCATTCAGGACCTGGGATGGCACCAGGGTGGCCGTTACCTGCAGCAACAGTCGGATATTTCATCGGTTTGCTTCTGGTACCAGGCGCATCCGCATGCCGCCTTCCCCAAGTTACCGGATTGGAGGGGATTGGAGGTAATTTAAATATCTGATACTGGATGCTGGATACTGGATGCTGGATCGTCATTGCGAGTCGCTTGTGATATTTTTGATTATAGCAAAATGAGAAGCGACGAAGCAATCTGCCGGCACAGGAAGGACTTTGCTATGATTTCAAACCATATCAAACCATTATACATGCGCTATTTCATTTTCATTCTGATGTTGATCCCTACCCAAACCGCTCTCTCACAGCAAACCGATTCAATTACAGGCGATTCTGCCGCAAGGGAACAGTTTGTATTGGATTCAGTACTTGCCAGGGAAAGATTTGTGCAGGATTCCCTGGCCAGGCATCAACGGATCCATGATTCTGTTGTGTTTCTTAAAAATGAGCTGAACCGGTTGCTCCCCGCTTATTATACCGCTACTGCCGATGAAATCATTCTTCGGTTTCGTGATATGTCAGTTATCGGTGATACGGCAGTAAGTGATTTTGTCTGCATAACAATGCCTTTCAGTGTGAGGGACCCTTTTACACCATGGAAAACGAGGTTCAGCGCTGACAATAAGATTTTTAAATACAAAGTTGATGAACGGTCAGGCCAGCTTATTTCTTTCCAGACACCCAGACTAAAAGCCACATTTAACCGGTCGGGCAGAAATCTTCTTGTTATTTTCCGGCCGGTGATCATCCAGAATAACAGCAGGGGCATGTTCTATAAAAACCCTGTCGATTCAGTTTTTTACAATAATCAGGGACAGATAATCACTGTAAGAAGTTATGTCCAGTTCTATGCATTGCTTGCGGGCAACCAACGGGGTAACCTGCTTTTTACCAATCATACCGAAACCAGGAATTATGAGTACGCCGGAAAACAGGATTTAAAATATTACACGGTTGCCAGGTACTGTGAACGCTGGAAAGCCTATGAACCAAACAAGGTATGCAGCACCATTCATTACACAATCAGCAGGGAAGGCAACACTTATACACTGGTCAGAAAAAATGAACCGGTAAATAATTTTTCCGACGGAACCTACACATTAAAGTATGACGGTAATGAGGACCTGAATGAAATTTCGTTCATCAACGCTGCCAAAACTGAAAACTGGCAACGAACCATCGAGCTGAATAAAAATGGAAACGTATCCTGTTATTACGACAAAGCAAACGGGCAGATTCTTCAGTCGCTTTGCATGGTATATAAGGCGAACGGGAGTGAAAATTCTCCGGATGTCGTGAACTCATTGGAAACCATTACCACGACATTCGAAATGGACGGGATCAGTTACTACCAGAAGAACAATACAACAGGAAAAATCCGCACACGCGACCGGATGACGCTGGAATGGAGTCCATGGAAGTAAAGTACCTGTTCACTTGCGGACATCCTCTGTTTCAAAACGGTACAATTTTAATTTTATCAGATTCCGTGTAAAATCCAATAAAACAATTAAATAACGGTTTTGGCATCAATCGTGCCGCATCGTAAGAAATTCACTTTTCACCGGTAATATTATGTTTCAGAATTACTTTCTCACTGCCATCCGGAACATTCTCCGCACCCGCTATTTCTCTGTCATCATCATTGCCGGCCTCGCCCTGGGCATAGCTGCATTCGGCCTAGTATACAATTATGTGAGCCATGAATTGTCATTCGACAAATTCAATGAACATTACCATTCGGTATACAGGCTTGAAACGCCGGAATGGGCATTGACCGGAACCGCCTACGCTCCTGAAATATCAGCGGCTTTCCCCGAAATTGTAAACGGTATACGGGTTTCCTGCTGGGAAGGTGGAAATGTAACGGTAAGAATAGAGGACAGAATGTTGTCGCTTGATAATCTAATCTACGCAGATTCGGGATTTTTCGATGTATTTTCCTTCAGGTTTCTTAGCGGGAATCCTCAGACATGTATGAATACCCCAAACTCAGTTGTTCTTACAACAGAAACCGCCCGAAAGCTTTTTGGGAATGATGATCCTGTCGGCCGGAGCTTTAAAATAAATAATAAGGTTATTCTTACTGTAACGGGGATTATCGAAGATGTAGCAGATTTTCATCTGAAAATACATGCGGTTACGCCTTTCAAAACACTGACAGCTTTTTATGATCAGCCGGATTTCCTGAACCAGTATGGAACATGGAACTATTATACGTATTTCAGGCTAAAAGAAAATGCAGACAAGACATTGCTTGAAAAGAAAATCAATGCCTTTTATAAAGGTCGTATTTTCTGGGAAGACAGAGAACCGGAATTCTCACTCCGGCCGCTGAAAGAATTATATTTTACCCAGGTAAAAAATGATTTTCCCATGACAAAGGCCAGTAAACCGATGCTGCGCATCTATATGCTTGTGGCTGTATTCATACTGATCATTGCCTGTGTGAATTTCATAAACCTGGCAATTGCCAAGGCGGGAACCAGGATAAGGGAAATCGGGGTAAGAAAAGTAACCGGCGCCGGAAAGAAAAATCTGATCATTCAGTTTATGGGTGAATCGGTTATATATGCATTCATATCCATGATTATCGGCATCATAATTATGGACTTGATCAGGCCTGTTTTCAACAGCCTCGTGCAGCGCGATCTTGAATTGTTTTCATCAGGATGGGCAGGAATTTTAATCCTTGTCTTTTTTCTGCCACTTACAATTGGTGTTGTGGCCGGATTTTATCCCGCTATGTATCTTACCGGCTTCAATGTTCTTACAACATTGAAGGGTTTGAAGACGAGAGTAAAGGAATCCCTTTTATTCAGGCGCACTCTGATAATAATTCAGTTCACCATTTCAATAGCCCTGATCATTTCTACATTCACAGTATATAAACAACTGCGGTTTATGAGAAGCAGCGACCCGGGATATAACAGGGAAAATGTTATCCTCTTACCCATGAACCGCTCACTGGATAGTCATTATGAAGCTTTCAGGTCGATGCTGCTTCAGAATCCTTCAGTTAAAGGTATGGCTCGCAGCACTCAATCGCTCGAAAATGTAGGCTGGCAAGAGAGTCTTGATATCAATACGGAAAGAAAACCTTACACATACCTGGGAACTGACACTGAATTCATGACGCTGATGGGGTTAACTATGGCAGAGGGAAGGACTTTCAGACCGGATTCGCCATCCGATTCAGGTAAGGTCATTATCAATGAACAGGCAGTTGCTTATTTCGGGCTCAAAGAACCGGTTATTGGATCGATCATAGGAACCGGGGAACGGCGGCTGGAAGTGCTGGGCGTAGCACGAGACTTTCATTTCCGTTCCATGCACAGTCCGATCAGTCCTTTAGTAATCGGATTAAGAAAGGATTGGCTTTCAACGGTCAACATCCGGATTGATCAGGCTGATCCTGAAAAAACAATCCGTATCATTGAATCTGCCTGGAATAAGCTGAGTCCCGAATATCAGTTTGAATACCGGTTCCTCGATCAGAATTATGAAAACCTGTATAACAACGAAAAGAGGCTGGCCAGGACTTTTGTTTACCTTGCCATCCTGGCCATTTTCATAGCATGCATAGGTCTGCTGGGTTTATCCTCATTTATGACGGAAAGAAGGATCAAGGAAATCGGAATCCGCAAGACCCTTGGCGATACAACGCAGGGCATTGTAATGCGACTTTCGGCCGAATTCGGGGCCCTTGTTTTGATAGCAGGTTTCATATCTGCACCTGTTGCTTTTTTTGGGATGAAGGCCTGGCTGAATACATTTGCCTATCATGTGTCAATGGATGCATTGATAATTGCCGGCGCCTGTATCATCGCCCTTTTAATAGCCCTTGTAACAGTCTACATACAAATCAACCGGATCGCCAATCGCAACCCGGTTGAAGCGTTGCGGTATGAGTAAACGTTGCGCTGTTTCACGCCCTATGCTAGGCGAAGTCCCATGCTAGGCGAAGTCTCCGACTTCGTCTGAACGGTATCATAATGTCATGCTAGGCGAAGTCTCTGACTTCGTCTGAACAGTAACATGATGTGCCTTGCCAGGCGAAGTCTCCGACTTCGTCTGAACGGTAACATAATGTCATGCTAGGCGAAGTCTCCGACTTCGTCTGAACAGTATCATGATGTGCGATGCCAGACGAAGTCGGAGACTTCGCCTGAACAGTAACATGATGTATAATAAGTTATCGGATAAGCCCGGCGAAGTTTGCAACTTCGTCTGAACGGATTATATAAAATTGTATATTTAATTAGTTATTAGTGCATTTACAAATTAAGTTTGCCAGATCGGTCAGACGAAGTCACAGACTTCGCCTGGCACTTCTGTTATAGACTTAGTTTGGCGTTTACTTCAAGATTAGGTGCAAAATTTCTAAATTCATTATATGTCAACCGGATATCAAATAGAAGATCAGGAAGGTATATTCTATCTGACCCTGACAATAGTAGATTGGATTGATATTTTTACCCGCAAAATATACCGTGATCTTATAATTGATAGTTTACGTTATTGTCAATTAAATAAAGGCCTTGATATTTTTGCATTTGTTATCATGTCAAATCATCTTCATATAATTGTGCAAAGTATCAAAGGTGATCTCAGCGGAACATTAAGGGATTTCAAAAAATTCACCAGTAACAATATTATTCAAACAATTAACGATACTCCTGAAAGTAGAGGAGTATGGATACTGGAACGATTTAAACTTAAAGCCGATCAACATTCCAGGAATAAGGAATACCAGGTATGGATACAGAATAATCATGCTATACAGTTGTATTCGCCGGATTTTATCCGGGAAAAACTGGATTATTTGCATAATAATCCGGTACGGGCAGGATGGGTTGATAAACCAGAGGATTATATTTATTCAAGTGCGCGGTATTATGCAGGATTGGATTGCCTGTTGAATATTTCGCATTTGGGATTGCCATGGCGGACGATAAAATAATGATCAGACGAAGTCAGAGACTTCGCCTAGCACAGACGGGAAAGCTAGGCGAAGTTTTCAACTTCGTTTGAACGGTACCTCATTAATATGTTAATTAAGTGTCAGTTATGTATAGACGAAGTCAGAGACTTCGCTTAGCACAAACGGAAAAGCTAGGCGAAGTTTTCAACTTCGTTTGAACGGTACCTCATTAATATGTTAATTAACTATCAGTTATGTATAGACGAAGTCAGAGACTTCGCCTAGCACAGACGGAAAAGCTAGGCGAAGTTTTCAACTTCGTCTGAACGGTACTTCATTAATATGTTAATTAACTATCAGTTATGTATAGACGAAGTCAGAGACTTCGCCTAGCACTTTGAGTCACAGGCTTCGCCTAGACTTCGCCTAGCACATCCGACTAAACTGGTTTAAACTCATTCCCCACTTTGCGGGCCCTCTCGGCCTTATCCAAGTCGATTCCGGTGCCGAGGCCGATTTCAACAAGAAGGTTCCAGCCTGCGGCAAGGAAAACATAGGGATTCATTTCGCCGGCTGACGGAACTTTTATTGTTTTGAAAGGAGTGTCATGATCGGCAATGGCAACTACATTGAGGCCAACGCCTTTTATCAGTACTTCCTCAAACTTCGCATTTTCTTCTTCTATCGGGTCAATGATGAAAACCACATCGTTCTTTTTAAGTACTTCTTCTATTCCATGTGCCGCGTAAGTTCCTTCGAGAAAATCAGATTTTCTGTGCGTAATCTCATTTGTTTTTAGTGTAAGCTCTTCAGCTACACCATCATTATACCCTGCAAAATAGATGGTTTCCGCCTGCCTTACAAAATCAATAATTTTCGGATCGATAGAAACCTTCAGCGCCTGATCCATGGCATCCGCCAGTTTTGAGAGTTCAGGACGCATATTCCTGCCTGCTATGTTCCAGATAATGGATTCATAAAAGAGCGTTTGTTCCACCACGCTTTTGGTTGCTGCTAACGCCTTTTCCCAGCCGCATTTAAGCACCCATGTTTCATTGCAGGCTTTTTCAAGCGGAGTGTCTTCATTGGCGGTGAGTCCATATCGGTTTTCATTGCCCTTACCGGCGAGCTGCAAAGCCAGAGTTATGATTTCCTTTGTTTTGCCTGAGTTTGAGGCACAGAATACAGCAAATTTCGAAAGATCATATTGGCTGACCTGCCTGGAGCCATCTGTGTAAATCGCTGTATCGAGTCCCCACCGAAGCGCTTTCCTGATCGTGTTTTTTGCAGGCATGATGCGGCTTGAACCTTCACCTGTAAGCATGAGCCTGCCCACCGATTTAATTCGGGAGGCCACAGCTTTAGTCCTGTCGGGATCGAAATTACGGACAACGTCCGGTGTTTGCATCATCTCCTGGCACAAAGCGTACCGTGAATACCCGGGATCTTTTATATTCATCGTTTTAATCTTTTTGGTTAATTCCGTTTATTAATGAACTTCCAGTTTTTTTACCTGCAGCACTTTCTTTTTATATTCTTCGGTTTCCTTTTTTACCTGGATAATAAATGAATTGTCATCCACAGTGCCTATGGCAGCTTTCATTTCATCAGGATTCCGGAAAGTGGCCTTTCTGAAAGGATTGTCAAAATCTTTCTTTCTTGAAATATAAACCTGGTCACAGACAAACTGCTGAACTCTTATGGCATCTTCAAGAACATTCTTCCATTCACCCGGCGTTACATGGTCTTTTCCTGTGAGTTCAAGAAGTATGGAATAGGCATGCTTTTGCTTATCAACCTGGTATTTATTCCATAGTGTATCATAACGTTTATGTATGTTCTTCCATGAAGCGAGTTTTCCTGATCCTATATCTTTTCTCAGCCTGTCAAGGTCATCATCTGTCATTATCTGTCCGCCCAGGTTAACCCAGTTCTTTTTTCGCTTACCCTTCAGATCGGCATTCATGGTTTCCAATCCTGCCCTCTTATTTTCATTAAGGTAGGCCATCAGGTTGTTCACAGCATAATATAAAAGCATATCCTTATAGGCTTTATAGGCTTTGGAAGCTTTTATAATTACAGCCTTCCGGTTGGTGTTTTCGAGATTTTCACCGAGTATTTCAAGTGAATCAGCCGTTTTTTCGTCCCCTGTCAGCAGCTCGTGGCCTTTATCCGACAATTGCTTTTCATTCAGCGACGTTTCCGGTTTGCCGTTTTGACGCAGCCAGGCCTTTGCAGTCCAGATTTCAAGCAAATGCATGGCTTCAAGAATCTCTTCAATGGTGTCTGGCGCCAGGGCATCAAATTCGATGTGCTGATCTTTATGGATCCGTTTGTCGCGATTCTGGAATTTCCAGGTGTTTCTTGCCAGGGCGAACATATTGTACATCCACCAGTAGGCCGGCATTATTTCAAGCTGGTTTTTGGAGGCATTATTGTTGAGCAGCGAAAAGGGGAGCGGTATATTCAGTTCCGCAGGGTAATCAGCCTTTGAAAGCAACGTGAACGAAGCAAACCGGCATGAATGCTTCACGCTTGTACATAACCCGGGCCAGAAACCTCTTCCGGCCTGAATTTCATTGTCATTTGCCCTGCTGTTATGGTTTGAGCCAATTGTAGCACCGGCTGCCATATTACTTTGCCCCATCACTACTGAGGCTATGAGAAATGAATTGTTGTGATGCTGTTCATGAGCCGGAAAGATCAGGTTATTCAGCACTTCACAGCACGAAATGGTAGAATTGTCGCCAAGAAACGAGTTGATCAGCCTGGCACCGTACTTGAGACTTGAATTACTGCCCAGGATAAATTTAACCGCTTTGCAGCCATAGAAAATATGGCAGCCAAATCCTACAATGCCATTCACGAGCTCTACGCCTTCCCCAATCTGAGTAGGTTCTTCGGGCGAGGAATTGATCGTTATATTTTTAATCTTATTGGCTCCCTTAATATAACAATGCGATCCGATTTTAACGTCCTTCAGGATTAAAGAATTCTTGATGACACACTGATCACCTGTGGTTCCGTAATATCCCCGGCGATGATCAAAAGTATTCTGTGTGATCTCAAAAAGCTTTGCCTGCAGATTGCTGTCATCCCTGTATTTTGCCCACAGATACGCATCGGCCGTGATCATCCCGTCGAAAGGCAGCACTTTACGGGCGCCGGTTTCATTCATCACGTCAAGCCATGTCCTTACCTGTTCCGGTTCACCTTCTTTTATTATTCCATTACCGAATTTGGCATGATCGGTTGTATTCATTTCCTGTATATTGAACAGGATGTTCCTGTCGCCGATGATACAGTGCGACAGGTAATGCACCTCATGAATGGCGCAGTCGTCGCCGATATCACTTGAAATGATAAGGCTGTTGGTTATACCTGTCGGCACTTTCAGGTCATGATGCTGCAGGAATACATTTTTTAACCGGCCTATTCTTACCAATCCGAAAAACCGTGTGTTTTTGATTTGGTTCGGGTCAAATTCATCAGTAACCAGGAGATTATCCCAGTCGTCGCAGGTGTTTACATTTTTTACAAGCCTTTCTACCTCGTCCGAACGCAGATTTCTCCATCCTGATTTGGGTTTTCGGGCCTGCAGGTTTCGCAGATAATATTCGTCTTTTCCTTCAGGAAGATATTCGGGAGGAATGAAATTCCTTCCCATATTTTCGGGGTACACGATCAGAACCTGGTCCATAGGTAGCGGGTTACTTAATGTTAACTACAAAGTTATCAAGATTAATGCCTGTGCAGCCAATATTCTCAGAAACATAGTAAGGGGATAAACGGTTGCATAGGCAGTGGATTGAGCATGCACGGGCGCCAGGCTGTTTGCAAATTCAAGTGCCGGCGGATCCGTCATCGCACCGGAAATAATGCCGCAGATCTTGAGGTAATTATACTTCATAAGCCTTGCTATAGAAGCAACAATCATGATTGGTATAAGGGTTATTGCTGCTCCGTAGAGCATCCACATGTAACCACCGTTGACAATAGTGCTTACGAAATTCTTGCCGGATGAAATGCCCACACACGAAAGGAAAAGAATGATCCCCAATTCACGGATCATCATATTTGCCCCGGGGGTCATATAAAAATCAAAACTCTTAAATCTGCGCTGGTTACCCAACAGAATGGCAATCAAAAGCGGACCGCCTGCCAGTCCAAGCTTAGCAGGGGCGGGCAGACCGGGAATGAAAATGGGAATGCTTCCGAGAATAACACCAAGGGCAATGCCTACAAAAATTGGAATGGTGTTGGGATGTGCCAGCTCTTCAACCGAATTGCCCAGTTCATTCCTTACTTCCGGCAATAACTCACGTTTACCGACAATCCGCACCGTGTCACCAAATTCAACAACCGAATCACGGGTTGGCATGATTTCGGTGCCTGCCCTGAAAATTCGTGTAATATTGGCTTCATACCGGCGGTATATGCCAATCTGCTGGATCGTTTTACCAGCATATTTACGGTTTGTAACCAATACATGAAACATGGCAAGGTCACCTGAGATTTCGCGTTTGCTCTGTATTTTTACTTCTCCGATTTTTATCTTCAGGTTCCGGATGTATTGCAGTGCCGACACTCCTACAATGGTATCTCCCTCTCGTAATTCAAGATCTTCAGTTGCCACAAGGTCGTTTCCGTCCCTGCGGATACGTGAAATCACCAGTTCTTTATCAATAAACTCCTTGATGTAGCTGATTTTTTGGCCAAACAGGTTCGGATTGGTAATTGAAATTTCAACCGTTTCAAGTTTTTGACGCAGGGAATGAAACTGGTTTTTATAATCAGTTACTTCTTTATCTACTTTAATACCGAAAAACAACCGGATAAGAACCATGGATAAAATAATCCCTAAAACACCGAAAGGATAGGCAATTGCATATCCCATACCGGCAACGGCTGCAGCATCTGTGTTTCCTGAATCGGTAAGTACCTGCTGGGCGGCTCCCAGTCCCGGCGTGTTTGTAACTGCACCGCTCATTATCCCGGTAACTACCTCAGAGGGCACACCGGCAAACCTGTAAAACGACCACGCAATCAGGAAACCAAGGAAGACAATGGTCACGGCAAAAAGATTCAGTTTTAACCCGTCACTTCTGAATGAGTTGAAAAACCTGGGTCCTACGTCAATGCCAATCGCATAAACAAATAAAATAAGCCCGAACTCCCTCACAAAGTGAAGAACTTCGGGATCGGCCTTGGCTCCCAGGTGCCCGATGAGCAACCCTGAGAAAAGCACACCGGCAATACCCAGTTTAATACTCTTAATTTTTATTTTGCCTATCAGCACACCCAGAACTGCGGTAAGGCTGATGTATAATATGGCATTGGCCGTTTCGGCACCAGTAAAAAGGTTCTTTAACACATCCATGATGAGAAGATATATCCTGCTCTAAGATAATATCAATCATGGATATTTTCAACAGAAATTAGTAACAGGGCTTAACGGTCAATGGCGTGTAGCTGAAATATAGCTGAGTGCCGCTTTCATAACCACATCATTCCCGGTAATGATATCTTCCACGGTCGGATTTACCCGCACTTCCGGAATTACACCGTGTGCAGGCCAGGGATAATCCTTAACTGCCATATAATAACCGACAAGCGGGATTCCTATATTCAGCCTGCTGTTCGGAAGAGTTACGATTGCAAATGTGCCGCTGTTATCCCCGTAATATCCGCCACCGGTTTCTTCGCCGATAAAAGTGGCTCTTTTGTTATAATGCGCTGCAGCGGCAAATTCAGATGTAACCGAAAAACTAGCGCCGTTAATCAAAACTATCACCCTGCCATCAAAATGTTCCTTAGCGGGTTTTTGTACCTTCAGATTTTTACTGTGCTTCCATAAATAAGTGCCGGAATCGGTTTTTGAAATCAGTCTTCTCAGGATACCATAAAACCTGGGGAGATGCGCATTTTTGGTAAATGAATACTTTTTATCAGTAGTCATTTCAAGGCGATCATAATACCTGAAATCTTTGTCCATCAAATACGATAAAAGCCAGGCTCCGCGCGCATCATTCCCCCCTTCATTATCTCTCAGGTCGATGATAAGGTTCTGAGCCCCTTTTTCGCTGAGAGATGAAAAACTCTCTTTAAGGAATTTCCTGAAATTCTTATCACTGCCCATCCAGAACGATCGTATTGTAAGAATGGCAATATCACTGCCGGAAAAGTTCAGCTCATAAGGTTTAAGCCGAGAGTCGGAGGTTTCTTTTGACTTTTGAAAGGCCTCAATTTCTGCAAACGGAATGGCTACAAGCGTGACCGTTTTGATATTGCCATCGGAATACTGAATTTTAAATGAATCGGAACCTCCGATCATATTGGCATAATACCCGCTAAAGAACCTGCTTAATTCAATAAATTTAAATGTGGTGTTTTTCCCGTCTGAAAAAGAGCAGGGAAGGATCGTGCGGATTACGTCTGAAACAGGCTGGTTGTTGATGCTTAGAATTTCTGAACCGGGTTTGATTGTTTCATCACTGTATCCGCCGAGAACATATGCGTTATCGCCCTGTATATAAAGTCTTAATGGTAACAATTTATCCCTGTTGAAAAAGTAATTATCATTCCAGTTGTTATCAGGATGGAACTTTGTATGTCCGCACCCGATACGGCTCATTACAGGAACCATAACCCGGTACAAATCCTGCTGAGTCATTGAATCGGTGATCTTTGATTCCGCCGCTTCAAACAGGCTGTCGATTTCCTGCTTTGAATTATACCGGTAAAGTCCGGGATGTGCTTCTTTGAGCGCATGTTCAGCATATTTCAGGTCGTCCTTTGCCTGTTCTGCCGACATTGGCTGTTGTGCATGTACCGAAATCCCGCATAGCGCCATTATTAGCAGAATACATGTTTTTATTATCCGTGTCATTTTATAAAGTTAGTGTATTAAAGATTTTGCAGCATCAGGATTCGTCGGGCAAGTACTATATGTTTTTGCTGGCATTTGGTAACCATGTCAAACAGGTCTCCCATACTTACCCTCCATATGTTCATGTATCCGAACCTGATGATGCGATTATTAATGTTATACTGTACCGACTGGTGAACAAGGTTTTCCAGTTTCATATTCTGTCCGGAAAGTTCTCCTGTAAGTTCACCAATAGAAGAAATCAGTACATTATTTCCTGTTTTACAGGTCAAACCGGGTGACAGCCGGATTAAAAAACCGGAAAAATACCCCGGCTGATAAGCTACCCGGAACGTCGTTTTTTCAAGTTTATCCATATGGCCGTCAATTTTTGGGATTACTTTATTCTGAATTCTCACAAGGTTATTCAGTATCTCCACTATTGAACAGTTGTGGATATGAACATGATAATTGAGCTGAACAGCTGACAGCGATGAAAATTCACAGCGTATAATCTCCCGGTTTTTCTCCAGGGTTCTTAACCATTTAGAATAGTAATCGCCTTTCAACATCATGGTTCAATTCAGAAGTTCAAGTGCTTTTTCAAGACCCCGGTCAATTCCGGCTAACGTTTCCGACTTTGAGCTCCTGGCAATATAAAGGGGGGCAATACCTGTGCCTTCGAGGTTTGTGCCGCCGGCATCCCTGTAGTCACCCACTGAAACCGTGTGTAACCAACCGTTCGGCAATTCCATTACAATGATATCTGAAAAGGCTCCCAGCGTTGTATCACCTACCTGTATGACGTTTTCGTTTTCATTCATTGCCCAGGTAAAAGTTTCTCCTGCGCTCGCCGTAAATCTTCCGGTCAGAAGCACCACCGGTTTTATATACTGGGATGACCCTTCACGGTCAACAGTCCATTTCAGCGGTGTCTCAAAATCATCATGTGCAGGACCGTTTCTTTTTCTGGTTGTCATGTAAAGCCTGGATTCCCTTGTAAAACGGCCGGCAATATATTTCGCAAGCCTGTCGTCGCCTCCTTCCAGTTTCCGGATATCAAATACCAGGGCTTTTGTATTTTCAAGTTCTTTTAAGACTTCATCAAATGCCTTACTGATAAAGGATTTTGAATCGGCAAAAACATCCATCCGGATATACCCGATGTTACCTGATAGCATACCGTACCAGAGATGTTCGGAATATTGTTTCTCGGTGTCAAGATATTTCGAAACCGTTTCAGGCAGGAAATCAGTCTGAATTATCATCGTATCCGATCTTCCGGATTCAATTCTAGGGAGTTTGCTTCCGGCGGGATCGAGGAAAACATGGTCATCATGAAAATTAGACAGGAGATTCCTGAAAAGAGTATGAAGTTCCTCTTCTGAAGAGATCTCATCAACCTGCGGTCTGTAAGCGTCGTAAAGGGAATCCCAGTTGATGTTTCTTATGATAAACTGTCCGTAATTCCGGTCATAATTGTTCCACAGGCATTCGAAATTATCAGCTGCTGTATTTGAATACTCAGGATGGATAAGCGCTTTCTCACAACTTGTAAGTATAAGCAGGGCTATTATGGTATTAATAAGTGATTTCATAATTAAAAAGTATAATGGGTTTGTATTCTGAAACTGTTTACATAGGATCTCATCGGTTGATGGTACGTGACATTCAGCCAGTTGAAGCCATAGGATGCACCTAATGCCCAGTGCTTTGAAACCTGCATATCCCAGGCTGCACTGAATTCTAACAACCTTAGTTTATCCGGTCCTGTAAGCCTTGTTCCCTTTTTGAAAAAGGTTTTTATTTCGGAATCCAAAGGATCTGTTGCTGTATTGTGCCAGGGCAGTCTTGAATTCAGTGCAATCAAAGGGAATGACACATCAGTCCGGAATACACTCCTGGCGGTTGTTTTCAATCTGAACCCTGCTTTAATATGAATCCCCAGTGAATTGAAGAGCCCCGTATAATTATCAGGATAAACAAGGTAGTCCTTTACAGAAAAGCCGGCGAGCCAGGAAAGATTTTCACTATTGTTGAGCACCCTCATATAGGTGAATTGAAATATTCCGTTGTACAATTGTGCCATCAGGGGAAAAGAATCGATTTCGGGAGACCCGTTGATGTCATATGAAGTGATATATAACCATCTTTCGCCAAGGTATTTTGGCATCATTGTCCCTGTGGATCCTTCGAGTGAGACACTAAAAAATGACCGGTCACTGCACCGGTCAAAGCTTAAGCCGGCAAGGTATTCACCGGATCGGTAGACTAAAGCTGATTTCTGTTCATCCAACAGGATCCGGTTCTGAAATCCCGCTGAAAAACCGATTCTTTTTGTAACCGGGATTTCTGACTGTGCGGATATTGTAATGGATATAATCAGCAGTAAAACGACATTAAAAATTATTCTCATGGGTATGGTTTTTAAATTTCTGACCAAAGGTACAGACCATGAAAACGCGGGTCGTCTCAGCCGCTAAAGTCAGACTATATTCTGCAGATTCAAATTTATAATCGAGATCAGAATCTGAGAGTAATGAGAGATCCCTGATCAATGTGTTGCTGGAGGAAAAGAAATGGGATAAAGGCATCCATTTGATAAGAGAATCATTGAGATATCACCCAAACGAGCCCTTTTTGCTTGAACGCCATGGAATATTGCTTGTATCGTGTCCTGATCGCAGATTCCGAAATGTATCAGAAGGGAAGGAATATTCAGAAAGAGCTTTTATCCATACAAGAAGTGAATCCGCCACATTAGTTTCTACCGGCCGCAGCCTGGCAATTGCCTATGCAATGCTTAACGACAGGAAAAATGCCATATCGGTGCTGCAGATGACAATTAACCTGGCAAAACGAGAAAGAGTATTCCAGGCAGGTCTTGAGGATTTGCAGGGATTTCTTGATTCATTAAGAAAATGAGGTTTTCAGGCTTTTCTGAAAACCTGTGGGCGTTGTTCCGGTGAACTTTTTAAAGGCATTGTTAAAAGTTGCTTTCGAATTAAAACCTGACTCAAATGCAATGCCAAGCAGGGTAAGGTTTTTCCCGGAACCGTTGATCATTCTTTGTTTAATCTCCTCCACACGGAATGAATTGATGAAATCAAAAAAGTTCATTCCTGCTTTTTCATTAATAACAAGTGACAGGTGATGTTTTTTTATATTCATCCGGTTTGCCAGTTGGAATATATTGATTTCCGGTTCGAGGTAAGGTTTATTCTTTTTCATATAGGCTATCAGCTGTAAATACAATGCCTCAGCCTGTTCATCTCCAAGGCCTGATTTGTAGTACCGTTTAACCGGGGTATCATCACCCTGGTCCCCCTGGTTTCCCTCTATGATCTCTACTGCCTCAGGTGCGGTAACATCAAATATTACAGGTTGAAGAAGGGATTTATAACCAATCCAGTAAACCAGCAATACGATCAAAATATAGTTGTAATGATATATAGCGTCAAGGACGGGAATACTCCATTTGTGACCGTAGAATCCAAGTGCAGAGACAAAGAGCACTATTAGTACGCCCCAGGAAAAAACGCTCATCCATTCAACCCTTTTCTTTGATATTTCGGAAAACGTATTGCTTATCCTGATCCTGAAATTTTTCAGATAAAGAAGGGTAATTACAAGATAAACGAGAATAATCAGAATACTGAACTGGTTGAGAAAACCGAAATCATCTTCACGCGCCAGTTCAAAATCGGCAAGGTATTCTCTTTTATAGGAAGCCGGCCGGATATACCACGGTAATAAAACGACAAGGTAAACCAGGAAAGGCATAAAGTGAAGCAGGTCGGATTTCTTGAAAAGGGGATTCGCGCTGCATAATTTTAATGTGAAAAGATAGGTAAGCGGACCAAAAAGACTGGGGATGAGCCATGAAATTTTACTCAGGTGAGGATAGGCTAAAAAGAATTCTTTAGTGTCAAATGCGTTAAGTAAAGTTTGAAAAGTGGTAAGAATGACCAACAGGATCATATAAACTTTCGCCACATGATTTCTTTTATTGGCAATGAGCAATGCGCTTAATAACAAGGCATTCAGGAAGCCCGCAATGGCAAAATACTGGAAGGCCTTAAGTAAATTCATCAGGTTGAGATCGTTTACAAAAGACAATTAAAGTGATAAAATGTTAAATTTATACTATTATAACTCCTCCAACAATGAATAAAGTAGTTTACCTCCTTCTCCTCCTGGCAGCCGGTTGCACTGCCGGAAATTTAGACAACCCTGCTAACCTTGTTTTCAAAAAGACCGATACAAACCCCGTACTCGGTCCGGATTCAACATTTGTATTCTTTGATCCGGTAAAAAAAGATTCGGTGCATTGGCAGAAGGCCGATGTATTCAACCCGGCAGCCATCGTAAAGGATAACAAAATATTCCTCCTTTACCGGGCAGAGGATAATCCCGCTGCCATACTGGGCGGCCGGACATCACGCATAGGATTGGCATGGAGCGAGGATGGGATCCACTTTACCCGTCACCCGGTTCCGGTATTATACCCGGATAACGATTCCGTGATGAAATTCGACAGGCCAGGTGGTTGCGAAGATCCCCGGATTGTGCAGACTGAAGACAGTCTCTATGTGATGGCTTATACGTCGTGGGATTATAAAGTGGCCCGGCTGAGCATTGCTTTTTCAAAAGACCTTATAAACTGGGAAAAAAAAGGGCCTGCCTTCCTAAGGGCATATGACGGTAAATTTGCCGATTTCTGGTCCAAATCAGGATCAATTGTTACCGAAATGAAAGACGGGAAACTCGTTGCAGCCAAAATGGATGGAAAATACTGGATGTATTGGGGCGAACAGTTTGTTAACCTGGCATGGTCGGAGAATCTATCCGACTGGAATCCGTTGCTTGATGATAAAGGAAACCTACTTTCACTGATAAGTCCCCGTGAAGGCAAATTCGACAGTCGACTCACCGAGTGCGGCCCGCCTGCCATCGTATCAAAAGAAGGCATTGTGTTATATTATAATGGCAAAAACGCAGAGGATGATCATGCCGATCCTTCGTTACCAAAAGGAACCTACTCGGTTGGCCGGGTAATCTTCAGTAAAAAAGACCGTACAACGGTTGTTTCAAGGCTCGATACCTGTTTGCTCAAGCCAACGCTGCCACATGAGATGACAGGACAATATAAATCAGGAACTGTATTTTCTGAAGGACTTGTGTTTTTTAAAAACGCCTGGTATATGTACTATGGAACGGCGGATTCGTTTGTGGGCTGCGCGAAGGAAGTAATTAGTGATTAGTGGCTGGTGACTGGTGGCTGGTGGCTGGTGACTGGTGACTGGTCCGTCCCTAATGTCTCTATAGTCCCTAAGGTCCCTGAATACGGAATACCGATTACGGAAAACCGAATACTGATCACTGATCCCTGATTACTGATTACCGATATTACTAACCGGTATACTCTCATCCGGCAGGGCGGAAATAATCCCCTTATCACGGTAAATGCTCCGAACCACGCTGCGCATGGATCGGCGGTTTGATTCAAACCAGAATGCAGAAAGAACGGTAACGATTCCTCCGATAATCATGGTTTGCTGAATACCGATACCTGCCGCAACAGAACCGGCAAGCAAATTACCAATTGGCATCGTACCCATAAGGGCCATGGCATAAAAGCTCATTACCCGGCCACGTTTGTCCTCTTCGGCAATTGTCTGGATCATCGTATTCACTGCCGCCAGCGACAGGATCATAGAAAGTCCGCCCATATAAAGAACAAGAAGGGAATACAACATTTTTTCGGAGATACCTGCCAGGATTATGGCCATGCCAAGGATAATCACATTCACGGTTATGATTTTTCCCAATCCCATCACTGTTTTTCGACCAGCCATAATCAATGCACCAGTTAATGCTCCTGCACCGAGAGCCGACATGAGAAACCCGAGAGTATCACTCCCTCCGTGCATAATTTCCCGGGCATAGGCCGGAAGCAGCACGATAAAAGGAAAGCCGAAAAGGCTCAGAATAGCCAGGATAAGTATGAGTACCCGGATAGGCACTGTGCGGAATGTATAATGAAATCCTTCAGCAAATACTTTCCTGAAATCACCGGATGCCTGTGTATGCACATTAGCCGGAAGCTTAACCATGAGCAATGCCACGATGACAGCCACAAAGCTGATTGTATTCAGTAAAAAGCAAATTCCTTCTCCAACAGCTGCTATAGTAAGTCCCGCGATGGCCGGTCCAACCAGCCTGGCCCCGTTAAACAGGGCAGAATTCAATGCGATGGCGTTACCAAGATTTTTTGGATCATCAATAAGGTCGATTACCAATGATTGCCTTGCCGGGGCATCGAACGCACTGATGATACCAAAAACAACACTGAGAGTGATAATATGCCATACATCCACCGCGTTAGTAAGAACAAGGATTGTCATGGTGAGAGATTGCAACATGAAAAAGACCTGTGCCGTTGTCATGATCCGCAGCCTGTTATAGCGGTCAGTGAGTACACCGGTAAACGGAGAGAGGATGAAAGTGGGTATCTGGCTGGTGAAACCTATTAATCCCAACAGGAATACGGAACCGGTAAGCCTGTACACAAGCCAGCTCAGCGCAATATTCTGCATCCACGTCCCAATGAGGGAGATACCCTGTCCGAAAAAATAAAGGCGGTAATTTCGTGATCGCAATGAAACAAAAATGCTACTTAACGTTGAAAATTCCCTGGGCAAAATCCGGAATAAGTTCATACAGAATTAAGCCAATTAAGTTACCGGTAAAAATAGGAAACACTTTTCTTTTTAAAAATGAAATGCTTTTATTTACTTTAACGTTTTAATTTCAAAAATCCATTTAATTCCTTCGATAATATGAAAAACCAATTTGAATTGACCAATGAACAGTTGATCGATATTGCAAACAGCCTTACAAAGAAGGTTGTTGCCGGTCTGCAGGAAGACGGAACGGAGATCAAATGTCTCCCGACATATATTCATCCGAAGAAAGACGGGATCAAAGGGGATGCCACCGTGTTTGACCTGGGTGGAACCAATTTCAGGGTAGCAACTGTTTCAGTGGGTAAGGAATCAAAAGTTACCGGTACTACAGAAAGGGACATAACTGAAATGAAAAATAAGGGATTTACCCGTGAAGATCTGTTCAATGCACAGGCTAAAACCCTTAGCCAGGTGGATGTTCCTGCAGATGCACCTATTGGTTATTGTTTTTCGTATCCTGCCAAATCACTTCCCGATGGTGATGCAGAACTTATTAAATGGACAAAGGGAGTAGGAATTCCCCAAATGGAAGGCCAACCTGTAGGAAAACCCCTGCTGAAATTTTTGAATGAAAACAGTACATCACGTTTTACTGACATTAAAGTGGTGAACGATACCATCACAAGTCTTTTCGCCGGATTGTTGACCCCGGGATTTGATTCCTATATTGGTCTTATTGTCGGAACCGGAACGAATATGGCTACATTTTTCCCTTCGGAGTATATCCCCAAGCTTAAGAATGTAAAAGGCTGGTCGGGTGAAACACCGGTGAACCTTGAATCAGGTAACTTTTTCCCGCCGCATCTTACGAAATTCGATGACCAGGTGGATGCCAAATCGGATAACAAAGGTTTCCAGCGTTTTGAAAAAGCAATTTCCGGAATGTATCTTGGACGGGTATTCATGGAAGCATTCCCGAATGAAACATTCAAACAGGAATTAAGCGCTGTGGATCTTTCCCGCATGATCAACAATCCTGATCAGTATAAGAAAGAATTTGTTGAGGTTGCATGGCAGATCTATGAAAGATCAGCCAGATTGGTTGCCGCTTCAATTGCAGGATTGGTTAAAAACCTCAAAACTGCAGATGCAAAGGTTAAGAAAGTACAGGTACTTGCAGAAGGCAGCCTGTTCTGGAGCAAGATCCGCACAGGAAAGAAATCGTATGCTGAAATGGTTGACGAGGTGGTGAACAAGCTCGTTAAGGATCTTGGAATGTCGGATGTAACCGTTAAGATTGCCCAGATGGAGAACGCCAACCTGATTGGCGCTGCCATGGCGGTATTGTCATAAACTTTTTGTTTATAAGAATTTCAAAAGCCGGATGATTATCCGGCTTTTGTTTTATAATGGTGGAAAGGAGCCGTCATTGCGAGCCTTCGATTTCTGCGAAGGTGAAGCAATCTGCCTGCACAGGAAAGACTTGACCAAGACAGACAATATTAAGCGAAAGTATTTCCTATTGTAATGTCTTGCCTGTTCGGGCAGATTGCTTCGTCGCATCACTAATTTTTATAATTAATAATTAATCAAGCTCCTCGCAATGACGCGCTTTTAGCATCCAATATCCGATAATTTATTCCTATCTTAGTAATACAAAATCTAAACGTCATTCAACATGAAATCATCCAGAAGAACATTTCTTAAGACCGGTGCCATGGCCATGGCTGCGGCGGCAATACTACGCGAAAAGGCACTGGCATCTTCAGCTCCTGCAAAAAGAATCGTGGGTCTGCAATTGTATTCGGTGAGGGACGAGATGGAAAAAGATCCGCTCGAAACCCTGAAACAACTTGCCGCTATGGGCTATGTTTGGGTGGAGCACGCAAATTATGTTGACCGCAAATTCTACGGTTACGAAGCAAAGGAATTCAAGAAGATACTGGATGACCTTGGACTTAAAATGGTGAGCGGTCATACGACATTCGGTTTAAACCATTGGGATGACAGTAAAAAAAGCTTTACGGCTGAATGGATGAATACTCTCGATGATGCTGCCACTCTCAGACAGCAATATGTGGTAAGTCCCTGGATGGATGAAAAAATGAGGGATTCCTATGATAATCTGAGCAAGTACCTCGATATTTTCAATCAGAACGGCAAATTATGCATGGAACGTGGTATGAAATTCGGTTATCATAACCATGACTTTGAATTCAGTCAGAAATTTAATGACAAGTCGGTTTTCGATATCATGATGGAGAAAATTGACCCGAAAAGGGTGGTGATCCAGCTTGATATCGGCAATTTATATAATGGCGGCGCCGTAGCCCTTGATGTGGTTAAAAAATTCCCGGGCCGTTTTGAACTCCTCCATGTAAAGGATGAAATCAAAGCGACCGAGGGTGAAGAAAAATATGTAAGCTGTATTTTGGGAGAAGGTATTGTCGATTGCCGGAACGTTGTCGACCTGGCTACCAAGATCGGAGGTGCCAATGTCTATATCATCGAGCAGGAATCCTACCAGGGCAAAAAGCCGATGGATTGTGTGAAAGAGGATTTGGCAGTGATGAAGAAGTGGGGATACGTATAATTAATCTTCCTGAACAGGACTTTGTAGAGACGCACAGCCGTGCGTCTCTACGTTATTCAACAACAATCGCAACCGTCTGTTTCTCCAATCCCTCCCCGGTAACCGTTACAATCACATTGCCTTTCTCAAAGTCAGAGCCAATAATAATCATGGCTTTTCCATTTAAAAGCTTTACCTGGTTTGACTGAAATTCCTCCACTGATTGCGGGTTACCATTTCCTACACCGGCGATGTGAGCCGGGCCTGTTATGGTAATATTGAGATTCTGACCGGCCAATGGACAGACATTCCCATCCTTATCTACCGCTTCAGCAAGAATATAACTTAAATCCATCCCATTGGCATGAATTGTATTCCTGTCGGGCGTAAGCCGTACCTGGTAAGGTTCACCAGCTGTTTTTAAAACTTCTTCTCCGATAATTTTTCCCTCCTTATAAGCCACGGCTTTGAGCTCACCGGGTTCATAGGCTACGTTATTCCACATCAGCCTGAATCGTTCCGTTGATTTACGGGAATTATAATTTTTATATTGCATTCCGAGCGATTTACCATTAAGGAACAGCTCGGCGCAATCGCCGTTCGTGTATACAAACACAGGAACATTTGTTGCCTTTCCCTGCCAGTTCCAGTGGGGCAGAATGTGGACCGTGTTAGACTTCTGATCCCAGTAGCTTTTATACAGGTAATACCTGTCTTTCGGAATTCCGCATAAATCAACGATGCCAAAATAGGAGCTTCTCGATTCGAAAGCATCCGCCATTCCCAATCCCCCCATCATAAAGCTCACATAAGGTGTCGGTTCACCCAGGTAATCAAAACCTGTCCACACAAATTCGCCTGCCACATAAGGTTCATCCTGCTGCCACATGAAATCATCATCGGGAATTTCTGCCCACCACGGTGCATTCAGGTCGTATGAACTTACCTGCATATCGCGGGTGAACGTATCTTTTTTTGAAGGCAGGGTCAGGTCATAATAACCGCGCGTGCTCACCGTGGATGCGGATTCACTTATAATCACCGGTTTATTCGGCTCCATCTTACGGGCAAGGTCATACCGGTGCTGGTAATTCCAGCTGTGCACGTCATAATAATCGAAATGCCTGTAAACCGCTTCTCCGGCCATATCACAGGCCATGGTTACAGGTCGGGTAGGGTCAAACTTTCTTACATAATTGACCATGGTTTGCAGCTTGTACAGGCCGTTGTTTTTATTAGTCTGCACGTCGGCCATTTCATTGCCCACACTCCATATGAAAATGCAGGGATGGTTCCTGTCGCGTTCCACAAAATTCTTAATGTTTCGTTGTGCGAATTCTTCAAAATCCGTATCCTTATTAATATCCGCTTTTCCGTCATATTTGTCGAACGCCTCATCAAAAACAAGTAAGCCCATTTTATCACATAATTCAAGCAATTCCGGGGCGGGCACATTATGGCTTGTGCGGATGGCATTACAGCCCATCGATTTCATAATTTCGAGCTGGCGTTCCATTGCTCTCGGATAGAATGCTCCCCCGAGCGGACCCTGGTCGTGGTGCAGGCAAACACCATTGAACTGAACCCTTTTGTCGTTCAGGTAAAATCCGTTATCAGCGGTAAACCGCATGGTTCGCACACCAAAAGGGGTAAGATAGGTATCCAATATTTTATCGCCGCTGCTCACAACTGTTTTCACCTGGTAGAGGACCGGGTTATTGATATCCCAATGCTGAGGATCGGATAATTCGAGTGTCGTTTCGACCATTTGTTCTCTGCCTCTTATTATTTCGGAAAGGGCTTGTTTTTTGGTAATTTCTTTGCCTTCGGCATTAATTATCGTGTTTTCAATTTTAATGCGCGCATCGGTAGAAGACTGATTTTTAACCGTGGCGGCAACCCGGACTTCAGCGAATTGAGGTTTTACAACGGGTGTGGTTACCTGTGTACCCCAAACCGCAACGTGAACCGGATCGGCAACAATCATCTGCACCTTACGGTAGATGCCGGCACCCGGGTACCAGCGGCTGTCGTGGTATCGGTTATCCACATGAACAGCCAGTTCATTCTTTCCTTTAAAATTCAGGAAGGGTGTAATATCAAAATAAAAGGAATTATAGCCATAGTCCCATTTACCGGCCAGTTTGCCATTGATGAAAATTTCAGGATTCGACATGACGCCATCAAACACAAGGTAAATCGTCTTACCGTTCCATTCCGGTTTAATGTCAAGAGCATTACGGTACCAGGCCTCACCCCGCCAGGGAAGTTTCCCGGTGTTTCCTTCGCCTTTGGGTTCCACAGGACCGTATATAGCCCAATCATGAGGAATTCTCACATCCTGCCATTTTGAGTCATCAAACTTAACCTGGGCGGCATTTTGCGGGTTTCCTTTCGAAAATTTCCAGCCGGTCTGCAGGGTGATGACTTCACTGGAAAAGGAGTTCAGGGAAATAAAGCAGGCAATGAAAAACAAAGAAGCTTTCAGCAGTTGTTTCATGGTAAGGTTAATTTGGAAGGAAAGATACTAAAAGAATCTCTGTCCGTTGACTAAAGTCTACGGCAATTCATACTTCAGAACAGCCTTTTTAGTAATAAGGTATTAAGTAATAAGGTATTAAGTAAAATCTCTTAGGCCTTAATCCCTTACTGCTTAATAACTCTTTGAATCGTTTCCCCATTCCCGGTTCTGATTTTCACCAGATACATCCCGGGTTCATTCAACACAATCTCACCCTTTTGAGAATTCCTTATTTGTAATTTCTGAACCACCATCCCGGTTGAATTCATTATGGTTACTGTTGCCTCATCGTAAACCTTTCCTAGTTCGATGGTTACCTTTCCATTGGAAGGATTCGGATACAGCTGAATATCTCCAAAGTCAACATTCTCATTTCCGGTTACAAATACCGTATAAGCCGAAGAAGTATCCACACAAGTTCCCTGGGTTACAATCACGGCGTATATGCCAGTTTGATCAGGTGTATAGGTTAAGAAAGTTTCACCTTCGATGAATGTATTGTTTTCCGCATCAATCCATTGATGCGCAGCGTTGAGATCAGTTGAAGCCAGTACAGATCCGTCGCGAATTACAGCTGTATCCACACGATCGATTTGCAGATTGACGGTTATAATGCTGTCGCAGCCACAGGATGAAGGAATCGTATCTTTATAAATTCCGGTAGTGGTCCAATTTTTACCGCCGGGTGATATATAAAAATCACAGGATTGAACCGTGAAACTGCTTTCTGAAGTATGATTTACAGTTAAGTTTACTGTAATGATACTGTCACACCCCGCTGCATTAGGAATAGTATCGGAATATACCCCGCTGGTTATCCATTTATTTTTACCGCCTGGTGAAATATATTCATTACATGATGTATTATTGATATGGCTGTATGTCGGTTTTGCAATCGATAAATCAAACCATACTATGCTGTCAGCAGCAGTGGTATCACAAATCCATTTGTTGTCTTTATAGACTATGTCGTCAATAATTAAACTATCACAGCCTGTCTCATGAATGACGGAAGCGTTGGGGCATATTGTGTATAACTGGCGCCCTTCCTGCTCCGTAATTGCCGTGAAGTACAAATTGTCTCTATATTGTGTCAGATCATTGGGACCAGGAAGAGTATCCCCTTTTGCATCCTTAACCATCGTTGGTTTCTGCACCCCGTCATATACCCATAAAACATTTACATTGTTTTCAGCATATGCGGAAAAAAACAATTTGTTGTTAGCTACAGTAAGTTGGGATGGATATTTTGGTTTTACTCCGGGTTCCATACCGGAAACCACAGAAGGAGGGTTAGTGCCATCATAGACCCATAGTTGTTGACTGTCATTCAGTTGTGAAAAATATAGATGGTCTTTATAAATTGTAAAATTCTTTGCATTAATATCACCCAGTTTAACAGGCTTTTGAGTTTCATCATATATCCAAAGATCATAATCATATGAAAACACGGTTTTATCATTAAACTGAATTCCTATAAAAGTTGAATTGTAAGGAATCGGCATGTTTTTATATTGCCATATTAAAGCATTTCCATCATATGATCCAACAGAAAGTGAATCATGATCAAAAGCAAATAACCGGATTTTGTCATTTACAATTTTCATATAACAAATTCTATGATCGCCCATATCGGCCACATCAACCGGAGCACTAACCCCATCATACTTCATAAGCATATAGCGTGAATTACCGGAATTATCATGTGAACCATAATAAATGGTATCATGAAAAACTAACAAATCGCAGGTGGATGAATTTGATATTTTATATTCAGTCAATCCGTCTGATTTAAAAAGAGATGATGAAAATCTGCCTGTCTCCCGATTATAATAATAATTATCTTTATAAGCCAGCATGTTGTATACTGTCACCGGATTAAATTCCTTTGGTAAAACTGAAAATCGCCGGCCATTAAATTGTATATTTTGGTTGGCGTTATCTTTAAAAAAGAGTTTATCATTGGCCACTTTGAGTGAATGACTACCTGATACAACCATTTTATTGTTAAAGTCCTTTACAAGAACCGGCGCCTTAGTTCCGTCAAAATACCACAATTCTCGACCATAAAGGGGATTGTCGCACGTGAAATAATACCTGTTGCCGAATATTCCCATCTCAGTAAAACTTGTGGGAAAATCGGATATTATCCGCAAGCTATCTCCCTCGTCAATAAAAACATGATCCTTCAAAACAACAAAAATTTGATTTTTAAGCTTTATGATTATATTGCTGGAATAAAAATCAACAATTTTAGACGAAGTTAAATTGACTGCCGGATTCACCCCGTCATATTTATAAAGATCCAAACGTGTATTGCTATCGCTGATTTCGGTTTGATACCAAATGTATAAGCATCCGTTAATAACCTGTTGTGATATATGATATTTAAATGGACCTAAAAAGACTTTTATGGGGTTGACCCCATCATATTCAAAGATTGTTGAATTTTTTGCGAAATAGAGTTTCTCATTAAATTCAAATAAACCCGTTGGTGAAGTATTTTCTGTTCCGTTTACAATCATTGGAGGATTTGAACCGTCATAAGACCACAACGAAATTCCATGGATGCTATCCTGTGCAGTAAAATAAAGAATGTTATTACATATTGTCACTCCTGAACCGGATTGAGCAAATTTTGCGGGAGTTCCATTGCCATTGTATTCCCATAAAAATGAAGTATTGCTGCTGTCTTTTGCGTTAAAGAACAATCTGCCGAGATATACGCTGAAATTTTCGGGGTAAGAAGAACCAGGTCCGGAATTGAGATCAGATAATATCCGGGATTGATTATTGCCATAACACCATACTTCATTTCCATGCTGTAAATCGTTGAAAGCAAAATAAATGCTGTTATTATAGCTTATTATATCCTCATAACTTCCAAATCCGCTGGCTATTTTTTTCGGATGGTTTGTCCCATCAAATTCATACAATCCGGTCGTGTCATTATATGCAGTGCTATAGTAATATAATTTATTATTTACTACTTTATAATAAGTACGCACATAAGGGGTACGGACATCATTGTATAATACAGCAGGAGCATCCTGGCCGTTATAGTGCCATAAATTATTTTCATCGGAGAAATAGTACAATTCATTATTCAGAACAAAAAACGAATAGCCGTCTCTAAATGAATAGCGGTCTTCAAATGAACCATCAATCATTTTAAGGGTGTTTGTACTATCAATTTGCCACAGTTTACCCGATGCTGTAAAAAACATTTTGTTTTGAAAGATTACCCTGTTATAAGGGTTAGAGCTTTCAGTGCTGCTTTGCATGTGATATATCTTTAATACATCATCAGCGATCAGTTTCGTTAGAGCAAGAATCACAAGTAAAAAGAGTGAGAGTAGCTTTTTGGTGTTCATATGAGAGGTGTTTAGTAATAAGGTGTTTAGTAATAAGGTGTTTAGTAATAAGGTATTAAGCAAAATCTCTTAGGCCTTAAATTCCTTACTGCTTAATTACTCTATGTATTGTTTCCTCATCCCCGGTTCTCACTTTCACCAGGTACATCCCCGGTTCATTCAACCTAATTTCTCCCTTTTGTGAATTTCTGATTTTCAATTCCTGAACCACCATCCCGGTTGAATTCATAATGGTTACAGTTGCTTCATCACAAATCTTTCCGAGATCAATAGTTACTTTACCATCAGTGGGATTAGGGTACAATTGAATATTTCCGTTACTGAACTGTTCATTTCCTGTAATATTAACTGTATAAACTGATGAAGTATCCACACAGGTTCCCTGTGTTATAATCACTGCATAACGGCCACTGTGATCCGGTAAGAATGTGTATGATGTATCATTAGGCAGGGGCTGGTTTCCGTTATCCACATTTATCCACTGATGGCCGGCTTCATAGTTGGCAGATATCAGTGCATTGCCGTTTTGTATGACTGTTACATCCACATGGGTAATTGCAAGGTCAATCTGAATAATACTGTCACATCCGGCAGAGTTCGGTATGGTATCGGTGTAAACACCGCTGGTAGTCCAGTTATATCGGCCGCTGGGTGATAGAAATGAATTACAGGATGAAATTCCCTGAAATGAAGTACTTTTCGGAAGGATAAATAAATGCAATTCTATTATGCTGTCAAGTCCGGCGATATCAGAAATTGTATCAAAGTATACGCCTGACTCGTGTATTACATGACTGTTTAACCTGAACGGATCACAGGCAGTGATGTGCAAAACTGAATCCGGAAAGGTCATTACGAAAAGTTCTTTCTGGTTGTCCTTATCCGGGGCAGTAAAATATATTTTTTTCTTATACAGCACAAGATCTGCAGCTGGTTTAAAAATTGGCACCGGTTTATTTTCATGATCATATTGATAAAAATAACTCGTACCATCCCACCCATCAAAAAAAGTTTTATCCCTGTAGCTGATGAAATTATGTGCATTGTATGGCAAGTCCATCAATACGGGAGTACCTTTTCCCGTATATTCATAAAATGTTGATCCATCCCTTAAATATAAACAGTTTCCCGAAATGTAAAATTCTTCGAAATCACCTTTTATTATTTCATTAACCGAATTATTCATGTCGAGAAAATACACTCCGTTTTCAGTCATAAAGAACAGTTGTTCCTGAAAAGTAAACCTCCCAAAATATCGAGAACCCGTTGAATCTTCTATGTTTATAACTTTCTCCGGGAATTCCATATTGAAATTGTACTTCCATAGCCAAATTGCCTGGCTTTCATCTTTAGCAGTAAAATAATAGTTGTTTTTTAACATTACAGGCAATTGAGGATTTGAATCACCGCTCCCGGGTACAAGATCTGCCAGAATGGAATAATGCCCTGCAGTATCAGCAAAATACAGCTCCCGTCCATATGTCTCATCTGGTGTTGTAGTGAGGAACCGGTTATCGCAAACTATACCCGAAAAAAAGTAATCCATTTCGGTGATACGTTTAGAATAATGATTCTTATTCATGTACCACAGACTTGCCTGTTCTGAACTGCTTAAATGAAGTTTATAATAAAAACCATCTGAAGCAGGCCATACATATTCTATATAAACATTGCTGTCAGATAAAAAGGTATAAGAGTTACTCCCGTCAAACGTTATAATAAAGCGGTCCCCCTGTATGATAAGTTCTTCATTAGTTTTCAGAATTTTTGTCGGAAAATTAGGGTTTGACGGACGGCTAATTTCTTTGGCAATATAAGGGTTACCTTTTCCATTATACGCCCATAAGTCAATACCCCCACCATCGTCCGCCAAAAAATACAAGGTATCTTTGAATACTGTTTTACAAGAAGGATTGGAACCATATGTATCGCCAAACCAGGCATGTTCAGCCGGGTTGATTTCGTCTGTCATTTTCCAGCATCCCCCGACATGACTCATATAAATAAAAAAGTATAATTTGTCCTGGAACCAAGTTAACCGGGAGTACCACCTGCCTACTTCAGAATCCAGGATACGGGGAGGATTTACTCCGTCAAAAACCCACAGGCCATCAGGATTGGTATATAATTTCCCGTTTATCAATACTCCAAAATCATCAACATCCGGAAGTTCAACCGGTGTACCGTCAAGAAGATGTGAAACAACAGGTACCCCGGTACCATCATATTCCCAGAGTAAGCCTGGAGTAAGAGCGGTATCTGCATAAAAAAATAGCTGATCGTTGATTACCTGCAAGCAGCGGGGATTAGATCCACTAGCGCCTTTATTTATATCTGCTATAAGTTCCGGTGGATTGATAAAGTCGTATATCCACAATTCGACACCAAATGTGTCATTATTGGCTGCATAGGCTAGTTTGCCATGAAACGGTTTTAAAGTACTTACAATTGCATTTGATAATTTGGGATCGTGATAGGGGGGGTCAATACCGTTGTATATCCAAAGGACCTGATCAACAGTTATAATCAGCAAATGTTTTTCACAAACTATTAACCGCTGAATATTGGGAAGGCCGGATATATTTATGGCAGTGGTATCCTCAATTTTCCATAAACCTGTTGAAGAAGTATAATATAATCCATTATTGAACCATACCAGTTTTTCGATATCAGAGGGGCACGAAACCAGTTTCTTATTGGTTATTCCATCGTATTGAAACAGTTCATGTGATATACTTTTTTCGAGAATTAGAATACTGTCATTAATATTCAGGTAATGATTAATCGGAAACTCAAAACCGGGGCCTTTTTTAGTGCCATCGAAACTGAAATTATTTTGATAGAAATGTGGATGATAAGTATATAATTTACCCTTAAAATTTATAAGGGTAAATTCAGGGCAATAAGTGTAAGGAGTATTGTTCAGATCCGCTACCTGGGTGATTGTCTGGCCTTGCCGTAAAAGGAAATAAAGCCAACAAAAGGAATAAAATTCTTGTTGCCATGTCAGTAAGGGTGTGACCTTAAATATACCCATTTACATGACCATTGGGGCAATTTTTTTGATTTTCAGCCGGAAAGAGTTGACTAATGAAAGCTATTAAGCTATTAAGCAATTAAGGCCTGAGAAATTTCCCAGACCTTAACTCCTTGTAATATTTAACCTTATTACTAAAATTTCTTAACCCCTTATTGCTTAAACTGCTTATTACTGCTTCGCCGCACAATTAAACATCCACCTCACACCATACTTGTCTGTGCAGCTGCCATAATAATCCCCCCAGAACATATCCTGGAGTTCCATTTCCACCTGGCCACCGTCGGACAGCCTGTCGAAAAGGCGTTTCGTTTCCTCACGGCTGTCCGGTTCAAGTGTGATGTAAACATTGTTCCCGAAATTCACCTTAAAACCCATGGATTCCGGTGCATCAGTTCCCATCAGTCTGTGGCCGCCCAGTAAAGGGAGCGAAATATGCATCACAAGATTTTTGTCGGCTTCTGCCAGCGGCGGTATTTCATCGGATGGCGGAATATCTCCGAACCGCGAAATTCCGCCTTCAAATTCTCCGCCAAAAATGGATTTGTAAAAATTAAACACTTCCTCGGTGTTCCGCGGGAAATTCAGGTAGGTGCTTACTCGTGCCATTTTTTATAGGTTTTGGTTAATATCATCCTGTTCTTCACAAATCGATTTAAGCTTCCGGAGTGCTCGTGGCCAGGTAGTAATAAAATAGGACCTGTATTTGTCATCTGAGTCGGCATCGATCGAAAGCAGTGTCTTTCCTTCTTTTTCTGTAAACGTGTAATTTTCAAGAGCCCCTGCCCAGCGATCCACATCGGGACCACAGAGTATTTCACGCCCGTTTTCAACAATACCCATGTGTTCAATGCTTATAAAGCGGTTGCGGATATTTTCCTTAATGATACTCACCATCCCTCCAAGACTTCCGTCCTGGGCTTCTCCTAGAAAAAGGATCTTTGAACCTTTTTCCCAGGAGCCCTTAAACCTTGAAGTGGGATTAAACTCGGAAGTCCATTCGGAATAACCCTTTTCATCAATCATCGTGGTATACACCTTTTCAGGGGGTGCTTCAATGAAGATTTCAAAATGCAGCATTTCCGTTTTTGCTGACTTCTCCATGTATTTCCTGAAATTGGTAAGTATAGCCTGCCATCCCTTCATCTGTAATTCAATCGAATTCAGCTGTTCGGTTTCCACAACTTCAGTTACAACGGTTTTATTACCATCAGATGTAAAATTTACCTGTGCAGTCCTCCCGTCATTCATTGTATATTTTATCTGGTGAAGCAACGCGATGCTTGTATATTCACCGGCAAAATCAAATCCGTCGCTGCCATCCCTGGCTTCCATGCGGTAATTGAATCTTCCGCCAATTCTGAAATCGTTTTCAGCCCTTGGGGTATACCAGTCCTCCGAGGCATTATTCCAGTTCATAATATGTTTCGGGTCAGTCCAGTAACTCCAGACTTTTTCAACCGGGGCATTTATCTCGGTTTTCACAGTTATAGTCGTCTTTTCGGCAGTTATCATGATCATTACATTTAAGGTTTCTTTCATAACAATCCGGCAAACTGAAAGTTTTTAATCAACGGGTCACAAACCAAAAACATCCGGCTTTGTTATATCCATAAATCTCAATATATGGATCCTTTGCCTGACCCTCATGGTTGTATATAAATGCCTCCTGAACATCCGTTTTCTCTTTTTTTTATTGTGGTGGATATTTCTTTTAGCGGCTGGTGCAGCCGGCCAAACCGGTGATACTTTTAACGATAATGCCAGCCTTGACCAATGCCTGGGTTATGCACTGAAGCATCAGCCAGTGGTAGCCCAGTCGGCGATTCGTGAAAAGGTGGCAAAGAACAATACTGGCGCAGCCTTATCAGGATGGCTCCCACAGGTAGATGTAAGTGCCAATTACCAGCATTACCTGTTGCAGCCTGTATCTATTTTTCCTGATTTCAGCAATCCCGAAGGTCCTAAAAGGGAAGTCACTACCGGTGTGGTAAATACTTCAGCCATTCAACTGAATGCAAGCCAGAACATTTTTGATCCGGACCTTGTAATAGCCGGTCGGGCATCCGGTTTATATAATCGCCAGGCTAAACAAAGCACAAAGCAGAACCTGATTGAACTAGTTGTAAATGTAAGCAAGGCTTTCTATGATGTCTTACTGGCAAAGGCGAGGCTTGATTTTTACCTTGAAGACAGGACACGTCTTGAAAAAAGCCTGCAGGATGCAAGAAGCCTGTTCGAAAACGGCTTAAATGATAAAATAGATTTCCAGCGGGCACAAATTGCGTTGAATAATGTGGATGCCGAAATTGCAGGAACCCGTGAAGAAATACGGGTTAAAAATACTGTTCTTAAACAACTGATGGGATACCCGCTTTCCATGCCACTTACCATTACCATGGATAGTTCAAAATTACAGCAAACCACGTTCCTGGATACGTCGCTTACAACCAGTCACCGGAACCGGGTTGAATACCAGTTGCAGGAAACTTCCATCAGGCTTCAACAGGCTGAAGTAACAAGACAAAGGATGCAGTTCCTTCCTTCGTTATCAGCTTATGCGAATTATAATCTTGTTTACCAGAATGACAACCTGAATGCCTTGTATGACCGTGATTTCCCGAATTCATCCGCCGGTTTGCGGTTAAGTCTGCCCCTGTTCAGCGGTGGACAAAGAATGTTCCGGATAAAGGCAGCGAAGCTCCATCTTGAAGATATGAAACTCGACAGTGTTAACCTGGGGAACCGCATCCGCACTGAGTTTGAAACCGCCATGGCTTCTTACAAGAGCAATATGAAAACGCTGGAGGCAGCCCGGCAGAATGTGATACTGGCTGACGGAATTTATAATACGGTTAGACTTCAATACAACCAGGGAATAAAAAGTTTTTTGGAAGTCATTGTATCGGAGGCCGACCTCAGATCGGCCAGGATCAATGAATTAAACGCCCTTTACAGGCTTATCACAAGCCGGATTGATGTGGATGCAGCAGTTGGAAATATTTCAACCAATTATTAAAATCATGATTAAGTCAACAAAACTCCATACTTCAGCAATTCTGGTTTTAATGCTGTTTGTATTAATTACAGGCTGTAAAAAAAGTACGGATTCCGGTTCAACTCCTCCCGTGCCTGTGAATGTTACCACGGTTGAAAAAGAAAGGGTGATGTTTTATGACATTTATCCCGGTATTGTTGTACCTCTCAATGAAGTTCAACTCCGCAGTGAGGTATCGGGGTTTATCACAGGTATATTTTTCAAGGAGGGAGATTTTGTAAAGAAAGGCAAAAAACTATACGAAATTGACAGAAGCCGATACCAGGCTTCTTATGAACAGGCAAAAGCAAATACCGATATTGCCATGGCAAATGTTGAAAGGGCTAAACGGTATGTGGAAAGATATTCGAACCTTCTTCAGCAGGAAGCCATAGCACGCCAACGATATGATGATGCTCAAACGGATTTACAAAATGCTAACCTTCAGCTTGTTTCCGCTAAAGCCGAACTGACAAAAGCACAAACCGAACTGAATTACTCCGTTATTACGGCGCCTTTTGATGGAATCATAGGCATTTCGCAGGTAAAAATGGGAGCATTGATCACGCCCGGCCAGACCCTGCTGAATACCATATCATCCGATAACCCGATGGCTGTGGAAATTGTTATTAATGAAAAAGAACTTAACCGCTTCCGTAAACTGGCTGCACTTAAACCGGGTGCCGGGGATTCTATTTTCCGCATTATGCTGGCGGATAATATTTTTTACCCGGCCAACGGACAAATTCAGACAATCGACAGGGCAGTGGATCCGCAAACCGGTACGATCAAAGTAAGGCTTGAATTCCCGAATGCCAACCGGAATCTTACAGCGGGAATGAGCTGCCGTGTCAATGTGCTGAACAACAGCTATGACGAACAACTTGTCATACCTTCCAAATCCCTTATGGAACAGATGTCTGAATATTTTGTATTTGTTGTCGACAGCCAGAAGGTTAGACAAACAAAAGTTACGCTGGGCACCTTTCTGGCCGGTAAGGCTGTAATAAAGGACGGTTTGCAGGAGGGAGAGCAGATTGTCACCGATGGCCTGCAAAAGTTGCAGAATGGTTCAGCCATTGTTATCAGCGATAAGACAATTACCGATTAAGAAATAGATTGATGATAGCCAATACATTTATAAGACGACCGGTTACAGCCATTGTTATAGCAATAGTCATCACACTTGTAGGACTTATATCTTTAATTAACCTTCCTGTCAGTCAATATCCGCGCATTACGCCACCCGTTGTGCAGGTATCAGGTATCTATATCGGCGCCGATGCGGGAACTGTTGAGCAAACTGTAACGATTCCGGTCGAAACCCAGGTGAACGGGGTTCCGGGAATGACCTATATGTCGACCACCAGTACAAGCGACGGTCGCATGGGTATGAGTGTGAACTTTGACCTGGGAACCGATGTGGATATTGCCGCCCTGGATGTACAAAACAGGGTGAACCTGGCTTTGCCCCAGCTTCCGGATGATGTACGCAGGCTGGGACTTTCAGTGAGAAAAAGTAATACAGGCATTCTAATGGTTGTCGGCATATTTTCACCGAATGGAACCCATGACGTTCGATTTGTCGATAATTATACCAATATCTTTATCCGTGAGGCCATATCAAGAGTTAAGGGTGTCGGTGATGTTTTTACACGGGCTGAGGATTTTGCCATGCGTATCTGGCTGCAGCCTGATAAAATGGTTCAGCAAAGCATCACAGCCGGCGATGTGATCCGTGCCATCCAGGAACAGAACGTACAGGTAGCTGCCGGTTCGGTAGGTGCTGCACCACAGGCTGCCGAGCAGGCATTCGAATACACCGCTTTTGTAAACGGACGATTGAAATCGGAGGAAGAATTCGGGAATATTGTAGTTAAAACAGATCCCCGTGATGGATCCATGCTATACCTGCGTGATATTGCCCGTGTTGAACTGGGCAGATTCCAGTATTCAGGCGGCGGATATGTTGACGGAAAAAGAGCTTCCTTCCTCCTGGTTTTTCAAAGCCCCGGCAGCAATGCCATTCAAACAGCCAACGGTGTGCTGAACACCCTGAACCAGCTGAAATCTTCTTTCCCTGAGGATATCGATTTCCTTGTCCCTTTTGAAACCGTTTCGGTTGTCAGGGTTTCAATCAATGAGGTTGTGCATACCCTGCTGATTGCCTTGTTGCTGGTTACCGTTGTCGTTTTTATTTTTCTGCAAAATTGGCGTGCCACACTCATTCCCATATTGGCCATACCGGTTTCCATTATAGGGACTTTTGCTTTTTTTGTTCCGCTTGATTTCACTGTAAACAAATTGACGCTTTTCGGCTTCGTGCTCGCCATCGGCATTGTTGTGGATGATGCGATCATTGTTGTGGAAGCTATACAGCACAATATTGACGAGCTTCACCTGTCACCACGCGAAGCAGCATACAGGGCCATGAAGGAAATTTCCGGCCCTGTCGTTGCCATTGCGCTTGTTCTTGCTGCTGTGTTTGTACCAGTAGGCTTTATACCCGGTATTGTAGGAAAACTATACCAGCAGTTTGCCATAACCATTGCTATTTCTGTGCTGATTTCAGCATTTGTGGCACTTAGCCTCACTCCTGCACTTTGCTCCCTGCTGCTCAAAAGAAACCCGAATCCTGCAGAGGCAAGGCATATCAGGGTATTCGACGTTTTCAACCATGGCTATAAAAAAGTTCAGGGTCGCTATACCCGGTTCGTGGAAAAGACGTTCCGTCATACCAAACTTGTGGTTATCTTCCTTGTGTGCCTCCTTGCCGGAACATTGCTTCTTTTTAAAAATAAACCCACAGGTTTCATCCCTACTGAAGATGAAGGCCGGGTATTTATCACGTTTGAATTGCCTGAAGCTTCATCTATCAGCCGTTCAACTGAAGTGCTTCAAAGGGTCATGAAGATACTGGATGAAGTTCCGGGAATAGGGCATTACGCTGCCATTACAGGTTTGAATGTGGTATCATTTTCAAACAAATCGAATGCCGGCACCGTATTTTGCTCATTTGATCCCTGGGACGAGCGGAAATCGAAATCTCTCCAGTTGTTTTCTCTAATTAATACACTTGAAAAACGTTTTGCGGAGATTCATGATGCCCGGATTGTCATTATTCCGCCCCCGGCCATTCCGGGATTGGGCAGAACCGGCGGGTTCAGCTTCATTTTGCAACAACGCGAAAGTACCGATGATATCCATGCTTTTGAAAAAGTCGCAGGCGACTTTATGAATGCCGCAAGGAAGAGGCCGGAACTTTCAAACACATTTACATTCTTCACCGCACGCACTCCGGGATATCAAATCCAGGTCGACCGGGAGAAATGCAAAAAAATGGGTGTGAACCTGTCTGATGTTTACAGCACCCTGCAGACCTTCCTCGGAAGCCGGTATGTGAATGATTTCACGTTGTACTCAAGAAATTTCAGGGTTGTTGTTCAGGCCGATACCCTGTACCGGAATTCGATCTCCCAGCTTGGCAATTATTATGTAAGAAATGAAGCAGGAAGCATGCTCCCACTGAGTACGCTTATAAACTATAACATTACTGAAAATGCCCAGCTTATTCCTCATTATAATTTATACCGGTCAGCCGAATTTAACGGGAATGCCGCAGAAGGCTACAGCAGCGGACAGGCGCTCCAGGCACTGACTGAGGTGGCTGCTGAAACGCTTCCTGCCGGGTATGGCTATGAATTTTCAGGGTTAAGCCGTGAAGAAATTATTGCAGGTAATACCACAGTCATGATCTTTTTTATTTCACTGATCTTTGCGTTTCTTTTTCTGGCGGCGCTTTATGAAAGCTGGTCAGCTCCGCTTGCCGTTCTGCTGGCGGTTCCGCTGGGAGCGTTTGGCGCAATCACAGCGCTTACACTTAACCCTTCGCTAAGCAATAATGTGTATGCGCAAATAGGACTGGTTACCTTAATCGGACTTGCTGCAAAAAATGCAATCCTGATAGTTGAATTTGCCAAGGTAAGGGTCGATTGCGGTATGGATATCGTTCACGCCACCCTCGAAGCCGTTCAACTCCGGCTCAGACCTATCCTGATGACATCCTTTGCGTTTATTTTCGGAGTATCACCCCTTATATTTGCCGGAGGGGCCGGGGCCGTGGCAAGGCATACAATCGGATGGACCGTTCTGGGAGGAATGCTTGCTGCAACCTTCCTGGGAGTAGTAATTGTTCCTGTGTTATTCGTATTGATTATCCGACTGACCTATGGAGAACATAAGCTTGAAAAACTTAAGAGAGACGCAGTGAGAAGGGAGGAGAAGAGAAGAGAGGAGAGAAGGGAGTAAGGAGTAATCGGTGATCGGTAATCAGTTTTAAGATGTTTGAAAGCAGTTTGAAGTGGTTTGAAAGAGTTTGAAATCGTTAAACTGTTTTCAAACTCTTCTTCAAACCTCTTCCTCAAACTTTTTCAAAGGTGATTTGAATTCATTTACATGCCGCTTCCCGATTCCTTCGTGTAAACCTGAGTTTCACCGTCATCGGTAAAGTCGCCGTCATCGTTGTCATCAACTTTCATGGTGAGCTTGTTTCCGGAAACATTGTATTCTGCCTGGAAGTTTTCTTTCTGATCGAGTTCATTTAGTACCAGGTTAAATTCAGCATCATCTTTTGTAAAATATTGAATATTACCGGACGGTATACCAAGGGTATCAAAATCGGATATTCCAACCTGGTCTACAGTAATATCCAATGTTTTTCCACTGGCTGTAAAGGTACCTTTCATACCCATCAGATCAAGCCATTCATCGGTATCGGGATTATAGATCTGTCCCATGTTGGTGACCGTGGTTTTTGTAAAAGTAAGAAGATCCTTTACCTGCAGAGCAAAAGTGTCCACAGGAATAGTATCAGTCCTGCTCCAGGTGCCCACATATGCAGGATCATTGTTGTTGTTGTCGTCGTCTTTTTTACAGGAATTGAATGAGAAAATTACAAGTGAAATACCTGCCAGTAACCTGGCATAATTAACAAAGCCGAGTGATTTCATAATAAGTTGATTTTGGTTAACAATTATACTTGCCTAATTACTAATAATATGCGATCCCATAAAAGGATACGCATCTCTAACAATAAAACATGTTGAATTGTTTACCGGTATCTGAAAGTATCACTCAAACAGAGGTTCAATCCTGAAAACGTAAAACGCTGACAGGTCTTCGACGCTGTCAGGTTTTACACCGGATCTAACCTGTCAGCGTCCGAAGGACCTGACAGCGTTATTTATTTGAATTAATCCACCAACGAAAGTTTTAAACGCTGACAGGTCTTCGACGCTGTCAGGTTTATTCCTGACACCTCCAGTCCGGGAATGCGAAGTAAAATGTAGTTCCGCCTTTTATTTCTTTTTCAAGATCTTCAGTTTTCGATATCAGCCAGATACGGCCACCCATTATGGCAATAAGTCCTTTCACTATGGAAAGACCCAATCCGGTTCCGCTGTAAGTTTCATCATCAAGTTGCACAAAACGTTCAAAAATCAAATCCTGCTTGTCTTCCGGGATCCCGATCCCAGTGTCAGCAACATGAAATACAAGCTCATCGTTATCATTCACACTGCAACCGCATGAAATTGAACCCTCCGATGTGAATTTAAACGCATTCCCGATGAGGTTAATAAAAATCTGTTTTAGTTTTACAGGATCGGTCATAATGAATTTACCGGGAACATTCTCACCCTTGCTCATTGAAAATTCTATATTCTCCTTGCCAATACGTTTTTTATGTTCATTGAAAAAACCTGTGAGTTCCTTACACATGTTTTCAATATTGTAGCGCTCGATTGACACAGACATTTGCCCTGATTCAATCTTGGAGATATCGAGCAATTCATCAATGATCTCCAGCAAATCATTGCATCTTTCACATATGATCGTAGAAAATTTCTCTAATTTGGCCTGGTTACCATGATTGTCCTTCAGCAAAGTGGCAAAGCCCATGATGGCATTCATGGGAGTTCTGATCTCATGACTCATATTCTGCAAAAACGAGGTTTTAAGCCGGTTGCTTTCTTCTGCTTTTTCTTTTGCCTCCTTTAATTTGTGGTTAGTTTCAATTAATTCAAGTTCGGCCGTTTTTCTTTCCGTAATATCTTTTACCGCACCAACAATATAAACAACCCTGTTTTCTTTCTCATCCCATTCTGACCGGCTGAAAACCTGCACCCATCTTTGCTTTCCGCCATCGATAAAAGACCGGCATTCAAATTCACGGGACTGGGGTTTCTTTCTGATTTCCGACAATTCATACATCAGCACTGGATAATCATCGGGGTGTATAAAGTATTTCCAGAAATCAACACCGGATTTTTCCTTTTGTCTTCCTGTAATCGATTTATAATTGTCTGAAATAAAATCCATATCAGCACGTCCGTCTTCAGCTATTTTTAACCGGAAAACATAATCCGACGTGAGTTCAGAAATCATTCTGTAATGCTGCTCACTGTCATGAAGTGCTTTTTCCATTGCACGGTGTTCCGTCATGTCAATGAACAAAACGAATAGTTTGCTCATAATGGCACAGCCTGATATATAGACTTCTTTTCGCGTGCCATCCTTGCAGGTTACCGTGTATTCACTTCCGGCAATCTCAGTTTGCCCGGTCACGGCACTTACAATTTTAGAACTCCATGATTCTATGACCTGATTTCTGTAGTTCTCATCAGGGTAAGCCTTTTGCCACCAGGTCAATACATCCGGAATATCTTCGATTGAATAGCCAAAAATCTCATGGGCTTTATGATTGAAAAACTCGACAGAGCCATTCATATCTATAATAGCCATAGGAACTGGCGCCTGCTCAATAATGTTTTTGAAGAGCATTTTGCTTTCCGTCAGATTTGTTACGTTATAATCAGGGTTTAACGTTGAAGTTGGATCAGGTTTCATTTATAGGTCGGAGTATACATTTCAAATATAATTTTTTTTGATTACGTTGATACCATGGTTTTTTAATAAGCCTGGTATAAAATAAAAAAACTTCTGTCCGATATTCCGGACAGAAGTTTCCTGATCTTCAAATCGTAAATCGTAAATCGCTAAATCGTAAATCACATTCCAATTCCCTGGCTTTTGCTGTCACTTTCCACATCAACCTTGTGGCCGATCTTCTTCACGTTTTTACCCTTATTGAATTTGTAGGAATACATCACCTGTATAAACCAGGCTACATCAAAGCCAATTATATTCCTTACATGGTAATAATCCGTTTCAGTCTCTGTACGTGTAAGATCAACATTGGTTGACAAAGGGAGCAGCCATACGAATCCGATACTGTGATCTTTAATCTGCTTTTGTGCGCCGAGACCATAGAAAGCAAGGCTGTATGTCTTTGTCTGCGCGTCAATATTTACCCCGTTGTATTGCAGGAATGCGAAGGCTGTTGTCTTTTTCGCCTTGTCAAGCGGTGCATAGGCATAACTGGTGAGGCTGTAAGAAAAGTAATCACGCTCCGGTATTGCAAATGAACCTTTCTCATATTTGTCATAATGGCCCTGGAAAATCCGGCCGTTAATATTCACAAACCACAGCATGGCATTAACACCTCCTCCGTATTCATAACCGCTCAGCAGGTTATACGGTTTTGTAAACGTAGTATAGGAGCCGTCAACAGGTGATTTGATGAGCTCTGATCTTCTGCCCACTTTATTTGATAAGGATTCATAATACACGTTCGGCGAAAAATAATTGCTTCCGAAGTTCCAGGTATACGTCAACTGCAACCTGTCGCGATAGTCTGGTCTCAGGTCAGGGTTACCGACAGAAACGTCGTAGTTCTGGCCGATTTTTTCATACGGGTTCATATCGTATATACCGGGCCTGTTGATGCGCCTGTTATAGGTGAGCTTCAGGTTATGACTGGCTGAAAATTTATACTGCAGATTTACCGACGGTAACAGGCAGGTATAATCGGGTGATGTCACAGAGTCCGCATTGATATGGCTGTTTTCAGCCCGCAATGTAGTCTGGAAACCGAATTTTTTGACATTAAAAGTCAACCCGGCATACACTGAATTTCGCATTTCAGCATACTTGAACCGGTTATCATCCGATGTATCGTTTATTGTAAAATTGTAGTTCATATCCTGGTAATACAGCTGATAACCGGCCTCAAGCTTTGTATTCATTCCAAAAGGCTGAACGTAGTTTAGCTTTACCGAAAAATAATCCCTTTCATTGTGGTCGATTTCTTTCCTGGCATAAATCGGTTCTGTTCCCAGGGACTCTAGTGTGTTTACAAATTTACTGTCCTGGTTTGACCTAAAGATATAATAGCTGGTTTCACTTGTGAATTCCTGGATAGGTTTCTTGAAAGTCTTCTTGTGGAAAAGCGAAAAGGTAGCCTCATCGCTTTTGGTCAAATCACCTGTGATAGAGGAGAAAAGAATACTATCGGGCAAATTGTTTCTCTTTAAATTGGTATTGCTTATCATGTCTATATCCTGGCGAATCGGCTTGTAAGATACATTAAAACTGATGTTGTTTTTGTCATTGACATAATAGTCGAAACCAGTATTTACTGAGGCAAATCCAACCTTAATATCTCCATAACCGGAGGCATTGCTTATTGAGTCAAGCATTTTAAAGCTCGTCCTTGTTGATGAATTGATATGGAGGTTTTGTCCTCCCTTGAAGCCGGTAATATAGAATGTGATTTTACCCATTGAATAATCAAGGCTGCCTGTGCCACTATAAGTGAGCTTATTGATCGGTTTTATATTGAATCCTACATTCCCGTTCATACCATAACGTGCTTCCTTTTTCAGAATGATATTGATTACGCCGTCAATATTGCCTTCATATTTGCCTGAAGGATTGCTGATGATCTCAATGGTTTCGATATCCGAAGGAAGAAGTTTGGCCAGAAATTCCTTGTCACGTTGCCTTCCATCAACCTGGATAATGAAATTACTGCTTCCGTTTAGGGTTACATTATTCTGAAAATCCACATTTACCTGGGGTATCTTTTTCAGCAGCTCATATCCGTTTGTTGATGATTTGGCAACAAGCGGGGGGATATTGTAAGTGGTCCGGTCAACAAGTTCCTTTCCCTTTAACCGTTCGCCCACAACAGTGACTTCCTGAAGACTTGTGGCGGCTTCAGTGAGGAATATGGTATCCACAATTGTTTTTGCATCATTTTTCACTGAAATACTCTTCAGTGCATTTGCATATCCCATAAAGCTCACTTTAACAACGTATTCACCGGGCCTGACCGATTCAAAGGTGTAGGCACCGTCGGTGAGTGTTATGACACCGGTAACAATGCCGGAATCAGGAAGTTGTAATAAACCAACTGATGCAAATTGCGCGGGTGATTTATCCGATTGCATGCATACTTTTCCGGTAACCTGCTGCGCCTGAAGGTTAACTGAGAATATAAATAGTATCAGAACAATAAGTTTATTCATTGAATTAGAGTTAAAAAATTATAGAATTGCGGCAACAGTGGTTTCCGAATCAACTTTCATTGGAATTTCCATATTCATTCCCTGGACTGCTACACCAAGATTGCCTGTCATTGTCATTTTTGATTTATTTTCTTTTACAAAACCGGTAGCAGTATCCACAATGATGCTGGATTTGCTCAATCCCATTATGCTTTCATAGCTGATCTTAGCACCTGAATACTCCATGGGTTTTGCATTTTCAGCAGCTTTAATTGAAGATTCACCGACAATTGCTGCGGTATTGTCTGAAACGGTCTGTAAGATATAATCGGAATTTACTACAAGCGACATTCCTCCTGCATTCAGCGGATCAGTGGTCGTCCATTTTTCACCCGGTTTAACATCTGCTGCCGGAAGGAAATAGGTGAAACCCTGAATCATTGAAATAAGCTGATCCCTGCCAACCGAGTTAACTGCCTGCATTTTGATTGCCGGGGCCATCATTCCGGTTATCAAACCCGTATCCTTCAAAACTAAGTCCTTTAACATGGCAAGGTTGACAATGTCAGTTACTTTACCGGTGGGTTCCAGTTTAACGTAAAGCGGATTTTTGCATATTCTGTGCATAACGCACGACATTACATCTGACATATCCTTGGAGGCCATATTGCCTTCGAGGTTAGAGTTGATTTGAACAACCTGACCCATTGAATTCGATTTGGTTAGGATTGAATCAAATCTTGCTTCAGCAATGAATAAACCCTGTGAAGCATCAATCATTTTTATCGAAAGATAAGTCCGGCTATCCGTACTGGTCGTCTGATCCATACCGTTTACAGTCTGCGAAGTGGTTTGTTCTGATTGGGACTGGAACCGATATACTTTATTCTTTTCAGGATTCAGTTTCAGATTCACTGATGTTTGGGCTGACATAGCTAAACACAGGAATATTGAAATGACTGAGAAACTCAATTTTTTCATTGTATTTGGGTTTAATGTTTAGTAAAACGAAGTAAAAATATTACACAAAGCTGATTTGCCGGTTAAGTTTTCGGTGAACGGTCAAATTTACCGGTTAAATTGTAATAGCAAAAGGTAAACAAAAAAAATCCTGCAATTCCATTCAAGGAATTACAGGATTTTTTGTTGTTTGAGGTTTGAGGTTGTAGAGACGCACGGCCGTGCGTCTCTACAACCTCTTTAAACTATTGCTTATGCACCTCTGACCCTCCGTGAGTATCAATTGCAACCACATCAGGAGAGCCGGAATAATAGACATCGCCGCCGCCTGAAATGGTGCCTTTTATTTCCTTACTGGCCTGAAGGTAAATATCAGAACCTCCGTTTGCCTGGAAAGAAACAACGGCAGTTTCAAGTGATGATGCGTTCAGGTCTCCACCTCCGCCCAGACGAACATCAAGTTCACCGGCTTTTCCCCTTGCCGTAAGATCACCACCGCCTGAAACCGAGCATTGCATGGATGTTGTATTTACAAGGGCATCGGCATCGCCTCCTCCTGTCAGATCAATTTTTACTTCCGAGGCTTCCTGCTGTGACTTCAGAATCAGATTTCCTCCGCCTGATAATTCGCAATTTACCGAGGAAGCTTCAAGATTGGTTTCAAGGTCTCCTCCGCCTGACATGGTTATACTGTACCGGGTGGCTTTCCCGTTTAACCTGGCATCGCCTCCTCCGCTTATCCTGCATGAAAAGTCCTCTGAATTCAGTTCGGATGAAAGATCTCCGCCGCCGCTTATTTCAATGCCCAGTTCTTTACAATTCAATGGGGTTTCAGCGGTTACATCACCACCTCCTGAAACATCAAGGTGATCAATATCTTTAAAAGAGATCATGGCTTTCATAGGCCTTGTAGGCATCAGGTTGCCTTCTGTATAGATACGTAAAACACCCTGAACTACATCAACTTTTATATGATTGTACAGGTTTTCCTGGGCGGATAATATCACTTTTTCGGAACTGCCCTGTGATAAAATCACATCAAATCCACCTGAAACTTCTATGCCTTTAAAGTCTGAAACATTAAATGATTTGTCAACCGGCATTCCATTTCCTTTCACAGGGATGAGAGATTGCGAGGAGATGCATGAGGACATACCTGTAATTGCAATCGCCAGGAGAGCTGTTATGAAATAATATTGTCTTTTCATATTCTTGATTTATGTAAGGGTTAATCTACTGTCATATGAAAAGACGTAAGCAGTTTAAAACCGCTGCATAAAAAAGGGATCAGTGATCAGGCAATCTTTGTTATGTAAATTACAGCAGCTGATGTAATGATTTTTTCACGAAAACGAGCCAGCATCCTGGATATATAAGATTTATCCATTGTTTCAATTTCTTTTGTGATCTGATTCTGAAGATTTTTCAGCACACTGATGCTGGTATCGTATCCTCCTTCTTTATTGCGGGCTAGCCACAGCCTGTTGTTTTCGTTCAGATACTCATCAAGCAGAATCCGGATCCTTGATAATTCAGCTTTTCTTTCCCCAGGCTTTAAATCATTCCTGTTTTCAATATAGTGCTGAAGTGTCGTTCCGGTTCGTAAAAGACGGATGGCATTAAGATATTCATCAAGAACCAGCGTGCTGTCAGGTGTTTTCATATCCGCTGCTTTCAGCAGGGCTTCCTTTTCATCAAGAAAAGTATACATTCCCGAAAAATCAAAAGGATGCCGCGAGTTGTACTTGTCATTGTAATCCGTTATCAGTTCTGGGGCCAGGTCTTTCATCAGTTCAATTATTGATGATGAAATTTTTTCGTAGATGGCATGGATCATGACGTTATCCATCAGTCCGAACTGTAAAGAAAGCATAGTGGTAGTCATGTTTGGCACAGGAACCTCTTCAAACTGCCTGTATTGACCAAGGTCAAGTACCAGGTTGCCCATTATCTGCCTGTCATCTTTAAAAACGTAATGATCGAGGAACGGGACAAGCCCGAATTCCTTTGAACTCTTACTGTTCCAGCTCAGCGCCCCGCCTGTTACATAACCTGCATAGCTGACCGGCAGATACTGCCAGTGACCCATGTCGCCCCAGTCGGTCAGCAGCATACCTGATGCATTATAACGCACACCGTTTACAGTTGCAGAAGCAATATTGCCGAGCATGTTATTGGTTCTTCCTGTGATGCTTGTCCAACTGCTTGTTCCGGGACAAACCATATAGGATATTCCTGATTTTTCAAGTGTTTTACAATTGCGTTCAAAGGGATACCCGGCCTCATAACCCCAGTCAAGAATCGTTACATCTTTGGGAAGTTTTTTGAGAATTTCAGGATGACGCATGACAATATCGCCCCACATCAGCATTTCTTTGTTTTTACTGCTGACCATATCATGAATCTTCAGGGTATAATCGAGGTATACCCCTTCAACACCCAGTTTTTGAGCCGCTTTTTTGCTTTTTCCTTTTCCCAGTTCAAACGGTTCATCAAGATTAACATTGAATTTTGAAGAAGTGAAACAGGGAAGCATGTCATCAGTCATTTTTTTAACAAGATCAAGGCTTCCCGGGTTTGTCGGATCCATAGTTGCTTTCATGTCGATCAGTCCCATAAACTTATAACCGTCGGGGCATTCGGCAAGGCCTGCATATTCAGGAAGGGACAGCCATGCCATCATATGGCCAAGCGAATTCTGGTTAGGAACAAGATCAATAAAACATTTCCTGGACAATGAATCCAGTATTTTTATCTCTTCACACGTTACCGGCGTCTCTTTGTCTTTCCAGAGCTGTGAAAATGAAGGGTAGCCAAAAGAAAAGCCTTCCACATACAATTCAAGGTGATTGTATTTGAGATCGGCCACCAGGCTGATAATTTGCTTTAATGTATTCAGGGTAGGAACTTTGTTGCGGCTGATGTCCACCATTAAACCCCTGACGGGAAGATCGGGATGATCTTCAATGGTGATGCAGGGAATAATACCGTTATAGTTCTGGTTCAACACCTTTATTGTGGTGAGTGCATAATGAAACCCGGCATTGTCGGCATAACTCAGTAAAATCTTTTCAGGCTGTATGTCCAGCTTATAACCCTGCGAAGGAATGGCTTCATCTGCTGAAATCACCAGGTTTGCCTTTCTGCCCGAGAAAGAGATTTTAAACGGAAACATTTCAAAAAGAGATACCGCGTTTTCTTTTAGACTATCAGAAATTGAACATATAAATTCTTCAGGCATTCTGAAGGTTCCCAAATTGAACCGGAATGATTGGGGCACAGGCAGCAGATTTAACACACCGGCAGATGTGACTATTGTATCTGCCTGTATCACTCTTGTCTGCATGTTTTGAGAAAGATCCTGTTTCTGTTTTGCGATTTGTTTACTCTGCATTGAATAGTAAGCAAGCAGGAAAATGATAAGCGCCACAAACAAACAGGCTAAAACCAACAACACGTTAGCTGTGATTTTCAGAATTCTTTTCATAATGTGAAAATATATTCAGGTAAGATAATAATTATTCGGGTATACGAAAAACCGGTCATAAAAAACAATTTAATGAACAAGATTGTTATCTCGTCTCACAATGGGATCCCAAAAACTACAATGGCACAAAAAAATTCTCTCCCTGTAACGAATGTATTAATTGCTTGTGTGTTTGCAGGTTTACTGATGTTACCATTCCTTGTATCACACAACCCGGTAAATTCTGAGCAGAAAGCGGTACCAATAGATACAACGGCTGCATTAAGCCAGTATGGATTTTACCTCCGGGAAATCTCCGGAAAAGCTCATGTTGATTTCATACACCATCCACCGGTGCTGGATAAGCTCTTTAACCCGATTCTTCCTGAGATTTCATCTATGGGTGCCGCAGTTTCAGTTTGCGATTACGATGCCGATGGCTGGAATGATTTTTATGTAACGAACAGCAGGTTTGGATATCCAAACTGCCTTTATCATAACCTGAAGGACGGTACCTTCAGGAATGTGGCACAGCAACTGGGAATTGCGGATCTGAATACAAAGGGTGAGGGTGTTTCAATGGGCAGTGTGTGGGCCGATTTTGACAACGACGGCTATGAAGACCTGCTTGTATATAAGTGGGGGAAAACACAGTTATTCAGGAATGAGGGCGGAAAAAGGTTTGAAGACGTTACCGGTAAAAGTGGCCTTCCCGGCTGGATGAATGCGAATACGGCAATCTGGTTTGATTATAATTCCGATGGGTACTCCGACCTGTTTATCGGGTGCTATTTCCCTGAAACAGTAGATTTATGGCATTTAAAAGATACCCGTGTTCTTACTGAGAGTTTCGAATATGCACAGAACGGAGGAAGGAATTATCTTCTTGAAAACAACCACGACGGTACTTTTACAGATGTTACATTCAGCATGGGACTGAATACAACCCGGTGGACACTGGCTGCCGGTGCGGTTGACATTAACCGTGACGGTTACCCTGAACTTGTAATAGCCAACGACTACAGCATTGATGAATTTTATATTAATGACAACGGGAAGCGGTTTATCGAAAAGAGCAATAGTGCCATGATCGGTTTTTCACCCAAAAGCGGTATGAATGTATCGTTTGCCGATGTTGAAAATAAAGGAAATTTCGGGATCTATATTTCAAATATAACGGAAGACGGAGTTCTGATCCAGGGGAATAATTTCTGGGTTCCTGTTCAGTCGGAAGGAAAGGTAATTTATGAAAATGCCGCACGCCGCATGGGTATTGAGAACGGCGGGTGGAGTTATTGCGGGCAATTTGGCGACCTGAATAACGACGGATTCAGCGATTTGTACCTTGCAAATGGTTATATATCCGGTAAAAAGGGCACAGATTATTGGTACGATTACGCCAAAGTTACCGGCGGAAATGCAGCCATTATTTCAGATGTTAAAAACTGGCCTGCCGTCGAAGGCAGAAGTCACGCCGGATACCAGCAAAATAAGATATGGATGAACCAGGGGGCTGCATATTTTACGGATGCCGCCAACGTGGTGGCGGAAAAGGAATCTTACGACAGTCGTGGTGTTGCGCTAGCCGATCTGTGGAACTGCGGAACACAGATCGGCAGATCTGTGGAACTGCGGAACACTTGATGTAATTGTTGCGAACCAGGATAACCGGTTGCAGATTTATCAAAATCATGTAACGAAAGATAATAAGTGGATTGATTTTGAATTGACCGGAACAAAATCAAACAGGAGTGCCATAGGTGCCATTATCGACCTGTATTATAATAACCAGGTACAATCGCAGGTAATAACCGGTGGAATCGGATTCTGCTCACAGAACCAGCGCAGGCTTCATTTCGGACTCGGAAAAGTAAAGGCAGACAGTGCTGTGATCACATGGCCCGGAGGACGGAAGCAAATCATTTCCGCTTTACCTGTAAATTCTCTCATTAAAATTGTTGAGCCAAATGACTGAAGCAAAAACGTTTTCATTCTCCGATCTTCTGAATTTCAGGTATGTTCCGCCTGTCTTTATCACGCTCATCCTGCTGACAGGACATTTTACATTCGGCATACTCGAAGGTTTCAGCGCCATCCTGTTATCGATATCATGCAGTGTACTAACCGACCTGATACTCGGACGGATAACTACAGGCAAATGGAAAAACCTTGCCAGTGCCTATATTACCGGAATCAGCGTGGGTATACTGGTGCGTTCAACCTTTCTTTGGCCGTTTGCCATCACAGCTATTATTTCGATTATGTCGAAATATGTAATTCGTTATAAAGGACGTCATATCTGGAATCCTTCCAATTTCGGTATTTCATGGATGCTGATGTTTGCACCCTTCAGCGTGGCAGGGTTAAGCATTCAATGGGGAAACAATTTCCTTCCTATGCTGGTCATATGGATGCTCGGAATGATTATCGTATGGCGTGTAAAGCGATTGCATATTACATTAACCTATGTGGCTGCCTTTACTTTTTTTGCCTGGTTAAGAAGCGTATTGACGGGCGATAGTTTTCTTTCCGAATGGGCGCCCATCACGGGTCCCATGTACCAGCTTTTTATTTTTTTCATGATAACAGATCCGGCAACAACGGTTAAGGGTAAAAAAGGGCAGATCATTGTAACCCTTATCATTGCTGCAGTTGAATTTGTGTTGCGCATGAACGAATTCATTTATGCTCCTTTTTATTCATTGTTCATGGTAGGCCCTGTTGCAATGGCCATTTATTTGTACCTGGATGACCGAAAGAGGGTAAAGCAGGAGGCTAACGGTCTTTAAACAAAAGGAAAGACTCTGATTACATTAAAGGCAATGAAAATTATACTCTCAGCAGGATTACTGTTGCTTATTTTGACCGGAACTGCATCCGCAAATAAAGCGGAAGCTGATATTGATTTTTTCAATTCCGATGAATTACTGCATATAACCCTTTACTTTGATGTCCATGAATTTCTGAGGACTAAGAACGATCCACGGAATTTTGACGGATTGCTTACTGTAAGGTTGAATGACAACGACTCGATTACCCGGGTAATCAAGCTGAAGGCAAGGGGTGAAATGCGGCGCAATTATTGTTCTTTTCCTCCGGTCATGATCAAGTTCGGCGATTACAGGCTGAAGCTTGTAACCCACTGTAACCAGTCGGAGATGAATGAGAATTACGTTTTCAAGGAATACCTTGCCTATAAATTATTCAACCTGGTTACGCCGTATAGTTTCAAAACAAGGCTTGTTCATATTAATTACATCGATTCTGAAAATCCCAGGCGATCTGTTACGGCTTATGGATTCCTGATTGAGAACGATGATGATATGGCATCCCGCAATGAAGCTATGATTGTGGACAATGATAAGCTTTCGCAAAGACACATGAATGAAGAGAATATGGCACGCGTAGCCGTGTTCAATTATATGATCGGCAATACCGACTGGTCAGTGACCAAGCTGCACAATATCAAAGTGCTTGTACCGGCGGATACCTTCACAAACAAAGGTATTCCGGTAGCCTACGATTTTGATTACTCCGGATTTGTAAAAACCTCGTATTCGGCGCCCTCAAAGAATCTGCCCATTAAACTGGTAACCGAAAGATATTATATGGGCAATTGCATCAGCGAGGAAGAAATTAAAACTGTATTGGAGGAATTTGATAAACTGAGGACTGATTTTATAAAAACCATTGATGAGTTTGAATATCTTTCTTCCGGTTCAAAAAAGAAGCTCGAATATTATATTAACGGATTTTTCAAAGAACAAAGAAATCGCGATTACCTGCTGAGTGAGATCAGCAAGACGTGCAGGAGGGATTAGGTTCCTCCGTTCCGTCGCAGCACCATGCTGTTTAAGCACGATATGAAAATGAGGTTCCTCCGTTCCGTCGGAATGACAGTTTGCGGGACTAACATGTGCGGTTGGGCGGGGCAAGGAGGCCGGCGGAGCCGGCCTCCTTGCCCCTCTCCCCCACACAATCCAAAATATATGACCTGTCATTTCGAGCGAAGCGAGAAACCTAAAACGATTAGGTAATATCAAAAAGTTCTATTATTTTATTTATGCTTGCTTTGATTATTTAATAATCATTAATTGTGTGTTATGAGCAATCCAGGTTATGTTTATTTCATGACCAATATTAAGCGGACTACACTTTATATTGGTGTAACAAACGATTTAATCCGCAGAGTTTGTGAACACAAAACGCACAAAATAAAAAACTCATTTTCAGACAAGTACAATCTTGAATATTGTATTTATTTCGAGGAATTTCCGCATTTCTATCTGACTATTCAGCGAGAAAAAGAATTGAAAAAGTGGAATAGGAAAAAGAAAGAAGCGTTAATAAATAAAGCGAATCCGGAATGGAAAGAACTTGTAAATGAATATGGTTTTATTCGAAACAAGGAAACTTTTACTCATAAAGTTGCAAGTGCTCTTGGAGAGATCGGATTTGTTAATCCAATGAAACCAGATTCCTCCGTTCCGTCGGAATGACAGGTTGCGTGACTAACATGTGTGGTTGGGCGGGGCTAAGAGGCCGGCTCCGCCGGCCTCTTAGCCCCGCCCAACCACACAATCCAACCTGTATGTACTGTCATTTCGAGCGGAGCGAGAAACCTCTACTTGATGTATGAAATAGTGTAACCAGAAAAACCTCCAATCGGCAAATGACAACCATGGCTTTCACAAATAGCTACGAAGTAGCGAGATCTGAATAACCGCGGGTGAAACCCGTGGATTATGATGCCAGCAGACAAGAACCCTAGCACCGTACCACGGGTTTCACCCGCGGTTATTCAAATTGAACCCTTTCAGGGTTATTCATTAACATACAACGAATTACGAAAAGTCGGCATTAATAGCGAAGCGAGAAACCTAAATCAATTCATACAACATCACAGATTGTCATTTCGAGCGAAGCGAGAAACCCAACTACCTATACTCATAAATTACCCCATCATTCCTTTTAACCGGATAGCCGGCAGGATTGTATTGATAAGAATAGGTTTCTGTCAATTCAGTTTCTACCGCTCCTTCATTGTCGTATGTGATCTGAGTTTCGGTGAGAATATTGTTTGCGTTTGTATACCGGCCGGGAATTGCCGTACATTTGAATACAATAAAAGGATTGGGATGGTCGTCATAGGTGTATTTTTTAAGTGTAATTAATTTTCCATTAAAATACTGCCTTCTTTCTTTCATATTACCTGCCTCATCATAGACATACTCAGCATAACCATCGTCACTGGTTTCCCGGGTAATCCAACCTGTTTTATCGGTTGAATATCCGTAAATATAATAGCGACTTACATCCAGTGACTGTGGCATATAAACTTTTTGACTGAGAGCGTCATCAGTGTATTCATATTTGACAACCAGGCTTTTCAACGAGTTTTCCGGACTTACCCATGTTGTCCGGTGCAGCGCGGCATCAGCAGTTTCCCAGTTGCTGCTGTAAATCCCCTGGTCCTCATACATATCATACCGGGTAATGCGATTTTCGCCATCATAATAAAACTTCTGATAGCTCCATTTCGTCCTTACTTCATCCGGTAAATTCCACTTGTTGTAAGTGTATCTCCATCCCAGATCTTCTTCGTACATCTCGGAAACGATAAGCGGAATGTCTGAATTCTGAACTTTCCGGGAATCAACGGCATCCTTTTCACAGGAAAGGAGCAAAATGAAAAATGATATACTATGGAAAACCAGGTTTTTCATTGGGTGTTTCTTTTTAACACGATGTAATGAGGCCGAAAAACGTTGCGTACGGGTTAACTAAATTACAAAATTCCTAAATTCACTTCTTTATTCATGGATGGGTTATGAAAAAGGAGTTGTACTCACGGAGAAGTTTTCTGCAGAAATCTGCTTTGTCTTCAGGAATGGTGGCTTTTGGATCAACCGGAATATTGAATCATGCTGATGCGCCACCCAAACTTCCGCGTGAGGTTTGGATTGCTGCTCTTAGCCAGATGGACCTGCGCACAGACAGCCCTGAAGCCATGCTGGATGAAATGTTGAATATTACCCTACTGTCACTTGCGTTTCAACCAGATATAATCTGCCTTCCCGAAACGTTTGCCTTTGTGAATACTTCAGCCATTCTGAATATGAAGCAGAAGCTGGAATATTCCGATAAGGCACTTGCTGCTTTTTCATCCGTTGCGGCAAAAAACGAGTGTTATGTGATTTGTCCCGTTTTCACCTCAGATGCGAATAAAGTATTTAATGCTGCTGTTGTTTTTGACAGGAAAGGCAATAAAACAGGCGAATACCGTAAAATGCATCTCACTGTTGATGAAATAGAATCAGGACTTACTCCGGGGCCCCTTGATGCGCCTGTTTTTGAGGCCGACTTTGGAAAATTCGGCATCCAGATTTGCTATGATATTTATTATAATGATGGATGGCAAAAGCTGGCTGACAAGGGTGCAGAAATTGTTTTCTGGCCATCCGCGTTTGCAGCGGGTAGCCGCGTTAAAATGAAAGCCCTTGAAAACCAGTACGCCGTAGTGAGCAGCACCCGTAAGAATACTTCAATGATCTGCGATATCCGGGGCGAAGTGATTGAAACAACTGGATTATGGGAGAAAAATTTGTGTTGTGCTGCCTTAAACCTTGAAAAAGTATTGATTGACTCCTGGCCGCATGTGGAACATTTTCATGAAATCATGGAGAAATACGGCCGCAAAATAAGAATATCGACACTTCACGAAGAGCAGTTCACCGTTATCGAAAGCCTTGATCCGGATATCCGTGTAAAGGATATCCTGAAGGAATTCGGTATCAGAAGTTACCGCGAACAAGTGAAGGAAGCGGAAATCGCACAGATTAAAGCAAGGTGAAATGAAAAAGCTTTTATTGATATGCTTTGTTGTATTTTCAGCACTGAACCTGTTGGGCCAGATTGAAAGGCCTCCTGTATGGGGAATAGCCAGGATGACTTTTCTTGCAAGTGATTTTAATATGGCCCGCAATTATTACGGCAGGTTCCTGGGTTTCCGGGAAGCATTTACGTATGATTCCCCTTCAGGAAAAGTGCTTTGTTTCCGTATTAACGACAGGCAGTTTCTTGAATTTGTGGAAGATCCGCAAACCTCCGCTAAAAACCGGCTGGTTTTTGTTTCACTTGAGACGGATGTCGTAAAAATGCTTGATTATCTCAGGTCAAAGGGAATTGAAGTACCGGCCAATCTTTCTGATGACGGTGCCGGAAACCAGGTATTCAGTATCCATGATCATTCAGGTAACCGGATTGAATTTATTACCTATTCCGATAAAGGCCTTCATACCCGGCTTAGAGGACTACCGGTTTCAGATTCCGCCATTTCACAACGAATTCATCATGTGGGTCTTTATTCAAAAGAAATCAGGGATGACGATCCTTTATATGCACAGATCCTGAATTTTCCTGTCATTCTGCGGTATCCTGAAGATAAAAAGTTAAGTCCGACCCTCATCTACTTTTCAACCGGTGACGGCACCGAAAGCATTGAAGAATATGCTCCGAACGATGAAAACTTCAGTCATCCCTGTTTTGTTGTTCAGGATATGCAAAGAACGCTTGACATATTGCGATCACGGAAACCGGGTCAGCCGCTTGCCCGACCGGCAATAGGCAAGGGGAGGCGATGGATCCTGAACTTACAGAATCCGGACGGAACAAAAGTGGAGTTTACAGAACCTTTTACTGTTAAATAATTATGGAAGATTTTAGCAAGAATTCAAGAAGAAGATTTCTAAAAGGCGCTGTCGGCGTTGTGGGGCTTGTAGCCGCAGGCAATTCGATGAAAGCCATTGAAAACCTGGAGACTTTTCAAATCGTTTCGGGTTATGATTCAAAGGGTCTTCCCACTGCCATACTGGGCAAGACCGGTGTCCGGATTCCGCGTATTGCCCTGGGCATGGGTAGCCGTTTCTGCAATATTGAAAAAACCGACGATGCGGTTGCCCTGCTGAATTATGCACTCGACAATGGTTTGTACTATTGGGATACCGCACATATATATGAAAACACTTCGCTGGGAGTGGTGAGCGAAGAGCGATTGGGAATGGTGGTGAAGGACAGACGCAACGAGATCTTTCTTTCAACAAAAGTCACAAGCCGTGATCCGGATGAGGCCATGAAACAAATCGAGGTAAGCCTTAAAAGACTGAAAACGGATCATCTTGATATTCTGAAAATCCATGATATCCAACAGAAAGACCTGGATTCGATTTTCAGGAAAGGCAACCTGGTTGATATCGTACAAAGAATGAAAGAGCAAAAGGTCACCCGGTTTATTGGCTTTTCAGGTCATTCTGAAGCCACGGCAATGAAGGCCATGGCAGAATCCGGTATTTTTGATACTATGCTTATAGCCATGAACCACTGGAACGGTAATACTGAGAAACGCCAGGAAAGCGCTATACCGGCCGCCAAATCCAAAGGAATGGGTGTAATGATGATGAAGGTGGTCAGGCCCCGTGAAAATAATAAAGCGCTTAAACCGGAAGACCTCATACGGTATGCCCTTTCAATTGAGGGACCGGACGGGATCGTTCTGGGAACCGACAGCATGGAGGTGCTTAAATCAAATCTCACTTTGCTAAGAAATTTTAAGCCGCTGGATGAAAACAAAATGAAAGAGCTGGCTATGGGATTGTCTGATTACTACAATCATAGAAACTTACCCTGGATGCAACAGGGATACCACGACGGACTTTGGATTTAATTCCCGGGATAGTATGAAAAATAATTTTACAGGAACACTCTTTATAGCCCTGCTGCTTTATGCAGGAACCGATTTTCTGAAGGCACAATCATCAAAACCGGAAACTTTCTGTAATCCCATAAACATTGATTACGGTTACACCCCAATCCCTGATTTCAGCACATGGGGCCGGCACAGGGCCACCGCTGATCCGGTAATCGTTAATTACAAGGGCGATTATTATTTGTTCAGTACCAACCAGTGGGGATATTGGTGGAGCAGTGATATGAGCGACTGGCATTTTATTTCGCGCAGGTTCCTCAGGCCGTGGAATAAGGTATTTGATGAATTGTGTGCACCTGCAGTGGGCATAATCGGGGATACAATGATCGTTATGGGATCAACCTATTCAAGGGACTTCACAGTATGGATGAGCACCGATCCGAAGAATGACAACTGGAAACCACTGGTTGAGCGGTTTGAGATCGGGGGATGGGACCCTGATTTCTTTACCGACGATGACGGAAGGCTTTATATGTATAACGGCAGCAGTAACCGGTACCCGCTTTACGGGATTGAACTGGAAAGGAAGACGCTTGATCCCATAGGGACTAGGGCTGAAATGTATTTGCTCGAACCTGAACGATACGGCTGGCAGCGGTTTGGCGAGCACATGGATAATACCTTCCTCGACGGATTCATGGAAGGAGCCTGGATGACGCGTCACAACAACAAGTATTACCTTCAGTATGGTGCACCGGGTACTGAAATCAGCGGGTATGGCGATGGTGTGGTTGTGGGCACAGCACCGCTTGGTCCCTTTTCGCCTCAAAGTGATCCTTTCAGCTTAAAGCTCGGGGGATTTGCGAGGGGAGCCGGTCATGGAAGTACCTACCAGGATAATTCAGGAAATTACTGGCATATCAGCACAATTAAAATCAGTGTGAAGAATAATTTCGAAAGGAGGCTTGGAATATGGCCAGCCGGGTTTGATAAGGATGACGTGATCTGGTGCAATACATCTTTCGGCGATTACCCGGAATACCTGCCCGAAGCGGCAAAAAAGTACGGTGTGTGGAGGCCGCAATGGTATTTGCTGAATTACAAAAAGCCTGTTGAAGTTTCATCCGCCTATGGCGGATTCCATGCCAACAATGTGAATGATGAAGATATTGAAACGTACTGGAGCGCTTCATCATCAAACAATAACGAATGGCTGATCAGCGACCTGGGAGCGCTGAGCACTGTGAACGCCATACAAATCAATTATGCCGACCAGGATGTGGACAGTAGTCACCTCGGTAAAATCAATGGTGGTGAACAATATCATCAGTACAGGATATTGTATTCAACCGATCATAAAAAGTGGAACCTGCTGGTGGATAAAAGCAAAAACAAAACCGATGTGCCGCATGACTATATTGAACTGGCAAAACCTGTAGAAGCCCGTTATCTTAAAATGGAAAACCTTCATATGCCTTCAGGTAAGTTTGCTATAAGCGGTTTCAGGGTTTTCGGGAATGGCCATGTCGAAAAGCCGAATGCGGTAAAGGAATTCATGGTACTTCGAACCGAAAAAGACAAGAGAAGCGCCTGGATACGCTGGAACCCGGTATCAACGGCTTTCGCATATAACATTTACTATGGAACCGCACCGGATAAGCTATACAACTGCATCATGGTTCATGATGTCAACCAATACTGGTTCAGTGGAATGGACAGGACGAAAACGTATTATTACGCAATTGAAAGTATTAATGAGAATGGTGTGTCAGAAAAATTTCCTGTGCTCAAAGTTGAATGATGCAAAAAGTTGCCACGAATTCACTAATTAAAAACAAATACAATCCCTGACGAATATACACTAATGACACTGAAAGCGTTGCTTTCAGTTGGGATAAAAGTTAATTTACGGTACATGGACAATTTCAATATTTCAATTAAAAGGTTTGACGAATTCGCATCAGAATACGCGGTGCGGTTTATGAATATCGATTCGTACAGGGAACATTTCGATAAATTCTGTGAGCTGATTTTTATCAGTCAACCGGATATCCTTGAATTAGCCTGCGGACCGGGGAACGTGACGCGGTATCTGAAAGAAAAATTCCCCGGTGCAAAAATCATCGCGTTGGATTTGGCCCCGCGAATGCTTGAATTAGCCCGTCAGACAGTAACCGGTGTAGATTTCAGGCTGATGGATGTCCGTGATATAAAATCATTGAATCTGACATTCGATGCGATCATGTGCTCTTTTTGCCTACCGTTTTTGTCGAAAACCGACACGCAAAAACTCATTTCCGATTGTTCGGCTGTATTAAATAAAAACGGGGTACTTTACTTAAGTACAATGGAAGGCGATGAATCCAGGGCGGGCTTTGAATCAACCAGCTTTACAGGCGATTCGAAAATATACTTCAATTATCACATGCAGCATGACCTGGAAAAGGCTCTTGCTGACAGTGGATTCAATGTTGAATATATTGTTCGTCAGAATTACATAGAACCCAAAGGCACTATTCTGATTGATATAATCCTTGTAGCCAAGAAAATTTGATCGCCTCATCCTATTAAGTCAGGAATAGTTTTACCTTTACTTATAAGAGTAAAAATTACTTTTATTAATAAACCAAATTTCCTGACATTATGAAACACCCTGTTATGCTGTTTTCCATTGCAGCTATGCTGGTTGGAGCACCGTGCTCTGCCCAGATAAAACCAGTCGAAGATTTTAAACCTTCTTCGGTAAACCAACCCGGTAAAGAATATCCCCAGGTAAACTCAGAAGGATGTGTAAGAGTTCAAATTACAGCACCTGATGCTAAATTGGTCCAGCTGGATATAGGAGCGGTAAAGTATGATTTGAAAAAGGATGAAAACGGCGTATGGACAGGTGAATCGGCCCCGCAGGACGAAGGTTTTCATTACTACCAGCTGAATATTGACGGGGCTTCTGTCCCTGATCCGTCGAGTCTTTATTATTATGGAGCCAGCAGATGGGGAAGCGGTATCGAAGTTCCTGCCAAGGACCAGGATTTTTATGCATTGAAAGATGTCCCGCACGGCCAGGTAAGAGAACAGATTTATTTCTCAAAGATCAATAAGACAATGCGCCGGTGTTTTATTTACACACCGCCCGATTATGAGAAAAACCAGCAGCAACGATACCCGGTTCTCTATCTTCAGCATGGTGGCGGTGAGGATGAAACCGGATGGTCATCACAGGGCAGGGCCGGACTAATCATGGATAACCTGATTGCAGAAGGCAAAGCCAAACCGTTTATCATAGTAATGGATAACGGCAGCTGGCGTATGCCGGAAGGAACAAAACCTCCGAAGCCGGGTGAGCGTCCTGCCGGAAAATGGCCGCCTGATGGTTGGGCTGATGGTTTCATGAAGACTCTTCTCGAAGAGATTATACCGATGATTGATGGCAATTTCAGAACTATGGCCGATCCACAGCACAGGGCTATGGCCGGGTTGTCAATGGGAGGAATGCAGACAAAGGTCATTACACTGGCTCATCCGGAGATTTTTGCCTATATGGGAATGTTTAGCGGGGGAAGTATCAGTAATGAAGATTTAGCCGGTGCACCTGCATTTAAGGAGAAAATGAGGCTTGTATTTATAAGCTTCGGAGGTCGCGAGCTTGAAAATCCAAGAATGGGTTTTGGTGGTGATCCTAAAGTAAACACACAGAATATTAAAGATGCCGGTATGAATGCCGTATTTTATGTTTCTCCGCAGACTGCTCATGAATGGCAGAGCTGGAGAAGAAGCCTGTACCAGTTTGCGCCGTTGCTTTTTAAGGAATGAAGGAATGAAAGAATGAAAGAATGAAGAAATGAAAGAATGAAGGGATACTAGGGATTAAGTAATAAGGTTTAAAGCATATGAGGAATAAGTGTATAAGCATCACCTGCAGTATGATCCTGCTTTTTGGGTCAACTTGGTGTTCAGGCCAGCAGGCCAATGTAAATCTTGATTATAATCCGCAGAAGGACAGGGAAGGACTTGTGCCTTTCAGTGCACCGCTGAATTCACCGGATGTTCATGATGACCATACGGTGACTTTTCGGGTTAAAGCTCCATTGGCCAGTGAGGTAAAACTTACCGGGGTGGCCCTGCTTACCGCCCTGGGGAAGGGCAATGAACCAGTTCTTTTTGTCAAAGGTGCAGATGGAATATGGACACTGACCGTGGGCCCGCTTGAACCCGATATGTATGCCTATCACATCATGATTGACGGTGCTGATGTGGCTGATCCGGGCAATACAGTGGCAAGTTTCACTGCCATGCCACCTTACAGTGAACTGGTGGTACATGGTGACGGTCCGGCTTATTACGATGCCCGGAATGTTCCTCATGGCAATGTCACGCGGCATATTTATCATTCCGATGTAACCAACGGGGAGCGGGAGCTCTATGTGTATACACCACCCGGATATGACCCGGGTAAAAAATACCCGGTGCTTTACCTTCTGGGCGGTAGCGGTGAATTGCCGTCAAACTGGATTTATGACGGCCGGGTAAACCTGATCATGGATAACCTGCTCGCTGAAGGAAAAGCAGTTCCCATGCTGATCGTTGTGCCCAACAACCAGGTTATTCACCGTAATAACCCGAAACATACGGAGCTTACCTTCGACATTTTTGAAAAAGAAATGAGGAACCATGTTATTCCTCTGGTAGAAAGTTCTTACAACGTACAGAAAGATCCTAAAGGCAGGGCTATTTCCGGTCTTTCTATGGGCGGTCGCCACGCTATGTTTGTCGGTTTCCGGTCGCTCGACCTTTTTTCTTCCTTTGGCATATTAAGTGCCGGTGATGTGAATGCAGAGACCTCGCTGGCTGCCTTTCTGAATGATCGGGATGTGAATAAAAAAGTTTCGTTTTTGTTCGTGGGCCAGGGCACGGAAGAGGCCAAAGGGCCGATGGGTGAGCGCTGTGTTGCATTAGATAAAGCTCTTACCAATCATAACATAAAACATGAATATTATGTAGGCGGTCATGGCGGTCACGACTGGGCAACCTGGAGACATTTGCTGTATTACCGGTTTTTACCGGGGTTGTGGAGATAGTAATGAAATGTTCATTATTTTTTGACCTGTATTCATTTTTACCTATTTTTGCACACGGTTGGTTCAATGAACCAATCGTACCGGCCCCGTAGTTCAGCTGAATAGAACGTCAGATTCCGGTTCTGAAAGTCGGGGGTTTGAATCCCTCCGGGGTCACAAGCCATGATGATGGCCCGCCTGCAAGGCGGGCATTTTTTATTTGTGGCCGCCATGAAAGCACTTCCTGTGCTTTCGATGGAGGATACAAATAAAAAATGAAGCACCTTTGCTGCGCCATCATCAGGCTTATAAGACCCTCCCTATAAGGTGATCACGAGCGGGTTGTGAGTAAGCCAGATGCGGAGGCTATAGTGGGCTGGCCAAGCGGGTGCGAGTAATCCCTCTCCCAATCAATATTGGTGCGCCATCATCAGGCTTGTGGCTCCCTATAGGCGATCACGAGCGATACGAGTAATCCCTTCGGTTACTATTCTCCGGGGAACATTTAACCAATTGAACGCAGCATTAAACAATAATACATAGTGCGAGTTGGATCTGTAAGATCTGTGTTTGTGAGAATTTCAAATCCATTTTTTTCATAAAAGCTAATGGCATCACACTTATTCAATGCATCAACAGTAATAAATGCACAACCGGTTTTATTATTGTTAATGAAAAAATATTTGATAAAATCGAGGAGAAATGACCCAATGCCTTGCCTATGATATTTTTCAGTTACACCAAATCGGCCGAGTTTTACTGCAGGAAAACTAGTTTGTTCAAAAAGTTTATATAAAAATCGGTGCCCTCTGTATCTACTTCTCAGTTCATGTTTAAAATCTCTATGATCGTTTACATTGATATTCAGCAAATCATTGGCAACTGCAAAATAGGCAATAGTAAAATTATCAGTTTCGAATACATATGTTACCCATAGAAGATTGCTTTGAAGTTGTTTTGCATCATTGAAAAGAAAATCATTTAAATCCTTTTCTCCGCAATCAAATGGTTTAATGTTGTGGTCCTGGGTTAGGCGACTAAGCCTTATACCAGGAAATTTTTCAGTAAGTTCAGAAAGAGTCACGCGATAAGGAACGGATAGTATTAAAATTCTTTTCTAACCGCTTCATTTCAATCTCACGTTCTTTTTTTCCTTCCTGCGAATTAGCCTTATCGATTCTTTGTGCGAGTTTACAAAAAAACCTCTCAGCATCCTGGCCTTCTAAAATTGGAGTATTTTTTACAGGGGTTGCCATAACTGTAAGTTCTTTTTGTGTTTATATACGATGTGTAATGAAAATTTGTTATCAGGGGGTAAATTTATAAAAATTGTCAATCGTTAATAACCCTGAACGAATTTAGTCAATTAATTAACAAAAAACAAGCCATTTTGTAAACATTAAACCGGTCCAGAGTGGTATCCTTCATAGTGGTGCCTGCTGCGCCATCATCAGGCATATAGACTCATCCAGGAGAGCGGTAGCGAGTAATCCCTTGTCCGATGGCCATATGGGTGCTAGTAATCCCTTTTTCGATGTGGCCAGAGACAATAAAAATCATCACCTTAAGTTATTACTGATAAACTAATATATATACTAATTGGGCAGGATTGCATCTTATATGGCTCGTTTTCATGTGTTTCTTTTGATCGCTTTTTTAATGATGACATGCGAAAAAGAACGTCCTGATCCGGGGATACACTTTCATAACCCGCTTGAAAACCCACAAGACGGGCCGCCTGCAGGCAATCCTGATAGTAAATATCCGGTTCCGCCGGAGGCAGGTCCTGAAGATGTTTCTAATCCCGACCAGGTTGTCGGAAACGGTACACCGGAAAGTTGCACATGCGATGCATTTGTTGAGGCTGTTGCCAAAGGCGGCAGAATTGTATTCAATTGCGGACCTGATCCGGTTACAATAAAACTTGACAAACCCGCAAAAGTAGTTAATGATGCTAATCCCGATGTGGTGATTGATGGAGCGGGATTAATTACCCTTAGCGGGAGAGGAAAAAACAGGATACTATACATGAATACCTGTGATCCGGATCAGCATTGGACAACCTCGCATTGTCAAAACCAGGATGCCCCAAGGCTTACCGTTCAGAATCTGACATTTGCCGACGGAAATTCCACAAACGAAAAAGAGTACGACGGAGGAGGCGCAATATGGGTGAGGGGAGGCCGGTTTAAGGTTGTCAATTGCCGGTTCTTTAATAATGCCTGTGACAGCACAGGTCCCGATGTAGGTGGAGCCGCCATCAGAGTATTCAGTCAATATAATAATCTGCCGGTTTATTTAGTGAATAGTACTTTTGGCGGTGCTAAAAATTACGGGAATTTTGGGTCAAACGGAGGTGGAATAAGCAGTATCGGGGTTTCCTGGACTATAATCAATTGCCTTTTTTCATACAACAGGGCCACAGGCAACGGAGGAAACCCTTCACAGCATGACACCCCGGGCGGTGGCAGCGGCGGAGCCATTTATAACGACGGGAATAAAATGACTTTAACCATTTTGGGCACACGTATTGAACACAATAAAGTCAATGCTTTTGGTTCTGCCATTTTTTTCGTTACCAATGACCATACCGGGGATATACGGATTGACAGCTCTGTAATCCATAACAATACAGGCGGTTCCTGGTACCCTGTTTTTCCCCAGATATCCATGCACAGCGACACAAAATACGTGGTTACAAATTCTGTTATCGAATAAAAGAGTAGTATAATTGCCTGTATAAAAACCTAATTTACCATCGAAGCTGGCTGTCCGGTAGTTTCAAGAATATTCCACCACAATTCACCTTTAATATCAATATTCTTTCTTTTAGCAACAGCCACTGGTATAGGCAGTAGAGTAAACTGGTTATTCCAGTGTCCTGTGACAAAATCAGTTTTGCCAGCCATAGCTGCATGGACAGCATTCCGGGCGAGAAGACCACAAAATTTGCCGTCATTCGCATTTGCCGGTGCGCTGCGAATTATATAACTTGGATCAATGTATTTGAGTGTAAAAGGAAAATTACCGGTAAATTCATCCGATATCATTTGCTTCAGGTACAATCCAATGTCTTTCTTTTTTAAGTTTCCTGATGCGTCCTTTTCAATAGTTTCGCTTTCGAAAAAATGCTGACCGGCTCCTTCTGCAACTACTATAAGGGCATGGTGGCGCTTTTCGAGGCGTTCGCGCAATACATTTAAAAATCCTTTTGAACCGTGTAAATCAAAGGTCATCTCCGGAACAAGAACAAAATTTACATCCTGAATTGAAAGAGCGGCATAAGCAGCAATAAATCCTGTGTCGCGACCCATTAATTTTACTATCGCAATACCATTGTAATTGCCAATTGCTTCGTTATGTGCATTACGAATGATGTCGTTCGCAATTGTAAATGCTGTTTCAAACCCAAATGATTTTTCGATCAGGTTAATATCATTGTCAATAGTTTTTGGAATTCCTGCAACTGATATTTTCAGGTTACGACGCGATATTTCTTCATAAATGGCATGTGCACCGCGTAAAGTTCCATCTCCTCCTATACAAAACAATATATCCACACCAAGTTCAGTGAGTTTATCAACTATCAGGCCGGTGTTCTGTTCTCCCCGTGAGGACCCGAGGATTGTTCCTCCAAAAAGGTGTATGTTTTCAACAACCTGGGGAGTAAGATCTATAACTGGATGGTTATATTTTGAAATAAAGCCTTCATAGCCATATTTTATCCCAATAATCCGCTTAACATTATATCTGTAATGGAGCTCATTTACAATTCCCCGGATTACATTGTTCAAACCGGGACACAATCCACCGCATGTTACGATTGCAGCTTTGGTTTTGGCGGGATCAAAAAACAGATGCTTGTGTGGCCCGGCCATTTCAAATGAAAATGGAGTTGCGCCGGTTTCCCGGCAACGCTTATAATTTTCAAGAGTAGCATCGAACAATACCCTGTCGGCCTTTTCAATAAATCCAAATGACAATTCATCTTCAGGATAAATTGAAGGCCTCAAGGGTGATTTTATCGTTCTCTTACCCAAATCTTTCACTTCTAAATCTTCATGAATCATGGAATGCATGTGTAATGTTTATATAACCTAAGTGTTTAACCTAAAGACCTTTTAAAAAATTCAAAGTTAACATTTTCAGGTTTTCAGGGAGGAGCCTTTGCCTGCAATAAAAGGGAGTCGGATTATTAAATTATAACCGGTTTCCCATAATCACCATTGACGTTCGGACAGATATATCCTTCAGATACAAATTTTCTAAGCGTTCAGGATCATTGCCATAATTTCTGAAGTCCTGCTCACTGTCAAATTCTGCAAAATGAACTTCATATGGCCTTTCACCCAGGAAAGATATATAGGCATCTTCAGCAGGACGTAATCTGAATAACAGTCTTCCATTGTATTTCTCAATCAGGGGTATGACAACAGATTCGAAATTTTCAAACTCTTTCTCCTTACCGGGTTCGATATATATCAACTGTGTTATGTAAATCATGATCTTAAGGTTTATAGCATATCCTGATTAAGAAACAAACCATTAATTCAAATAGCCTGTTCTGATAATGTTAAACCCAATTCATTGATGTAAATCAATATCTTAACTGCTTCAGATCAACAATAAGCCGTTAACTTGTTTTGGTAAGTTACGTTAGAAAGGTATAGACAAAAATCAAAGCGTTATGGAAAAATCGGGAGATCTTTGTAAGGCCAGTGGTTATTACAGATGCAATATTCATCATGAATACCTGATTTCAGTTGATTCCGGGCAGAAATTTCCCGAATGCGCCCATGGCTCTTATGGCAATCATAAAACATTATGGAACCCTGCCAGAAACCTGAAATCTATTATGGCCGAACTTAAGGCAGAAGCATTGCAATCAATATAAAAACTCCTTTAAGGATTGAATGTAAACACAAACTTGGGTAATGCAATTTTCGTATAATCACTTCATACACCCAAAACAGTTATGATGCGATTACTTCACCTTATTTTGAACTTCCAATTCATTTTATTTACTGTCTGTATTCAAGCTCAACCCGGTTCAAATGACCTTTCTTTTAATCCTGAAGATATAGGATTCGGCAACGGAGATGGTGCCGGAGGGTATGTATATTCTTCAGTTATTCAACCTGATGGTAAAATAATACTTGTTGGGGAGTTCAAGCAGTACAATGGGTCAAACATAAATTATATAACCCGACTAAATTCGGATGGTTCTATTGACAAATCATTCCATACCGAACTGGGTCCCGATTTTTACGTCTATTCCTGCATTGTTCAGAGCGATGGTAAAATAGTAATAGGAGGCGGATTTTCAAAATACGATGGCATTTCCAAAAATCGGATCTGCCGGCTGAATCCGGACGGATCATTGGATAATACTTTTAATATTGGAACCGGAGCTAACGGAAATGTATTGACATTACAGATGCAACCTGATGGTAAGATCCTGGCCGGGGGATCTTTCACAACTTTTAACGGTATTGCACAAAAAAGGATAGTTCGGCTCAACCCCGATGGAAGTGTGGATAATTCTTTCAATATCGGAACAGGACCAGATAATAGCATTCTTTCTATTGCTCTTCAGGGAATTAAGATTTTAATTGCAGGCAGTTTTACTCAATTCAACAGCAGTGCTAAAAACAGGTTGGCCAGGTTAAATCTGAACGGTTCAGTCGATACAACTTTTCATTGCGGAACCGGCGCGGATTCTGATATTAAAGAAATAGTCCCTGATGCCGCTGGTAAAATAATCCTGGTGGGCAGTTTCAAATATTTCAATAAAGTATCATGTAATTCGATTGTGCGGCTTAATACGGACGGCACAATTGACAACACATTTCTTACAGGCACAGGAGCCAACAGAACCATTAATACGGTCAAATTACTAAGTAACGGGAAATTGATTATCGGAGGTGATTTTACAGTTTTTAACTCAACATCAATAAATCGCATTGCCTGTTTAAAACCGGACGGATCCATTGATAATACATTTTGGGCAGGTACCGGGTCTAATGCAACCGTAAATAATCTCTCCGTACAACCGGATAACAAAATTGTCATGGTTGGGCAATTTACTGAATACAATGAAACTTCTGTCCGGTTCGTGACCCGCATAACCAGTTATGGTGATCACGATAATACTTTTAATAAAGGTTCGGGGGCAAATGGTGTTGTTTCGTGTTTTTTATTTCAGCCTGGCGGCAAGACAATTGTTACCGGAAATTTCACCAGAATGAATGGTCAGAATTTTAATCGTATATGCAGGATAAACGCTGACGGGACAACTGATTATTCTTTTATCAGCAGTGGAGCAAATAATAGTATTACAAAGGCAATTTTACAAAGCGACAATAAAATAATTATTATCGGAAATTTTACCGCATACACGGGTATTTCACGAATTGGTATAGCAAGAATATATAATACCGGTTCAATTGATAATGCATTTAATGCAGGGTTTGACCAGTACAACAGTATTCTGGATGCAGTAATTCAGCCTGACGGTAAAATCCTGATCAGTGTGAATTACCACAACGCTATGATTAATGAAACCGCTTATTATCTGAGAAGATTGTATACTGACGGGAAAACAGACTATACATACAATACCGGAACCGGTGCTGACGGTCCTATCCGGCAGATTGCGCGGTTGTCAAATGGCAAATTCATCATCAGCGGTTCCTTTTCAAGTTATAAGGGCGTTAAGAGAAATGGTATTGCCCAGATTAACAGTGACGGAACAATTGATGATTCCTTCAATCCCGGAAAAGAATTGAATGGAACAATTTCTGCTATGGTGCTGCAACCCGATGGTAAGATAATCATTGCAGGAGCGTTTGGATCAGTTTCAGGAATAAAGCGAATAAATATAGCCCGGTTAAATCAGGATGGGACCCTGGATTATACTTTTAATCCCGGAGAAGGACCAAATTCTGGGCTTAATTCAATTTCAATTCAACCCGATAATAAAATTATTCTGACTGGGACGTCAATATATAATGGACATCGCCAATTTGGTATAACGCGAATCAACCAGGATGGCACATTGGATTTGACATTCAACCCGGGGTCAGGAGCTAACAAGTATGGAACAATTAACTCCGCCTGCATTCAAAACGATGGAAAAATTCTGATCGGCGGTAATTTTATATCTATTGATAATGTGGGAAAAAACAGAATCGCCAGGCTTATCGGCGGTAATTCTTCTCTTCCGGCAGCGCCTTTTGTAGTAACAGATACTACTTTCAACCGCATTGATAAAGGCTTTGATAAAATCAATCATCCATTTTCAATAATTAATAAAATCGTTGTTCAACCTGATGGTAAAATTCTTTGTTCAAATGGTGTAAATACAGGATTAGGAGAAGGTATTGTCAGACTGAATACCGACGGAACCTTTGATTATAGCTTTTATAAAGGCCGTGGACCTAATGAAAGAGTAAGGGATATTGCTCTGCAACCAGACGGCAAAATAATCATTGCCGGGTATTTTACTGAATTCAATTCGTTACAGTGTAAATATATTGCCAGATTAAACAGTGATGGATCCATAGATCCATCCTTTAATACAGGTTCAGGAGCAAATAACAAAATCTATGCGTTAAGTATTCAAAATGATGGCAGGATTATTTTCGGAGGCGAGTGCACATCATACAATAGCGCAAATATTAATAGCCTGGCCCGTTTAAATTATAACGGGTCTCTGGATACAACATTTAAACCGGCTTATGCAGGAACCATTTATGCCACAACTCTTCAACCGGATGGGCGAATTCTGGTTACAACCAAAAACGGGCTGGTTCGGTTAAATGAAAATGGATCCAAGGACGGAACTTTTAATGTTGTACTTTCAGGTACAAGTTCCGATGCACTTATCCAGTCGGTCAGCCTGCAATCTGATGGAAAAATTATTATCGGAGGTTATTTTTCAACCGTCAACGGATCTTACGTAAGTCGCATAGCCCGGTTAAACACGGACGGCTCACTTGATGTGACGTTTAAATCTACAGGAAACGGCGCAGGAGGAAATGTTTTCACAACAGGAATACAACCCGACGGAAAGATTGTTATCGGAGGTGACTTTACTTCATATAATTCAATTACGAATTACAGCATTACCCGTTTAAATCCGGATGGCTCATTAGATAGTGGTTTTGCAAAGCAAAATCAATCTTCATATTTTTATAAATTCTATACCTGTGCAATATTACCGGATGGAAGGATCATAGCAGCAGGCAGTATGAGTTCAACATTAAATATTTTCAGACCATCAATCATCCGTTTATTATCAGATGGAGAACTAGATTACAAGTTTATAGGATCCACCGGTGCAAGCTGGGAAGTAAAGGATATTGCTCTTCAGAAAGACGGGAAGATTATTATCGCCGGGTTATTTGATTCATTCAACGGCACAAAAAGAACCTTTTTAGCAAGGTTACATATTGACGGTTCACTGGATGAAACATTTGATGCCAAAATACACCCGGATGGCGGTGTGTACAATATTGCAGTTCAGGACGACGGGAAGGTACTTATTGCAGGGGAATTCAAAAGCATTAATGGTGTCTTAAACTCGGGGATAGCCCGCTTAAATTCAGACGGGTCATTGGATAATTCTTTTAGTTCGCAGTTCTCGGGACCAATAAATGCGATGGCCCTTCAGGATGACGGAAAAATTATTATTGCCGCTACAAACCCGACCATTGTCAATGTTCTCCGATTAAAAACTGATGGTTCAATAGATACTTCTTTTTCAGCCATTAAAACAAACAACGGAGTTAAAGCGATCAAACTGCAGAAAGACGGTAAGATCATTATCGCAGGCGGTTTCAGCAAGATCAATACTTTTTCGATTTACGGAATAGCCCGGTTGCATTCTGACGGCTCGTTGGATAATACTTTTATTTCATACTGTAACAATGGTATTATTTATACTATTTCAATCCAGGCAGATAATAAAATAATCGCGGGAGGTTCTTTTTCCACTTATGACAATCTGAATATAAAAAATCTTGTCAGGTTAAATCCTGACGGCACTGCAGACAGGACATTCAGAAACAAAGGCGTTGACAATCCTGTGTACACGACACTTATAAAACCAAACGGAAAAATAGTAATCGGAGGAGATTTCGAATATTTAAACGAAAACATTCCAAGAAACCACATCGCATTTTTGACTTCTGACGGTGATCCAGATCCGGATTATCCGCTTTGTGCCGGAGCTAATCAGAAAGTTTGTGCCACTGCTTTACAACCCGACGGAAAAATAGTAATCGGGGGAGATTTCACATGTTTTAACGGAATGGGTAAAAACAGGATAACCAGGATATCAGGGGAGAGTTTCACGTATTCCATCCAAATTGAAACACCCGCCAGGTTTTGCAAGGGACAAACCGATTATGTTAAATATGTATCCGAAGGTATATACAAAACCGGTAATATATTTACGGCCCAATTATCAGACAGCACCGGCAGCTTTATTGTGCCCACAATATTGGGAAATAAATTTTCTTCGTTATCAGATACCCTACAAATTACCATACCGGATGATATTCCAGATGGGAATGGTTACAGGATAAGGGTTGTATCATCTGATCCTGAAATAGCAGGAGCCGACAATGGCAGCGATATAACCATAAACTCTTTACCTGAAAAACCAGTGATAGTTGGTTCATGCGAGGTTTGTTCAGGTGAAAATATTCAACTTGGCACCGATTCTTCGGTTAGCAGAATCTGCCAATGGATACTGCCCAACGATTCTATAATTATTTCTCCCCGAATTTCGATAGAAAATGCACACCTGTCGGATTCCGGAAACTATATTGTTGAAATTACGGACATATCAACAGGATGTTCAGCCGATGTATCTTCAATACATGTAATCGTAAATGAATTGCCGCTTTCCCCGGTTATAAGTTCAAATTCTCCTTTATGCCCGGGGAACGACCTTGTTTTAACTGCAAATGATCAGGAACGAGTTAGCTTTTATTGGACCGGCCCAAATCATTTCATCTCCGATAAACAAAATCCTGTCATAGAAAAGGCAGGCTCATTTCATAAAGGCACATATTCTCTTATAGTGAAAGATACAGTGACGGGTTGCACAAACACTGGAATTACAGAAGCAAATATATTTATGGAGCCTCTTAATCCTTTGATCCTGAATGAATCGGATTATTGCGTCAATGATTCCATAACACTTTTTACAGAAAACACGGAAGGTGTAAGTTTTATCTGGAACGGACCGGATGGATTTTATTCAAATGCAGTTGATCCTGTAATTGCACCTGCAGCCGTTAACCATTCAGGATTCTATTTTCTGAGATTTAAAGATAATAATTCGGGCTGTTACAGTAATAAAGATTCCGTTTCAATAATTGTCAATGAACTACCGGGTATACCCGTAATTTCATACAACGAACCGGTTTATTCAGGAGATACAGTAGTGTTATCGACCCCGCTTATTGAAGGAGTATCCTATCAATGGACAGGACCTGGAAACCTAATATCGGAAAGTCAAAACCTGATATTGCAAAATGTGGTACCTGAAATGCAAGGTCTTTACAGTTTAATCCTGACAAATACGAGCACACTATGTAAAAGTCTGCCTCAGAATATTTATCTGAATATTGAACTAAACCCTGTATCAACGGATATCATTTTCAGAGAACCTGTTATGGAACTTTTCCCGAATCCTGTTAAGGAGAATATAAATATTAATATTAAAGAAGAAGGAATAATTTCAATTGTTGAATTAGCGGGAGGGAAAACGATTTTTCGTAAGAAGATGACACCGGGTCTTCAACAAATTATAGTTCAGAACTGGAGCAAAGGTATGTATTACATTACATTTCAAAATAACAAAAAAGAAACAGGAATTAAGTTTGTAATTTCAGAGTAGCCAGTATTTTTGGTTTCGTAATCTTAATATTTCTTCTCCTGATATGCATCTAAACCGTTTTTGCAGCGTCTATAGTATATAACTGCAAAAAGGTTAAAGATGATCCGTAACTACTTCTTAATCGCGCTGAGAAACCTCAGGAAACACAAATTCTTCAGCATAATCAATATCACAGGACTTTCTATAGGAATTGCCTGTGCACTCCTGATATCCATATTCGTAATCGACGAACTCGGTTATGATAAGTATAACACCAAAGCCGACCGGATCTACAGGCTGATCAGTCACATTAACTTCGGGGGAAATGATGCGCATTATGCAGTATGCCCTGCGCCACTCGGACTTGTCATCCGTGAAGAAGTCCCGGAGATTGAAGATGCAACCCGTTTCAGGTCATGGGGAATGTTCCTTGTAAAAAAAGATAAGGAAAGCTTCAAGGAATTTGAGGCGGTGTGGTCCGATCCCAATGTGTTCAATATTTTTTCAATACCCCTCGTTAAAGGTAACCTCGCCACTGTTCTGCAGGAGCCTAATACAATGGTGATCAGTGAATCCGCGGCAAAAAAGTATTTCGGAAAGGAAGATCCTATGAATAAAACCCTTGTGCTGAATGGCAATATGCTTTATACAATCACCGGCATTTACAAGGATATTCCCCGGAATTCGCATTTTCACTTCAGCATGATGCTTGCCATGAGCGGCCTTGATGAGAGTAAGAACGGGGAATGGCTCAGCAATAATTTCCAGACTTATTATCTTCTGAAACCCGGCGCCGATCCAAAGGCTGTTCCGAAAAAAATCAATGACCTTTTCTATAAATATGCCGGTCCCCAGGCACTTGCTTTTACCGGCAAAACTATTGACGAGCTGTTTAAACAGGGAACTATCGTAGAAGAAATCCCACAGCGCCTGCTCGACATACACCTGCGTTCGGACGCACTTGTAGAGTTTGAAGCGAACGGCGATATCCGGTATATTTACATATTCTCAGCGGTTGTGATATTCATTCTCCTGTTGGCCATTATCAATTTCGTGAATCTTTCAACCGCACGCTCCGCCGACAGGGCAAGGGAAGTTGGCATACGAAAAGTAATGGGATCCGAAAAGAAATTTTTGATTTTCCAATTTTTGGCCGAATCCATCCTGGTTACCCTGGTTGCCGTTATTATTGGTGTTATTTTGGCTAATCTGCTGATGCCCTATTTCAACTCCCTTTCAGGAAAATCACTTTCAATACCGGATCTGAATCCTCTTTTCTGGTTATTGGTTATTGTTGCAGGCCTCGTGATAGGCTCCATTGCCGGACTTTATCCCGCCATGGTGCTTTCGGCTTTCAAACCCATTACCATGTTATCCGGAAAGCTTTCTGCCGGCAGCCGGAACGGACTAATACGAAGCGGTCTTGTCATTTTTCAGTTCACCATTTCTACCATTTTAATACTGGGTACCATCACCGTCTACAACCAGATGAATTTCATTCAGCATTTCAAACTGGGATTTGAAAAAGAACAGGTCATCATTGTGGATGCCAGTAGCATTTCTCAAACCCAGTCATCTACATTCAGGGATGAGGTGCTGGCCGACCAGTCGTTTGTTTCAGGTACCATTTCGGGATTCCTGCCTGTTTCTAATTCAAACCGGAATAATACCACCTATTGGAAAAAGGGAAACCGTTCACCGGAATCTTCAGTGAATATGCAATCATGGCAAATTGATCATGATTATATCAGGACCCTTGGGATGCAAATCGTTTCGGGAAGAGATTTTTCAAAGGAGTTTCCGAGCGATTCTTCAGCTATCATCCTGAATGAGAGAGCCGCAGAGCTATTTGGTTTTAAGAATCCGTTGGGCGAAGAAATCCAGGTATTTAACGGTACTGTTGATAATCGAATAAATGAAGCGGATGTAAAAACATTCCATATTATCGGGATTGTCAAAAACTTTAACTGGGAATCTCTTCATAACAGTATTGGTTCACTGGCCATGTATCTCGGGCATTCAAGCGATAAGGTTATGTTCAGGTTTAAACCGGAAGATACAAAGCATGCATTGAGCCTTGTGGAAGAAAAATGGAAAAACATAAATCCGGATTACCCGTTTGATTATACCTTCCTCGACAGGGATTTTGCCAGGATGTACGATGCGGAGACCCGGACCGGACGGATAGTCACTTCTTTTGCCATACTGGCGGTACTTATTGCCTGTCTCGGACTTTTTGCACTGGCTGCGTTTATTACAGAGCAGCGATCAAAGGAGATAGGAATCAGGAAAGTCATGGGTGCTTCAGAAAGGAATATCATCTTCATTTTTTCAAAGGAATTCACCGTGCTGGTGCTGATAGCGTTTCTTATCTCATTGCCGGTTGCTGTCTATGGCATTAACCTGTGGCTTCGGGGCTTTGTCTATAAGCAACACCCCGGAGTGCTGCATTTCATAGCGGTCGGATTGGGTGTATTGCTGATATCATGGCTCACTGTTGCTTTTCAATCATTTCGTGCCGCGGCAGCAAATCCGGTGGAATCTTTGAAATCCGAATAATATTCTTATGAGCAGATGATTTTTTGGCAAAGCGGTGCCTTGTTATAACCCGGTGGACAAATAATTCGTATATTTCAGTACCAAAACAATAAATTGAAAACCACCATGAAATCTTACGTTCTTTTGTTAATGGCTATTGTGTTGCTTTCCTGCGAACCTGAAAAAAGTAATGATAAAGAACTTACCCTGGATAAATTGAACGGTTTTGTTCAAAAGGGTCCTTATCTGAATGGAACTGCATTAATCCTTTCCGAATTATCCGGTGATTTCAGTGCCACCGGCAGAACTTTCAACGCCCAGATACTTGATAATAAAGGTACTTTTGAAGTATATAACATTGATCTGGCTTCTCCTTTTGTGGAAGTAAAAGCCGATGGATATTATTACAATGAAGTGACGAATGAGAATTCGTCTTCTCAGCTAACCCTCTTTGCACTTTCTGATTTAACAGACAGAACCAGTTTAAACATTAATATTTTATCACACCTGGAACGAAGTCGTGTTCTTTATTTAATCCATAATGGCAAAACGTTTAATGAAGCTAAGAAACAAGCACAATCAGAGATATTGAAAATCTTTGAAATAGAAAAACCGGACATGTCTTCCTCTGAGTCACTGGATATTACCAAAGAAGGCGAAGATAATGCTATTTTACTTGCCATTTCTGTGATTCTCCAGGGATATCTTTCGGTTTCGGATCTTTCTGAACTGATAGCCAATATTAGCACGGATATTCGTGAGGACGGTATTCTTAACAGCAGTTCAATCGGAACTCAACTTATAAACAACGCCAGAAATATTGATGCCGGTGTGATCAGGGCAAACCTGGAAAACCGTTATGAAGCATTAGGGATGAATACCGCTGTTCCTGATTTCGAAAGTTATATCCAGAATTTTATTGAAAACAGCGATTTTGAATATACTGCATTTATAACATATCCTGCATCAGGGGCCAATGGACTTAATCTGCTGGATACAACCAATACAATTTCTTTTTCAACTCAAGGAATATTTTCACTGGCTGCCATATTGCCTGAGGGATCTAATTTAAAAGTAAAGATTGTCGGATCCAGTTGGTTTTTCCCGGCATTCCAGGAAAACACAGGCTGGACTTACGGGGATTGGAATTCCGAAGAGAAATCGAGGATATTTACTTCAACACAAACAGGAGAAATCGATTACAGGATCTTTCTTGAAAACGCTTATGTTGTGAATTGTGATTCCGTTACCCAGATATGTGATACTACTTATGAATCAATAAATACAACGATCTACGTTTACGAAAATGATGACACTGAACCTACCTGGTCGCGTGTAATCCACCATAAGGAATAAAGCAGTCGGGTCACCATCCGGTATCCGGCATCCGGATTTGAACGTTTCTCCCCACCGATCGTTTCTGTTTCATTGTTAACCCGTTTAACCCAAACACGGCACAGAAATGATCCGGAATTATATTCTTGTTGCTTTAAGAAATCTTCGGAAGCATAAGTTTTTCACATTCATAAGTATAACAGGCCTGTCAATCGGTATTTCCTGCGCAATTCTTATTTCCGTTTACATCCTGAATGAACTGAGATATGATACGTTTAATTCAAAAGCCGACCGGATTTACAGGGTAATAAGCTTTGTGAAATTCGGCGGAACCGAAGCATTTTATACAGGAAGTCCACCGCCAATAGCTGAGGTTTTACGCAATGAAATACCCGGTATTGAAGAAGCCGGACGGTTCAGACCCTGGGGGATGTTCCTTGTAAAAAGCGGTCAAAAGCATTACAAGGAGTTTAAAGGAATATATGCCGATCCGGATATATTCAATATTTTTTCGATAGATCTTATAAACGGAAATTCGGCCGCACTAAGCGATCCGAACGCATTATTTCTTAGCGAATCTGCAGCCAAAAAGTATTTTTCAGACAAGGATCCGATGGGGGAAGAGCTCATCATAAACGGAGAACAGCCTTACATTGTCAAAGGTGTTTACAGGGATATTCCTTCGGCTTCTCATTTCCATTTTGATATGATGCTGGCTATGTCAGGACTGGATGAAAGCAAAACTGATGAATGGCTGAGCAATACATATATTACATACATACTGTTAAAAAAGGATGTTGATACAGCAGGGTTACAAAAGAAGATAAATGAATTGTATTACAGGTATTCCGAACCGCAGGCGATTGCATTTATGGGTAAAACCATCGATCAGTTATTCAAAGAAGGAACCTTCGTTGAGGAAGTGTTGCAACCACTTCTTCAAATACACTTACACTCTGATATAGAAGCGGAATTTGAAGCCAATGGCGACATCCGGTATATATATATATTCTCTGCTGCTGTAGTCTTAATTATGCTGTTAGCTGTAATCAATTTTGTGAATCTGTCTACGGTAATTTCATCCGAAAGAACAAGGGAAGTGGGCATAAGAAGGATAATGGGTTCTGAAAAGAGATATCTTGTTTTGCAATTCCTGGCTGAATCTGTAATAGTTACGCTCATTGCCGTGATTATAGGCGTTTTATTGGCCCAATCACTTACCCCTTATTTTAATTTGCTTTCAGGAAAATCACTCGAATTGCCATATTCAAATACCCAGTTCTGGATTACGATATTATCAGGCGGTGTTCTGATTGGTTGCATGTCCGGAGTTTACCCTGCTTTAGTGCTTTCCTCGTTTAAACCGGTTGCCATGCTTTCAGGTAAGATCTCAAAAGGTAACAGGGGAAGAAAGGTAAGAAGTTTTCTTGTCGTTTTCCAGTTCACCGTCTCGACTATTCTCATCATCGGAACCATTACGGTTTACAGGCAGATGAATTACATCAGGAATTTTAAGCCAGGATACCTGAAGGAACAAGTAATTACAATTGATGTCGCAGGAATGCCTGCAGAAAATGCAATTCAATTCAAAAATGAAGTATTGAAAGATAAAACCTTTTTAGCCGGAACGGTTTCAGGCTTTTTCCCGGTTGCCAATTCATTGCGGAATAATAACACTTTCTGGAAAAAAGGCAACCGCACACCAGGGGCTTCAGTGAATATGCAGATATGGGCAGTGGATAAAGACTATATCAAAACCATGGGGATGAAAATTATTTCAGGCAGGGATTTTTCGGCCGGCATACCCGGCGATTCCGCAGCAATAATTCTGAATGAAAGGGCCGCCCGTCGATTTGATTTTGATAATCCGGTTGGACAGGAAATCCAGGTATATGAGGGAGCATTTGATTCGACAATGAGCGAAGACCTGATCAGAACCATGCATATTATAGGTGTTGTAGCCGATTTTAACTGGGAATCGCTCCATGAAAATATTGGATCGCTTGGAATGTCGCTCGCCAGGTCAGGTGAAAAAGTAGCTTTCCGGTTTGAGCCTGCCAAAACGAATCATGCGGTTAAAAAGATTGAAAGGGCATGGCAGCAAATTAATCCGGGTTATCCCCTGGATTATACTTTCCTTGATAAAGACTATGCACAGATGTATGAATCGGAAAACCGCACCGGACGCATTATATCCTCATTTGCGATAATTGCTGTAGTTATAGCATGCCTGGGTCTTTTCGCTCTTGCTTCATATGTAGTGGAACAACGGTCAAAGGAAATCGGCATCCGGAAAGTAATGGGCGCTTCGGGGAGCAATATCATCCTGATCCTTTCACGTGAATTCACATGGCTTGTAATAATTGCGATTATGATAGCCATTCCGGTGTCCATCGTGGGCATTCATTTATGGCTAAAAAGTTTTGTGTATAAACAGCCACCTGGTATTCTTCATTTTATTGCCGTGGGTGCAGGCGTACTAATATTAGGCCTGCTAACAGTTGCTATTCAATCGTACAGGGCGGCATCGGCAGATCCGGCGGATTCGGTGAAGACGGAGTAAAGCCCCGTCATTGCGAGGAGCCTGATAATTAATGATTATAGTAAATATTAATTGCGACGAAGCAATCTGCCCGAACAGGCAGGACGTTACAATGACGGCTTTTTCCGAATACAATTACTCCTTCGAAAGTTCCTTCGACCAGTTCTTCACCAAATCAACCTGTGCTTGCGTGGGTGCTGCTTCAGGATGGGATTTAAGAAAGGATTTCGGAGGCATGGAGCCTTTTTCGAGAATTTTGGCCATGGCTCCTGCTTTTTTTACCTTTTTGTCATGATCGTAACTGTTCCATTCCGAGAAATTCAGTTTAGACATGGCCAGAGCTTTACCACCATCGGCATGGCAGGCGGTACAGGAGTTCTGTACAAATGCGTTAATGTCGGCCGGCAAGGTATCCGATTTAGCAACTACCGTTATGGATGCTTTTCCGGAAGTGTGAGACGAAGGAGAAATGAATGCTGCAGCCAATAAGGCAACAAGGATCAGCGGCAGAACCACCAATACTGATTTATTAAACTTTTTCATTGGAATACGATGTAAAGTTGTTTAAGAAGTACTTGTCTAAATTAAAACAATTTAAGTTCAATAGAGTTCGAAAATAGTGATTAGTAATTAGTGATTAGTAATTAGTGATTGCCTCCTCCGCTGAAACTTCGGCGGCCAAGGTTGACTGGTCACCGGGGTACGCAAGGAATTAAAAAAATGCTGCGACTTGCTTCGGCTAACTCAGGATAAACGCCATGCATGACATATGGTTAAATCAAAAAAATCGGTAAATTGGTTGTTTTTAATCTCTGAAAAATGCTTTCAAAAGCGGATCAATTCCTGGTAGATGCCATCAGAAAGGGTGATTACCGGGCATATGAGATGCTTTTCCTTACTTATTATTCCGACCTGTGCCGGCTTGCACGGGGGTTTGTTCATTCTGATTCCGTTGCCGAAGATCTTGTTTCTGACCTTTTCCTTAAAATATGGGAACAGCCCGGTTCGCTTTCAGTTAACACTTCCCTCAAAGCATACCTGCAACGCAGCGTGCACAACAGTTGTATTAATTACATTACCAGGAACCGCATTAAACCCGGCATTAATGATCCTGAAACGTTAGAAAAACTGGATAACCTTTATCCTCATGTACCGGAAGAATCGCCGTACATCAAGCTGATGGAGGAAGAATTGCAGGACAAGATCGCTGAAGCCATTCGTCACCTTCCCGAAGAATGCAGCAAAATCTTCCTTATGAGCCGAAAACTTTTGTTATCCCACCGTGAAATCGCCCGACAGCTCAACATTTCAGAGAACACAGTTAAAGTGCAGATATACAGAGCGCTCATCAAATTGAGAGAAGCGCTGAAAGATTATTTGTAAAATTTACATTTATTCTGTAATACCGGCAGTCCATTTTTGTGTCTTAATTTCTGAAAACAAAAAAGCACAAAATTGGAAGTACCGGAATCTATCAAAGCAGCCATCGTTAGTTTTTATGACGACAGGCTAACTCAATCGCAAGCTGATGACCTGCTTGCCTGGATTGGCCAGAATGAAGAGAACCTCTCTCATTTCAGGCAAATCGGCGAATTAAATCATGTTTCCTATTTCTCATCCGAAACAGATTTTGATTCACAATCCGCATTAAAGGCAATCCGTAAAAAAATCACGGAAAGAGGGATCAGGCCTCTTCCTCAAAAGGAGGTCCGCCTCAGGTTATCATCCGTTTATAAAATAGCAGCTGCCCTGTTAGTCCTCGTTGCCCTTGCTGTGGCAGGCAGCTTTTACCTGGTAAGAACTCAAAAATCAGCCGCCCCTGCGTTGTTTGTTGAAACTTCGGCTCCAAAAGGCTCCAGATCATTCATTATCCTTCCGGACAGCACAACAGTGTGGCTTAATGCAGGAACAAAATTCAGGTATGGCGTGGATTACGGAACGGCAAACCGGACGGTATACCTGGATGGCGAAGCCTACTTCAAAGTAAGCAAGAATAAACACCTGCCATTTAAAGTTTACACCTCCGATATTACAGTTACTGCTCTTGGAACTGCTTTTAATGTTAAGGCTTATCATGATGAAGGCACAATTGAAACCACTCTGGAAGAAGGTGTGGTGCGCATTGATGACCTGGCTGAAAATAAGAAAGATAAACCGGTTATTCTTAAACCCAAACAAAGCGCAGTTTTTCATAAGCAAGGCGGACAACTTGCCGTTCAGGGTCCGGCAAAACAGAACATTACAAAACCGATGCAACAAGCTGTTCAGCTCGCGTCGATACCGGTTAAGGTCAGCAATGTGGCCGATACCCGACTTTATACTTCGTGGAAAGACACCCGCTGGCTTTTTAAGAATGAAAAGCTCAGTTCACTGGTAACCAAGCTGGAGAGGCGGTATGATGTAGAGATTCATTTTATGGACAAGAATCTTGAAGATTATGCTTTCACCGGTATCCTGCTTGAAGAATCGCTGGAACAAGTGCTGTCGGCCATACAATACACTGCTCCTATCCGTTACGAAATTGCCGGAAAGCAGGTGAAGCTTTATGAAGATAAGAAGGTAATGAACCAGTATAAAGGTATAATGACTCCCTAGATGAAAATTCAACCCTGATATACTATTAACCTAAACTTAAACGAATGAAAAAATAAAACCGGTTCTTTAAAACAAAAGTCACGCTTTGCCGAAGCCTGAGCGTGACTGTAAAAGATTAACAAACACTTCTCTGGGTTCGCGGCCACACTGAAGTATTATCAACCTTAATACCATACAAATGTATGAAAAATCCTTTCAAGAATTGTATTGAGGGACTTTGCCCCTTTACGAAAAAACTACTCCTAATTATGAAACTGGTATTGATCCTAATCTTCGCAGGGATGTTTCAGATTTCAGCCTCTGTTTACTCCCAGAAGACAACCATGTCATTTACCATGACAGACAAGAGCGTCAAGGAAGTACTGGATTTTATCCAGGAAAAAACCGAGTTCCGCTTCTTTTATAATGAAGATTTTACTGATTTAAACCGTAAAGTCAGCCTTGATTTAAAGGAAACAGGTATCGAAGATATTCTGGATACCCTGCTTTCTGCATCGGATGTGACTTACAAAGTGCTCGACAATAACCTGATTGTAATCACTCCCAAATCACTGGTACAACAGCAGACTATAACCGGAACGGTCACAGACGCGGCCACCGGCGAACCCCTGATTGGCGTCACCGTTATGATTGAAGGCACCAACCGGGGTGTCATCACGGATGTAAAAGGACACTTCAGCATTAATGCCTCTCCCGGAGAAATCCTTATGATCTCTTACATCGGCATGGAAGCACAAAAAATTCCTGTCGGATCAAGCACAACCATTAATATTGCCCTTAAAGGTTCTGTAAAGGAGATTGACGAGGTTGTGGTGATCGGGTACGGCACCATGCGTAAAGCCGATGTGACTAGTGCTGTCACCAATGTGAAAAAGGAAGACTTTCTGGCCGGAAATATCCAGGATGCCGCTGAACTGATCAAAGGTAAGGTTGCCGGACTCACAGTTACAAAGGGTTCGGGTGACCCCAATGCTGAATCAACTATCAGACTCAGGGGAATCATCAGTATGCTTGCCAACAACAGCCCCCTCGTTCTCATCGACGGAATCGAAGGGTCACTCAACAGCGTTGCCCCTGAAAACATTGTGTCAATTGATGTATTGAAGGATGCCTCCGCAGCCGCCATTTATGGTACCCGCGGTGCAAACGGCGTCATACTCATTACAACCAATTCAGGAAAACGCATGGAAGATACTAAGGTGACCTATGCAGCCTACGGTACCATGTCGAATTATTATAAAGTGGCTGATTTTATGGATCCAACGGATGTTATTTTCGGAAAGACCGCTTTAAAGGACAGGGGATGGGATACAGACTGGCTTAAAGCCGTATCACAGATCGGATATACCCAGAATCACAGTTTAAGCATCACAGGCGGTACTCCTAAGACAAGCTATTCCGCAAATTTCTCTTATCGCCAGGAAGAAGGGACCATTAAGAAATCAAATAACGAGGAAATGAAGATGTTGTTTGACCTCAGTCACTGGCTTATAAATGATAAAGTTAAAATCAATTTCAACCTGGTTAAGGGAACCCATAAAAATGATGTGACCAATGCAGGCAACGGCGGTGTTAATAATATCTATCGCCAGGCCGTAATTCGCAATCCCACGGAGCCCATTTACAATGTCGACAATGATCCACTTCTCAGGAAGTATTATGAGGATTTTTCGGTATTCCAGTACTATAACCCGGTGGCTATGATTTATGAAAACGTCGGTGATTATAAGAGTGAATGGACTCGTCTTACAGGAAACGTCACTGTTGAACCAATCTCTGGATGGCAGACTAACCTTAAAGTATCCACCAACCGGTCAAACGGGAATTCCGAAATTTATACAACCCGGAATTATTATACATGGAAAACTGCCGGCTTTGAAGGGTATGCCTCAAAAGGCAGCCATTATTCCGAATCGAATCAGCTTGAAGTCACATCCAAATATGAAAAGATGGTACAGAACATTCACCATATTTCCGCTTTGGTGGGTTACAGCTACCAGTATGATAAGTATGAATCCATGTCGGCTTCAAATTATGACTTCCCCACAGATGCCTACCTGTATAACAATATTTACATGGGCGCTGCTCTTAAGAATAAAGAGAAGCCCGATGGAGGTATGGGAAGCGGTGCACAGGACAGCCGGCTGATCGGATTTTTCGGAAGGGTAACTTATGGATTCAAAGATAAATACAACATCCTGGCCAGCGTTCGTTACGAAGGATCATCAAAATTCGGTGAAAATCACAAATGGGGTATGTTCCCTGCTGTTTCGGCAGGATGGACAATCAGCAATGAAGATTTCATGAAGAGCTTTGATGTGATCAGTAACCTTAAGCTGCGTATGGGTTACGGCGTAACCGGCATCATTGCCGGTGAGTCGTATAAATCACTTGTCCTTTATGATTATAACACCTCTTCATGGGGGTATTACCTGAACAGCAAAGGAGAATGGGCACCCAGCCTTGAAGCGATTTCCAATCCCAATCCAAACCTGAAATGGGAAAAATCAGCTGAGTTCAATATTGGTCTCGATTTCGGACTTCTTGGAGAACGCATTACCGGATCTGTGGATTTCTATAACAAGGTATCAAGTGATCTGCTTTATTATTACAAGGTTCCGTCACCACCCAACTTGTTTACCACCACATATGCCAACGCGGGAAAAATGCAGAATCGCGGTGTTGAAATTATGATAAAGGCTATTGCTATTCAGCGGGGTGACCTGCAGTACGCTACTACTTTTACGGCATATCATAACAGTAATAAGGTTGTCAGCCTATCCAATGATCTGTATAAAACGGATAATTTCCAGGATAATGGCTGGGCCGGGGATCCGGTTTCTCTTCCTACACAAAGACTTGAAGTGGGATCGCATTTTGGCCGCTATTATAGCCTGAAAACGAAGGGTCTGTCCGAAAACGGTTTATGGATGATACAGAATCCTGCCACCGGCAAATATGAAGAGTTTACCGCTGCAATGGCTACCGCTGAAAGTTCATACAGGCAATGGCTCGGCGCTTCTGCAATTCCGAAACTATATCTCAACTGGGATCATTTTGTACGTTACAAGAAATTTGATCTGAATGTACAGATGAGCTCACAGCTGGGGTTCCAGATTGTAAATGAACAGCGCATGTTTTATGAGAACAATTCAATATCCTATAACAGGCTTGAATCTGCCGCTGATCCCATTCCCATTATTGATGAAAATGGAAATAAAACCGGGGAATCAAGGCTGATGTCGCCTGCCCAGTCGCAAACCATTGTCAGTTGGTATTATGAGAACGGAAACTTCGTAAAAATTGACTACGTTACCCTGGGGTATAACTTCAATACCACACGGCTGAAGTTTGTCGATAATTTCCGTATTTACCTTTCTGGTGAAAACCTCTTATGCCTTACCAAATATAAAGGACTCGATCCTGAACTGGGCAATGCCGATATCTATTCGCTCGGAATTGACGGCAGGGATAAATATCCTACCATCCGCTCCTTTACAATCGGCGCCAATATAAACTTTAAATAGTACGCATTATGAAGTTGCATAACTATATATACACTGCCTTTATAGCCCTTGTATTGGTGTTTGCATCGTGTACCGACCTGGATGAAAACCTTTACAGTTCGCTATCAGAAGATAACATTTCGTATACCGATGAAGAAATCGAAAGCATGTCGGGACCGGTTTATACAAACCTGCGCTACACCTACTGGGCCTGGGAAGGATTATTTGATCAATCAGAGGAAAGCGGCGACCTGATGATGACTCCTTTACGTCCGGGAGTTGGATGGGGCGCCCAGTACATCCTGATGCACAAGCATACCTATAATTCCTCCATCGGCCATTTCTACCAGACATGGTACTATCCTTATGTAGGCATTGGATACTGCAATAAACTGCTTGATATGCCACAAATCCAGGCAAAGAAGGAAAAAGTGGCCGAATTCCGTGCCATGCGGGCGCTATACTATTACATTCTGTTTGATATTTTCAGAAACGTTCCCCTGATCACTTCATCTGACATTCCGGCAGGTTTTCTGCCTGTACAGGAAGATCCGGTTGTTGTATATGACTTTATAGTTTCAGAGCTGGAAGCTGCTAAGGCCGACCTGGTTAAAACGTCAGGATATGGCCGCATGAACTATTATGTGGCCTGCATGACGCTTGCAAAAGTTTACCTTAATCACAATGCCTGGTTCTATGGCAATGAGACCGAAGGTTTTACCGGCAACGAATGGTATCAGAAAGCTGAAGCCGAAGTGGATGAGGTGATGGCCAATACGACTTATCAACTGGCTCCGGATTATAAAGATCCGTTTATGGCTGATGCAAGCGGCTGCAAAGAAGTCATTTTCGCCATACCGCTCGACGGAACATATGCATCAGCGAATTACCTGAGCAACAAATGCCTTCATTCTGCCAGTGCAGCTACATTCCTGTATAATTCCGCACCATGGGATGGCAGCTGTGCAGTGCCCCAGTTTATTGACACATACGATTCCGATGATAAGCGAAAAACGGATACCTGGCTGTTCGGTCCGCAGTATTCATATAAAAATAATGGCACTGACATAACCATTTACCAGTACAATGATTTGGTGGCTGCAGGAAATACTGCAGGACTGGTAGCCACACCGATCAGCACGAGCGACGGACCACTCAATTATTCCGTGTTTGTTCACAGCATTGATAACCCGGGAGCTTTCAAAATGGAAGGCGCCCGGTTCTGGAAGCAGGAAATTGTTTCAGGACAAACCGGTTCATCCGGAACGGATGTTTGTTTCTACCGTCTTGCCGATGCCATGTTTATTAAGGCTGAGTGTCTGCTCCGATTGGGTGTGGACAAGCAGGTTGCGGCAGATCTTGTAACCGAAGTTCGTCAGCGGTCATTTCCTACCAATGCAGCTAAAGCAGTTCGCACGGTCGCTGATCTTGAGGGCGGCAGCAGATATGACTACGGTCTGCGTGAGACTCAACACGATACGCAGGGAAATGATGTACAGGTTTTCACACATGAAGGCGGAGCCGATATTGAACTTGGAGGGTTGCTCGATGATCTTGCCTGGGAATTCGTGGGTGAACATCACCGCAGGCAGGACCTGATACGATTCCGTCTGAAAGATGGCTCACGCAATGTGTACAACGGAAAATCAAGATTCTGCTATGATGCATCATCCGTGGCTTTGTCAGATGACGTGAACAAAAATTTGTACCCGATTTACCAGGAATTTCTGGATGCCAATATGAACCTGAAGCAAAATCCGGGCTACGAACAGTAGTTATTATTTAAAGACTATCAAATCAAATAAAATTATAAAACCTACACCTATGAAAAAAAGCATTTTCCCAGCATTGGTTTTTATAGCCATTATTATTTCATTCTTCGCTGCATGCGAAAAGGATGATGTAACAGGAAGACATCAATACACTGACGAGGAGCTGGCTGAAAAAAGGCGCCAGGATTCACTCCGCCAGATTATTCCTGCGGATTACGTGTTTACCCAGGATGTGGTGCTCCCATACTCCGACAACTGGGAGCCGGTTACCATCAATCTGGTCCAGGGAAAAGATACAGCAAAACTACTTGAGTTGTTTGAGTACGCTTCAACTCCTGAACTGGTTGCTGCTCTGGGTACCCTTGAAGGAAATCCTCCTGATCTTGTTCAGACAGGTAATGATATCACTTTCTATGCTTATAACTGGTCGACCAAATATGAAGTAAATGATCCGTCATCCACTAATAATTTAGGTCACTGGTTTGATGCAAATGGTGATGTTACCACATGGGGCAATGGACAAATTCTATATTGCGAAAAGCTGGAGGGTTCCACACTTGAATTCAACATCGGTCATTTGCCGGGTGGTCTGGCAGTAGGTGATAAATTCAGCATTGTTGAAGCTATGAAATATGACACCACCAGTGTGGCTTTTGTTTTTAATATTACAATTGCTGATGAGAAACCCCTTGTTTACCCGGTAACAACCCTCGAAGGTACATCTACTTATGACATAGAAGCCGAACTGAACAATGATTATACCGCTACTCCGGTTGAAATTGATGCAGCTGCGATAGCTGCTGCAATAGGCATTGCCCCGGGCGATGCTGAAGTTTACGGTATTAACGCCACTACCGATTCATTGTATATTCTTGGTTCTACAGCTGAAGCACCAGGTTACTGGTTTAACACACTGGGTGATGTATGCAACTGGGGAGACACCCTCTGCGGATTATATGCCAACTATATCATTGCTGATGAGCTCTTCAACATCGGCCAATTCCCTGATGGCGTAACTGCCGGTGAAACCTATACGGTAAAAATAGCTTTTGTAAACCTGGATAATCTCAAGCAATATAATGTGGTCATCCATGTTACCATTACAGGGGCGCCGGTAGTTTACCCGGAAACCACAATTGAAGGTACATCGACCTATGATATTACAGTAGACAAGAACAATGATTATGTGGCTACACCGGTTGAAATTGACTCACTTGCCATTGCAGAAGCAATCGGAATCGCTCCCGGAGATGCCGATATTTACGGTATTGACGCCTCAACCGATTCACTGTACATCGCAGGCTCCACAGCCGAGGCTCCGGGTTACTGGTTCAATACTACAGGCGATGTATGTAACTGGGGAGATGACGGTTGCGGACTCTATGCAAATTATATCATTGCCGATGCCCTGTTCAATGTGGGTCAGTATCCTGACGGTGTTACACCGGGAGAAACCTATACGGTAAAAATAGCTTTTGTAAACCCGGATAACCTGAAAGAATACGATGTAATTATTAATGTCACAATTGCTAATCCTGCCCGATGACCGGAAAATCGAATTACATATACAAACATAAGCCAGTGAAACCTGGCTTATGTTTTATTCCCTTATCTCTTTTGATCCTTTTGTTGATCACATCCTGCAAAAAAGATCCTGAAGAAACAGAAGCCTATATTTCGATTTCAAAAACTGAAATATCGCTTACCGGTAGCGGAGGTGAAGTTACAGCACGGATCAAATCGGATCAGAGCTGGACTATCAGCCAGATTAGCCAGCAATGGGTTAGCGCCGATCCTGTAAATGGTGCCGCCAATGAAATGATAACCGTAACTTTTACTGTTGAGGAAAACACTGTTGATTCAGCGCGCACTGCCATTGTTACGATCCGCTCGGGCGCATCCACAAAGGAGATTGCCATCACACAGGCACCTTCGGGCGGAACCATTGATCCAGGGGATATCGATGTGAGTAAAATCTATATTCCCCAGGAATTAAGGAATATGGATTTATACACAAGCACAAGTGTTTGGTATTACGGCCGCAGTAAGCAGTCGGAACATTTCATCGTGTTCTGGGGTAAAGGGTATGATGAATATGGAAAAATCACTCCCACTAACTATCCCAATGCTGCCTACCGGGTTAACATAGATGATCTGCTGGCAAAGGCCGAAGAGTTTTATGATATGAATGTCAATACGCTGAAATTCATTACTCCCGGTCATTCTAAAACGGATCAATATAAGATGATGATATTCCTGCTTTATCAAACCGAATGGCTTGCCACGGGAGCAGGGTACGACAATACAATCGGTGCACTGTGGGTAAGTCCGAATACCTGTCAGCCAGTTGGTTCAACTATAGCCCACGAAATCGGTCATAGTTTCCAGTACCAGGTGTATTGCGATAATGGCGGTAATTCAGGCTGGCGTTATGGATTCGGAGGAAACGGCGGCAATGCATTCTGGGAACAGACCGCGCAATGGCAGTCGTTCCAGAGCTATCCCGAACAGATTTTTACGTCCTATGATTTCCCTGTATATATCGACAACTGCTATCATTCCACCTTCCACGAATGGCAGCGCTATGCCAGTTATTTTATTCATTATTACTGGGCTGACAAGCACGGCATTGATTTCATAGGTAAACTGTGGCAGCAATCAGGCGAACCAGGAGAGGAAGATCCTGCCCAGGCCTATATGAGGATAACCGGCATAAATCTTACGGAATACAATGATGAGCAGTTTGATTACGCTCGCAGGATGGTTACATGGGATCTGGATGCCTTTCGTGAATACAGCAAAAACTTTATCGGTGCCCATAGCTGCCTGATGAACAAATCAGTCGACGGTTACTGGCAGGTTGCTCCTGAAAATTGTCCCGAGAATCACGGGTACAATGTGATCCGGCTGAATGTGCCGGCAGGCGGTACAGAACTTACTGCCAGTTTCGAAGGAATTGCAGGAACTGCCGGTTATAACGCTGTAAATATAGCCTCCGCCGGATGGAGATACGGATATGTAGCCCTGCTTGATGACGGTACTCGTATATACAGTGACATGTTCTCACAGAGCACAGGCAATGCCACGTTCACATGTCCCGCAAATTGCAGCAAACTCTGGTTTGTTGTAAGCGGTGCACCGACAAGCTACTGGAAACATGCATGGGATGAAGACGCCTCGAATGATGAACAGTGGCCTTACAAAGTTAAGTTCACAGGAACCAACCTGTATGGCAACATTGATTTTACACCAGAAGATCACCCGCATAATGAAACTTTCGTTTTTGATGTTTCATTTCCGGCTGATGCAGCAGCTTATAGCGGGGCAACCGTTTCGGTTGATGTGGTGAAACTTTGCTATGCTTATATATTAAGTGCAACCGAAATCACATCAAATACTGGATTACCGTCTTCATCAAAGAAAATCAAGTTTTACGGAGTCAACAGTGATGGTTCACTGGTTACAGGTACCACAGCAAATGGCTATGGCCATTGGTTTGACGCCAGCGGCAATGTCTGTGCGTGGGCTTCCGGAACAACAGGATCTAACAAAGTATATTCTGAATTTGATGAGAAGAACTTTGTTTTCACCCTGGGTCAGCATCCCGGACGATGCACGGCCGGCGATGTATATCATATCAAACAGGCAATGGTATATTCGCCCTCTACCGGCAATTACTATCAGGTCACTTTCGAGTTTAACATTACAATAACCGATTAAAGGTGGCTGATACCCGACTTTTGCTCCTGCCCGCTGTGTTCGGTTTGATTCTGTCCTGCGAACGTCCCGATTCCGGTCATGATATACCTGAAGACCCGGTGACTCCGGTCGAATTCGGGGTTTATAATATGAACATCCAGGTAGACGGTAATGCTCCTGTTGTATCCAAAGAATCCGGAGATTATCTCACCTGTTCAATTAAAATCAATGGTAACGGAATTGCCCCCGATTACCAGGGAACCGGCAGCATCAGGGGCAGGGGCAATTCTTCGTGGTTTTGGTACGATAAAAAGCCCTACAGGATCAAGCTTGATATGGCATGGTCCCTGCTTGGCATGAAAAGCAACCGCGATTGGGTATTGCTGGCAAATTACCGCGATCCGACCGACCTCATGAATGCATTCGGATTTGAGGTGGCCAGGTACCTGGGGATTCCTTTTACAAATCATACACGGTATGTTGAATTAACTCTCAACGGAGATTACATCGGACTATACCAGCTGACCGAACAGGTGGAACAGGGTGGAAACCGGGTAAATATTGCCGGTGAAGGGGCATGGCTGATTTGCCTGGATCTGGATGACGGACCCGATTTAAGTCCGGATGCCACGGATAATTTCCGTTCCTCGGTTTTCGAACTTCCCGTTTGTGTTAAATATCCTGAAGAACCAACGGCTGACCAGCTGATAACAGTGAAGAATGATTTTGCAGCACTTGAAACTGCCATAAACGATTATGATTACAATGCAGTTTCAGCACTGCTCGACATTCCGTCATTCATCAATTACCTGATCCTTGAAGAATTCGTGTATAATGTGGAAACCGATGCTCCGCGAAGTGTTTTTCTGTATAAAGATACTGACGGAAAATATGTATTCGGTCCGGCCTGGGATTTTGATGCCGGTTTTGATTTTGACTGGGGAACCATGGTTACCGGTCATAACTATTTTAATCAACAGGAGCTTGTAATGGGCACTGATCCTTCCAATCATACAAACGGTTACCGGATTTCCGATTTCTTCACGCTTATGTTCAGGAACCACCAGTTTGTTTCGGAATACAAATCAAGATGGAATGAAGTAAAGGATTCGATTTTCAGTCATTCCTGGAAGATCATGGAGAAATACGACGCAGTCATTATGGATGCCCTTGCAAGAGATTTTGAACGGTGGCCGATTGACAGGGACTACACGGAAGAAACAGCCAGGATGCAGGAATGGCTTTCATCCAGGGTGGATTACCTCACAACGGTGATCAACGGCTATCCTGACGGAACTGTGCCAACGGTAAAGGTTGACTGTGGCGAAATGTCAATTTCCGACACCTTATCGTTTCAACTCGGATATGCTCAGAATGTAACGGTTGATATTGATGAAAGCGACCTGATATCTAAATTAGGAATAACACATGACCTGCTTTATGGCCCAAACCTTCGGATCGTACCCCTAAAAACGGATGGCACAGAGGGTATGAATAACACAAACGGGGTATATGGCGGATGGTTTGAAGAGGACAACAACCCCGGGTACTGGGCAAACGGTCATGTGTATATTGAAGTGTTTGATAACCTTACACAATGGAGCTGCGGGTTGAGGGCTGAAACCGGCTATTGTTCCGTTGGAGAGGAACATACTGTGCTTATGCAATACCAGTATACTACTGGGACCCAAACTAAAACGGTAACTGTTTCAGTAACTTTTATTATTGCTGATTGAAGATGAACCCGATTTTCATTCTTACTGCATTATTGTTATTCGGGAATTGGCAGTCCGGGGAAACACAGGCCACTGCCCCGGGAAATGGCAATCCACTGGTGCCGGGATATTTTGCTGATCCCACCATCCTGAAATTCGGTGATTTGTATTACCTGTATGCCACAACCGACGGTGTCAAGCTGGCATCAGGCGAGCCGCAGGTATGGATCAGCAAGGACTTTGTGAACTGGTACAACCAGGAATTGTATATTCCTCTTCCAGAAGGGTTGACCAATTGCTGGGCTCCCGATCTAGTGAGGGGTACTGATGGCAGATATTATTATTACCAGGGAAATTGCGAACAGGGATGCAATATTTATGGGTATGTTTCCGAAACGCCAATAGGCCCATGGATCCGGCTGAACAACGGCCGGCCTGTGATTCCGGCAGGCACAGGCATTAAGGATTTGCCGGCTCTTGATGCACAGTTTATGTGGGACAGCGACAGCTCGCTGTATTCCTACTTCGGAACATGGTGCACATCTTTCAAAGGCATGGGATGGGCCATTCTTGACAGGGCCGATATGACAACCATTCAGGAGGCCGGTTATATCCCGCTTCAACAAATTCCGCATGCTTTCGAGGGAGCCTATGCTCTCAGGAAAAACAGCCGATATGTATTAATGTATTCAAGCGGAGATTGTCGGTTAAATACTTATACCGTCCGGTATGCTTTTTCTTATAATCCCCGTGGCCCTTTTCAAGAAGGACTGAATAATCCTATCCTTGAATCGAATGCAGATGGTACCGTTGATTCTCCCGGTCATCACTCAGTGATCACTGAAGGCGGCGAGAGCTATATCGTATATCACAGGCATGATTATCCGCACAGCACAGGCGGTGAATTCAGACAGGTGTGTGTTGATAAGCTGATTTTCGACAATGACAGCACTATTCGTAAGATCGATGCCGATCATATTGGCATTGGTTACCTTGGGCCAAACCAGGTACCCTGTATGAATGTTGCCTATAAAACTGCTGTATCAGCCACTTCAAGTTATCATCTTGTGGCCGGTAAAACTGCATTTGCCAATGCATCTGATTATTTGTACATGCCAGAATACGCTGTTGACAATAATAACGGAACCCTGTGGAAAGCAGGCAGCGGCATGCTCCCGCAATCGCTGACAATTGATCTTGGCCGGGTAAGGCAGGTCAGAAGGATAATGACTGAATTTGAATACCCGACTTTTTACTACCAGTATAAAATTGAATTTTCGACTGACAACCGGAGCTGGTCAGTTTTTTCGGATAGAACTACCAATCGACGCAGCGGGTGCCCTATGATTGATGATTTTGATGCCAACGCCCGGTACCTGAGAATAACCATTACAGGCACTGAAAAAGCCGGTATGTATGCAGCAATCTGGAATATAAAAGTATATGATCAGCTGTTCCCGGTTCCTGAAATAAGGAACAGGGAAGTTCAGGAAGGCCCTGGTGCTTTGACTTCGAACAGCCTGCTGGTTGATCTGAATGCAGGAGTTTTGCCAACAGGTAATATTCCCGACCGATTTTTAAATCCCGGAACTCTCGGCGGAGATTTCATGAAATCAGGTGATCCGGCAGTAATGGTTAAAGATGGCATCAGAGCCATTTATTTTGACGGGAAAAGCTGGCTTAGACTAAGTAAGAAAGCACCGGCCAGCCTTGACTGGAATTCAGCCTATACGGTTTCCGGGTGGGTCTGCAACCCTGAAATAGGCCCTGGTGAATGCCTGTTGGTATGGAATTCACGCGAGAATATGCTACAGTCGTCCTATGCCGCGCTGATGTACGGCTCCGGTCCTTTCGGCGCTGTTGCGCACGGCGACGGCTATGTGGATCTGCCATACAAGACCGTTCCTTCCGCCAATCAATGGCATCATGTTGCTGTAACGTTCGATGGCATGATGGAGAAGGTTTATATCGATGGAAACCCCGATGCACAACTACCGATCAGCCTTTTCGTAACCGCCGGCGATATATTGATTGGTTCTTCCGGAGAGGAATCCGAGAATTTTTCCGGATACATTGCCCGTATGCAACTTTTCGACAGTGCATTAAAGGAAAATGAAATACAGGACCTGATGAATAAAACCAGCCCATTTTAATTTCAATATTGAATAACCTTATCTCTTGTAATTATGATAAAGTCAACGAAAAATTCAGCATGGTGTCTGATCCTGATCTGCCTTTCACTTTCCGTGAATCAGGCGTTATTGTCGCAGAAAAATGATTATCCCATTCAACCGGTTCCCTTTACATCGGTCGATATCCAGGATTCATTCTGGCTTCCAAAAATTAAAACAAACCATGATGTGACGATTCCTCATGGATTTGAAAAATCTTCCAACAGGCTGCTAAATTTTCAGATAGCGGCAGGCCTGAAAACCGGCAACTTTTCCTCTGATTTTCCTTTTGACGATTCGGATATTTATAAAATGATTGAAGGGGCCAGTTATTCGCTGCATTATTTTCCCGATCCCAAACTCGAAAAATTTATCGATTCAGTCATTGCCATTATTGGTATGGCCCAGGAACCCGATGGGTACCTTTACACCAACCGCACAATTGCAAACAAAAACGGTACGGCACCCCATGAATGGGCCGGTGACAGGCGGTGGGTAAATGAACATATCCTCAGTCATGAATTGTACAATTTAGGTCATCTATTTGAATCGGCCGTTGCATGGTACCAGGCCACCGGCAAAAGAAATCTGTTGGATATTGCCATTAAGGCCGCCAACCGTATTGACAGTGATTTTGGCCCGGGCAAGATCGAAGATTATCCGGGTCACCAGATCGTGGAGGTTGGCCTTGCAAGGCTTTACAGGGCCACAGGGGATGAAAGGTACCTGGACCTTGCCAAGTTTTTCCTAGATGTTAGAGGTCCGGGAGGCGAAGAATATTGCCAGGCCGATAAAAAGGTGGTTGAGCAGACAGAAGCAGTGGGTCATTCGGTTAGAGCAGTCTATATGTATGCGGGAATGGCCGATATTGCTGCCCTAAAAAATGATCCTTCATACATTAAAGCTATTGACAGGATATGGGAGGATATGGTAACAAAGAAGATCTACGTTACCGGCGGTATTGGCGCTTCAGGAGGAAATGAAGGCTTCAGCATTCCATACAGTCTCCCTAATGGTTCGGCATATTGCGAGACGTGTGCCTCAATTGGTAATGTATATCTTAACCAACGGCTATTCCTGCTTCACGGGGACGCTAAATATATCGACGTATTGGAACGTACATTGTATAACTCTCTGTTAGCCGGGGTATCCCTGTCCGGGAACCGGTTCTTCTATCCCAATCCCCTTATGTCAACAGGTAGCTACCAGCGGAGTCCATGGTTCAGCTGTGCTTGCTGCCCGCCAAATGTGGCACGGCTCATACCGTCGGTACCGGGCTACTTTTATGCCGTTGCAGACGACAGGCTTTATGTGAACCTGTTTGCAAAGAATACAGCTCAGCTCAAGCTTCAGGGGAAGAATATTGAAGTGCGGCAGAACACAAGGTATCCATGGAATGGAAGAGTTGAAATCACCGTTAATCCTTCAGAAAAGCAAAGTTTCACGCTGATGGTCCGTATCCCGGGATGGGCAAGGAATGAAGCTATTCCGGGCAACCTTTACCGGTTTACCGACGTTGATCAGCATGCTTATACAATTACCCTGAACGGGAAACAAATACAACCTGAAATAAAAAACGGATATGCCCTGATTTCAAGGACGTGGAAAAAGGGAGATGTTATCGTTCTTTCGCTGTCAATGTTAATCCATGAAATTATTTCGGATAAAAACCTGAAGGAAGACAGTGAATTGATTGCTGTACAGCGCGGACCTATTGTTTTCTGTGCTGAAGGTCCTGACAATGGTGGCAAAGTGCTCAATCTTGTTTATAAGAACAAGCTTAATATGAAACCTGTATTCGAACCGCATCTTCTTCAGGGAACCGAAGTCATTGAAACAAGCGCAACCCCGATTTCAGGAAAAGAAGAAAAAACAGTGAAGCTCATTCCTTATTTCCTTTGGAATAACAGGGGACCTTCGGAAATGGAGGTCTGGCTGTCGACCCGTAAGCCCAAACCATTACCTGACAGCCTGATCATTATTGAGGACAATGCAGGGGATAAGGCCTCTACCAATTACGTATCTTCCTGGGAAAGCCTGAACAGCATCTATGATCTGACAGAACCCAGAAGCTCGGCAGACAAGGGGAGCGGTGCTTTCGGGAACTGGTCGGGAGAGGGCGTTACTGTGGGCACGTGGAATTGGGTACAATATGATTTTAAGGAGGATAAGTTCATAGGAACCTCTGAAGTTTACTGGTGGGACGACAACCAGGGAATTACATTGCCCGATTCCTGCTTTCTGTCCTATTGGGATAAATCCGCAGGCACATTTGTAAAAATTCCGGAAACGGAATGTACCCGAAAGACCGGTACCATCAAACCGGATCAGTTCAATAAAACAGCATTCAAACCAATTCTCACCAATAAAATCCGTCTCAACTTCATCGGTTTTGAAAAAGCGCAGGGAATTCTTGAATGGTCAGTATATTCAAAAAAACAATAACACTATGAAAACCACAATCGGAATAGTATCTTCGTTTCTTATAGGCGTGATTTGTCTGGTATCATGCACAAATAAAGCCGGTACAATTAAAACCGGCGGCCGGGAAGTCATCTCTTTCAGAGCGATTCCTTTCGAAATAACCGATGTGCAACTGCTTGACGGCCCGTTTAAAAAAGCTACGGAACTAAACATAAAATCATTGTTGAATTATGAGCCTGACAGGCTATTGGCAGGGTTTCGCCGTGAAGCAGGTTTAAAACAAAAAGCGGAACAGTATCACGGCTGGGAAGACAATACACTGGCCGGACACAGTTTGGGGCACTATCTGAGTGCCTGTGCGCTTATGTATAAAACTACCGGAGACAAGCAGTTCCTCGACAGGGTAAATTATATCGTTGCAGAATTGGATACCTGCCAGAAAGCGAGTCCACTGGGTTATATAGGAGCTTTCAAGGACGGTGAAAAGATTTTTGAAAATGAAGTGGCAAAAGGGAAAATACGTACCGGAGGGTTTGATCTGAATGGTTTATGGTCACCCTTCTATACCATGCATAAGGTGATGGCCGGGCTACGCGATGCCTATGAACTTTGCGGGAATCAGAAAGCGCTTGAAGTGGAATCCCGGTTTGCAGGCTGGATTGGTACGATAGTGAACGATTTACCTGACTCTTCAGTACAGAAAATGCTGAATTGCGAGCATGGAGGAATCAATGAGGTCCTGGCTGATCTTTATGGTGATACCGGCGAGGAAAAGTATTTGAAACTCTCACAGGTATTCTATCACAAAGCCATCCTTGATTCCCTGCTGGCCGGCAAAGATGTTCTTCCGGGTAAGCATGCCAACACCCAAATTCCGAAGTTAATCGGATTGGCCCGCCAGTACGAACTTACAGGGGACCAGAATGAAAGGAAATCAGCTGAATTCTTCTGGGACAGGGTAGTGCATCACCATTCTTATGTAACAGGTGGAAACGGCAACAGTGAATATTTCGGTCCCGCCGATAAGTTGCGCGACAGGCTGGGGCCTTATACAACCGAGTCCTGCAATGTTTACAATATGCTCAAACTCACACGCCACCTGTTCATGTGGGATGCATCAGCCGCTGAAGCCGATGTGTATGAACGAATGCTTCTGAACCACATTCATTCGGCACAGAACCCGGTAGACGGGCGTGTGATATACAATCTTTCGCTGGATATGGGAGGAAGAAAGGAATTTGAGGATCCGTACTGGTTCACCTGTTGCGTGGGCACCGGAATGGAAAACCATTCCAAATACGGCTGGGATATCTACTATCATAATGATGAAGAACTTTTTGTAAGCCAGTTTATCGCATCACAGGTAACCTGGAAGGATAAGGCCGTAAAGGTGGAACAAAAAACAGCGTTTCCTGATGAGCAGGGTACAACCTTCACGATGGACTGTGAAAAACCGGTTAAATTCACCCTACAGGTGCGGTATCCTTATTGGGCAAAGGAAGGCTTTACCATTCTGGTTAACGGGAAAGAAATTAAAATTAAGAGTGAACCGGGCAGTTTTGTGACTATCAAACGAACCTGGAATAAAGGTGATAAGGTAGAAGTTAAAATGCCGTTCTCACTCAGGCTTGAAAACATGCCGGACGATTCCGACAGAGTGGCTGTTTTGTATGGCCCGGTTGTAATGGCTGGAATTCTTGGTCCCGAAGAGGACCCGAATGTTCCGGATCCGCTGTATGTGCCTGTTTTGATTACAGGAGAGCGCAATCCGGCCAGATGGCTTGAACCGGTTTCAGGCAAAACAAACACATTTCTTACGAAAAATGTGGGAAAACCTCGTGATGTGGAACTGGTGCCATTTTATTCGATCTATGAAAACCACTATACCGTTTACTGGGATTTGTTCACATACGACGACTGGAATAAGAGGGAGGCCTCCTATAAGGAACACATGGCCCATGTAAAGGAATTACAGGAAAAGACAGTTGATTTTGTGCAGCCAGGTGAAATGCAGCCTGAACGGGATCATAACTTCAAAAGCGAAAATTCAACCAACGGATTTTTCAAGGAAAGGGCAAACCGTGAATCCAGGGGAGGTTGGTTTTCATTCGATATGAAAGTAAAACCCGATAAACCGGTGGCTCTTGTTGTTGACTACTGGGGTGGTTTCCCTGGCGCCAAGACGTTTGATATCCTTGTCAACGGGAAAGTGATCGCCACTGAGGATATGAAAGGAAAGGCCGAGGGGCAGTTTACTGATACCCGGTATGAAATTCCTGCAGAACTGACCCATGGAAAGAACAAGGTTACCGTTACATTCCGGGCCCATGAGCGCAATACAGCCGGTCCTGTATTCGGGGTCCGAATCATTACAACCTGATAGTGCCTACTGGTATCACAACCTGACAGAGTCCGCAGGACCTGTCAGGGTTGTAATCAAATGACTTTAGGTTGCAGGTGTTATTTGTGATCTGCATTTTTCCACCAGTAAAGTGTACCAGCCATTCCTATAAAGAAAGTGACAGCAAGTATCATATAACTGGAAAAATGTAATTGCAGCCCCGGATCATGTGAAGCAACTGAGTACAAACCCGGAATTGACCAGGGGAAATAAGGCCCTATACCTAATAATCCGGCGAAATTAGCCATTATCAGGGTTACTATCATAAACCCCAGTGGAGCTACAATACCATTGCTGTAGCCCGAAAGAAAAGCAATCAGCGGGTTCAGTAACAGGGTGAGAACGGAAGTCATAAAGAACATTTTTGAGAAATGAACGGCAACCTGATTTGTTAAACCGGGCAAGTCAAGCATTAAACCGAAAAGCAGAGAAGCCAGAAAAAGAATGGCAGAAAGCATCAGGCACCAAATGAAGGCAACCGTCATTTTAGCATAAACTATCAATGATCTGCTGACAGGCAGTGATAGCATATCTTTGAAAGTTCTGTCAGAGTGTTCCCGGCCAAAAACCCATGAAGTGACAAACCCGTACCCGATGAACCCAACAGAGGCCATTGACTGGATGATCACCGTTCCGAATCCTGTCCAGTCATTTTCATTAAACATTTTGGCTTTTGTTCCGAATAATCCGAGTTTTGCCGCAATATCCGGATTTTTAGATACAAACATCATAAGAGCCATCATAAGCGGAATGAGTATGAAAAAGCCGACGGTAATAAAAAGAATTTTTGATTTTTGAACTTTAAGAATTTCTACACGAAGAATTGACAGGGCTTTCATGATTAATTGGATTGACTGATTGTTCTTAGAAAATAGGATTCGAGGTCTTCTTCAGTGACCTGCAGGTGCAGGAGGGGGAGATTATTACCAACCAAAAGTTCGGCCATCCTGTCGGGCTGATCAATGAAATGGTTGTCTGAAATTTCAATCATCTTATCGGGTGTTTCGTTTATGCGGATGCCCCTGGATACCATTAAATCCGTGGCTGCTTTATTATTGGCTGTATTGATCAGCAATCGTTTCCGGCATAACTTTTCCAATTCACTGCTATTGATTTCCTGTATAAGCCGACCATTGTGAATTATCCCGATCCGTGATGCAAACCGCGACACTTCTCCAAGGATGTGACTCGAAATAAACAGAGTGACCCCGTGGTTGTATGCCAGGTCCTTCATCATCTCCCTGATTTCATAAATACCGGCAGGATCAAGACTATTTGCAGGTTCATCAAGTAGTAAAATTGAAGGTTGGTGAATAAGTGCCTTTGCCAGTCCAAGACGCTGTGCATTTCCAAGTGAGAGATTTTTTGTTTTCCGATCCGCATAACGGCTCAGAGATAGCTTTTCCATTATCGTGTCCACAGACTTTCTGTCATTTAAAAAGCGGAGCCGCCTTATGATTTCGAGATTTTCCCTCACCGTTAACTCCGGGTATGAATAGGGAATTTCAACCAGGTAACCGGTGTCTTTCCATATATTCGTACTATTTGCTTTGACTTTCTGGCCATTTATGTAAGCTGTGCCTGATGTGGGTTTGATCATGCCAAGCAGCATCCGGATTGTGGTTGTCTTTCCGGCACCGTTCAGTCCCAGGAAGCCATATATTTCTCCTTTCCTTACGTTGAGCGATACATTTGAAACCGCTTTCACATCCCTGTAAAATTTGCTGATGTTATCCGTTCTGATTACTTCTTCCATAGATCTTATTATAATACCGAACAGTCGGTATGTTGGATAATAAAAAAAAATCAGGTTTTTAAATTCTTATATATTGAATTGAATGCCGACCTGAGGAAATCCGGGAAAGTTACCGGTTTATCACTGTTTATGAACCTTAGAAAAACACCGTCGGAGCAGAAAAGAAAAAGCTGTGCAATTTCTTCGTCCGTGTTTTCGCTTTTGATTTCTCCTGTCTTCCTGGCAACAGCTATAATTTTTTTCCAGGCATTAATATCTTTCCGGTGTTGCTGTAATTCCATTTTAAGAAATTCGGGGAAACGGCCAACAGCCTCAAAGAGGATCAGAAAGAAATTAAAATTGAATGACTCCCTTTCCTTTTCATCCACCATGTTGCTTAGTTGTTTCAAAGAAGTATCCAGCGAATCGATGTAGTCTTCATAAAACTTCTTCAGGGACGTTTTATTGAAAGCAGCATAATTTGCCGCCCCCGACGACATGAACCGGGTAACTATCTCTTTAAAAAGCTCCTCTTTGCTGGTAAAGTAATGGTAAAAAGCTCCTTTCGACATTCCCGTTTTTTCAACGATCTCCCGCATGGTAACATCCCTGTAGCTCTTCTGAAGAAAAAGGAGCAATGAAGTTCTTAAAATATGTTCTTTCGTCTCGTTCACAAACCGACCGTTTGGTATGCAAATGTACAACTTTTATTCATTCAATCAAATCCATTTGATCTATTTTTTTGTCAGTTCCATCTCAATCTCTTCCAGTGTTTTCCCTTTTGTCTCAGGAACCATTCTGAGAAGAATAAAGAAATACAGGAAGTTGATCCCTGAAAACAGCACGAAATTCCACATCGGGCTCAGGAGTCCTTTGCCATTGTTGCTTCCGAAAAGTATAGGAAATCCGAACGTCAGGGCAAAACAGGATATCCATAAGGTTCCTGTGGCAACCGACATGGCTGTACCTCTTATCCGGTTCGGAAAAATCTCTGACATGAGCACCCAGGTTACCGGCGCCAGGGTTGTGGAGTAGGTGGCAATAAAAAGCAGTACAAAGAGGGTTAGCCCGAATCCGCTAAACCACCCGAAATGAAAAAAGGCAGCAATGATCAAAAGCCAGAGTCCGATCAGGAAGGAGCCTCCGACCATTAATTTTTTCCTTCCAAGCCGGTCTACCAATCGTATCGCAAGAAAGGTGAATATGAAATTCGTAAATCCAACCAGAATCTGCTGAAAAAGCTGGCTTTTGATATTCATTCCTGCTTTTTCAAAAATGATGGGGGCATAAAAGAAAACCGCATTGGCACCGGAAATCTGCTGGAAAACGGCAAGGATAATCCCGATAAAAACGATATAACGCACACCCTTTTTAAAAAGATCGCTGACTTTTCCCCGGACTTCACCGGCAACTGTAATTTTAATCTCCTGCAATTCCCTGGACACAGCTTCTTTATCCATCAGGCGTGTCAGTATCCTTTCTCCTTTTTCTTCATTTCCTTTCAATATAAGCCAGCGCGGACTTTCGGGAATGAATAGCGTGCATATCAGGAACAGCCCGGCCGGAAAGGCTCCGGAAGTAAACATCCATCTCCAATTATCGGCAAAATCAGCCAGTATGTAGTTTGAGAAATAGGCCAGCAGGATTCCGGTTACAATGGCAAGCTGGTTCAATGAAACCATTCGGCCCCGGATGTCCGACGGACTGATTTCGGCAATATACAACGGTGAAAGCACCGAAGCAGAGCCTACACCGATACCGGCGATAATCCGCCAGATGATGAGGGAGGAGTAAGTTTGTGACCACCCGGTGAATATACAGGATACCGAAAAGATCAATGCAGAAACGAGCAGTGGAAATTTACGGCCAAAGCGGTCGGTCAATTGTCCTGTTGCCAGCGAACCGATTATGCACCCGATATATAAACTGCTGCCTGTCCACCCTAGTTGCACATCATTCAGGTGAAAATAGGGCTGGATAAACGGAATGATTCCTGAAAATATGGCAATGTCAAAACCGAATAGTAGTCCACCCAAAGCAGCCACCATACTGATAAGCAGGGTATACAGGCGTTTATTCATGTCATTTTGGAATGTACTATAAAGTAAATAAAAAAGTTTGAGGTTTGAAGTTTGAGGTTTGAGGTTTTGGGTTTAAAGTTTGAAGTTTGAGGTTTTAAGGCAAACGGCGGAGTATTGGTTAACAATAAACCTCAAACAATAAACCTCAAACGATTTTAATTCTTCACCATTTTTCGGGTTAATACGCCGTTTGATGTAATCATCTGGTAGGACAAGGTTCCGGTAGGGAACTCCTCATCTTTTAAAATAAGTGTATATAGCCCTCTTTCTTTCATCCCTTCATCAATTGTTTTGACAAGTGAGCTTTTCAGATCGAAAATTCTGAAGTTTACATCACTTTTTTCAGGGATATAATAGGTAATTGAAGTTCTGTCATCAAACGGATTCGGGAAATTCTGGTAAAGCATATAACCAAGGCCATCAGCAGATGCGGCATCGGATGAATTCAATGTCACATTATAGTCAGCCGACCACTCACTCCATTTCAGGTTATGATCGCGGTATCTGATTTTAAATACACAGGAACCTGTTTCAAGCGAAGACACAGGTAAAGCAAGACGGTTCAGATCGACAGAAGCATTCCGGTTTACAGGCAAGCCCTGGTTCAATCCATAAATATTCATTCCCTGAAGCACGGTATCAACAAGCAGTTGATTTGACCTGAATACCTGTAAATGTAACGACATCAGGGAATCAACGCCCTTGTATTCAGATGTTGCAATATACAATGAATCATTCCGGGTCGTTATATTTTCAATAACCGGTTGTTGGGGAGCAAGCTGGTCGTTTTTCCTGTAAATCACATCCATGATTTTACCGTCCTTCCAGTTGCCTTCACTACCGACATCATAAACAGTCGTACTATAGGAGTGATTAGATGCATCCAGCTCCAAAACCTGGAAAAAATGGGTGCTAAAGGATTTGTTTATATCATTGTAATCATGATTGTCGGACGATTCCCACGGATCCAGTCCTCCACCGCCACCTCCACCGCAAATGATATTGAAATCGCCATCTTCCTTATTCGACAGTAGTGTTCCTCTTTCATAACCATGCGTGTGTCCGTAGTGTAATTCCCTGACTTTCGGGAAATTTTTGAGAACAGGAACAACCGAATTTTTAACCCACTCAATACTCTCATCGGAAACGTTCCATAATTCGGAATAAGGAAAATGATGCATAAAAAGAAAAACAAAGTCAATTGAAGTGTCCGCCTCAGCTTCATTCAGTCTGCTTTTCAGCCAGTTTATTTCCTGGTTGCCGTAGGTTCCGGTAATATTTGAATTCATGCCGATGAACAAGCCATTACCTGCCTGGATCGACCATATTTTTTCATTCAGATCAGGGTTTTGAGGAAATGCTGAATAATCATCCAGTTTCATATATCTGTAGAAATAGCTGTTTTCGCCTTCATGATTACCGGCTACAGCCATGGTTGGCAAATAGGGTGACAAAACGGATATAGGTCTTAAAAATTCAGTTGTATATTGTTCAAGTATACTTCCATCAACAACAATATCCCCTGAATGGAAAATACCATTTACATGATTTTCTATATCCGGTCCGTATAACTCAGATATTTTTTCACGTGCTGTTTTAAGCACATGGTTAACGGCAGTACTGTCAGGGCAATGAGTATCGCCAAGCAGGATAAATCTAAGCTTTCCCGTGTAGGATTTGTCAGGCAACGTTTTGAACGAATAAACTCGTGAAAAAGCCGTGCCATTTCCTACTTTGTAATAATAACGCGTACCGGGCTGAAGTCCGGTTAATTTAACTGTATGCCAACGGTAGGGTTCCTTGATCAATTCATTCGTTCCTTCCAGTTTGTCAGTAAGTAATGAATCGGTTCCGTATTTTACAATGGTTGCAGAGCCATCAATATCATGCCAGCAAACGGTCATCATATTGGTTCCTTCCTGCTGTAAAAAGGGCACTTTTGTCATCACAACCGGGTTGACTTCATGGCCATAACCTCCCAGTTCCATGGCCTGTGCGGCTGTGAGCGACTGGTTCCATATAGCAAGTTCTGCGCAGACTATTTCTCCGTCCTCTCCGTCATTATCGGCGAAAACAAGCAATTGATTTTCAAGTGAGAACCTTCCATCGATATCTTGCGTGATTCCTGAAAGAAAAGGTTTTCCGTCGAGATAACAGGTAAAATGGTTACCGTTTTTTACTGAAATGACAAGCCGGTACCACTGGTCGGGCTCAATGGCGTAATCGCTGTAACCGACGGCTGCAACACCAATATTGCCCGTAGTGTTAATGAAGAAATCGCCGTCATTTCCATTATTTACCGAAGTCTGAAAGAAACTATGCCATACTCCAAGGGCAGGAACTTTGAAATCAACCATCAGCGAATATTCGTTTACATAGTTTCCGCCTCCGTTTGGTTGTATGCCATGATTCATTTTATAATAGCTGCCTGAACCTATCATTACAGCGTGATTGTCTGCCCAGGGACCTTCGACTGCAGTATGGGAGCCTGTAAGAACTAACGGCTGTCCATAGCCCTGTTCAGGAGATGTGAGATTTGCCGGATCCTGAAATTTCCACCAGCCTTTTCTGGCAGGAATTGTGGACTGAGCATTCATGAATATGAAAAATAAAGCAAGAGATACTGAAAAGAGTTTCTTCAACAACATAATGGTGGGTTATAGCATAAATAAAAAAGAAAAGTTGTTTCGGGAAGCAAACTTCTCAAAACAACTTTTCATGGACCAGTAATTATTCAGTAATTACCATTTTGATGGTTTTTGATGTATTATTTGCAGCCATTTGTACATAATATACGCCTGCAGAAAGGTTGCTTCTGCTGAATTCAACTTTATAATTACCAGGAGTCTTGTATCCTTCGCGGATTGTACGAACTTCTTTACCGCTCATATCAAGTACCCGGAATGTTACATCGCCGGCTTTTGTTACCTGGTAGGGTAATGTGGTGAATTGCCTGAACGGATTCGGGTAATTCTGATCCAGATTTCCGCTTTCATTTTCAATATTGTGAATTCCGGTAACTTCTGAATTTAAAGGATTTCCCAAACCGGCTGCTTCACCTTCGGAGAGAGCTACATCCCATATCCCCAGTTCGGAGCATATAATGGTTCCGTCATCACCGTCATCATCCTGGAATATACCCAGAACAGATTCTAATCCGTATCTTCCGTCAATATCCTGTGCTGCAGCGTCCAACCACAATTCACCGTTGATATACAGTTTGAAGAATTCACCGTTTTTAACCGAAACGATCATCCGGTACCATGTATTTGCGCTTACTGTGTTGGTGCTGTAAAGAGTGCTGCCGCAGCCAATTGAATTGGGCACACGGCCAATGTCACCTGCAGCTGTTTTGGCGACAAATAAATCGGCATCGCCGTCAAGTGTCTGGAAGAACGCATACCAGGTGTCAATAGCAGGTAATGAAAAATCAATTTGTAAAGACCATTCATTCACAAGGCTACCGCCACCGTTTGCTGCAATGCCATGGGTCATGCTTAAATAGCTTCCGAGAGGTACTTCGGTTGCCAGGTTACCTGCAGCAGGACCTTCCACGGAGGTTTGGGTTCCGGTTAATGTCAATGGCTGCCCGATGGTAGCTTTAAGCATATCTGAAGCGTCGTCAAATTTCCAAAGACCTTTTCTTTCGCGAATCACAGTCTGACCTGAAATCTGAATAACGGTTCCACCAAAGATCCCGCTGCCATCATTAGCAGTTGCCCTTACTCCGACCGTACCATCGCTTACTGCCGTTAACAGTCCGGTTTGATCAATTGTTGCATCACCTGTTCCGGGAACAACGCTCCACGTAACACTCTTATCAGTAGCATTGTCAGGTAATACCTGTGCATACATTTGAAGTGTGCCGCCCTGAGTTTCTATTGTTTCAGCATCTCCTTCGGAAGTAACTTCAATACTTGTAACAGCCACAACCGGTTGATTCGATATGACAATATCCATGCTGTCGGATACATTGCCACCGTCAGTGGATGTGGCAATAACTGTAACTGTACCATTCTTAATGGCAGTTAACAAACCTGTTTCATCAATGCTGGCTTTGTCTTCACCTTCTGTCAGTGACCAGGCAACTGAATCATTGGTGGCATCCGCCGGTTCCACTGTAGCAATCATCTGCAGCGTTCCGCCATCCGTTTCAATAGTACTTGCATCTCCCTCACCGGTTACCGTAATTGCAGTCACCAGTTTATCACCGAATGCATTTCCAAGTTGCAGTACTTCACTGCCTGTTAGCGCAATGTCCCATATGGCCAGTTCAGCACAGTCAATTGTGCCGTCATCTCCGTCATTATCGGCAAAAATAAGCAAGGTTGAATCGAGTGCCCATCGTCCATCAATATCCTGGGGAGTTCCATCAAGCCAAAGCGCTCCGTTCAGGTAAACTTTGAAAAATTCACCGTTTTTAACTGAAATAACCATTCTGTACCAGGTGGAGGCCGAAACTGTATTATCCGAATAACCTGTAGCACCGGTTCCGATAGCATTGTCGCTTGCCCGGGTAAAAAGGTCAGCATCGTCTTCATTTGCTATTGTTGTCTGGATAAACGAATGCCAGATTCCGGCTTCCGGAATAGAGAAGTCTATCAGAACGCTGTATTCGTTAACAAGAGAATCCTCTCCGGTTGCAGTCATACCGTGCAGCATGCTCAGAAAGCTCCCCGGTCCTATTTCTGCAGCAAGATTGGTTTCAACCGGACCTGCTACTGAAGTCTGAGAACCAGTTAACGTTAAAGGCGAACCGGTTTCCGCTTTAAGCATATCCCCGGCATCATCAAATTTCCACCATCCAATTCTATCAGGTAATTGGGCATTAGCCGTAAAAGCGACTAACAGCAGTGACAGGAGTACAAGTAGATTTTTTTTCATAAGGAAAAAGTTTAATTAATTAGGCAATGATTATTGGAGAATCCACAATATTTGATTTACATCGTCATTCCCGGAAAACTGGCGGTTGATGGCCTCTTCAACCTGGGCCCGGTTATTCGTGAGCTCTTTTGAAGGATAAAGCCATCGCAAAGGCAGTTGCGTTTTTACGGCATTCAGGTTGGTTAATTCATTAACCGGCAAAACGGGATAGCCAACCCTGCGGAATTCGAAATAGCTGTTCCATCCATCCTGCATAAATCCGAGAAAATACCGTTGCTGGAATATCTTTTTAAGTTTTTCATCTGTTGTACCTGTAAAAGCTACTTTAGGGCCTGCCAGATAATTATCAATCACTTCCTGCGTGATTTTCCTGCCATGGTGGTATTGCACATCATCAGGTGTATGATCAGCCACAAAACTCAATGCGGCACGAACCCCGTTTTCATAATAAGCCTGGGCATCGCCTGTTAACCATCCGCGCAAAATCGCTTCCGATATGATGAAACACTGCTCGGGATAACTTAACAGGAAAGTGGGCTCACCGGAAGCCAGGGCATAATATCTTTTATTAATGGCACTTATTTTACCAATTGCATATTTTGCACTGATTGTATTGTAATCATCCGCAGGATTAACCCCGATATAAGCAGAAGTGTCTGAAGGTTGCTTTCCGCCAAGAATCTGGAATTCCGCGGGTTCAGCAAAATAAAACAGCCTGTAATCATTATATTCCCTCATTTTGGAAATAATTGTAGAACTCATAATGGGATATTTCCTGAAATTGCTGTTATAGAACGGATAATGTTCCACTTCAGTCTCGGAATACACAAGCTGGAAGTTGTCATCATTCGATTCCATAAGGTTACCTTCACCTACAATCTGTTCAAAAGTTGAAGCCACGTTTATTTCGCTATCGTCGGTTTTTTTCCAGAGATGAGACAAAATTTTAAGTCTCAGATTGTTAGCAGCCTTCTCCCATTTGAGGACATCACCGTTATATACCGGATCCCCGGGGAAGTCACGGCCCGATGCGAAAAGACCGGCAGCATCCTCAAGTTCTGCCAGTATTCCGATAATCACATCCTTTTGAGTGTCATAAACAGGATTATATACGCCGCTTTCTCCTTTTCCTGCCTCCGAATAGGGGATGTCTCCAACACTCATGGTAAGGTTATAAAAAGTGTAAGCCCGTATAAACTTTGCAAGAGCCAGGTATGAGTCTTCATAAATGGAGCCCTTTGAAAGCTCAACCATTTTTTCAACGTTTGTAAGTTTAAGGAGTGATCCGAAACTTGTCCTGTCGAACTTATTATACTGGTAATCGGTCATACCCTCCATATAGGAAATATACTTGGCAAGCATATCTTTATAGAGAAAATCCTTGCCGACAGCAGGATATTTGACGGTTCCCAAAATCACATCAGTAGCCAGCAGTTCGGGAATAACTGAAGTTGTCTGGTTAGGATCAGTATTCCATTCGTCGAATTTGGAACAAGACGAAAAGCCGGCACTTACTGCCAGAATCAATAGTATGGCAATCAGATTTTTCATATTTCTTTGTTAAAGATTAAACTTGATATTGAAGCCCACATAGCGGATGGATGGTGAGATCAGGTCCCATGCTGATCCATAGTCAGGGTCTGAAATTTTATACTCCTTACCCCAGTAAAAAATATTCTGGCCGACAGCTGAAACGACAAGATCTTTCATTTTAATCTTTGTGGCCAGTTTATTCGGAATTACATAAGAAAGAGAGACTTCCCTGAGTTTGATAAAGGTTTCTTCCAATATATCCTGTGAACACCAACTCCAGGCTCCCCTGTGATAATTATCCTTCATATAGCTTTCATAGGACACGGGTACATCATTGGGTGCATAAACCCGGGTATCCGAAGTAATTTTACCATAGGAATCAAATGTCACATCTCCGGAAACAACTTTGACTCCCGGGCCTACCCAATTCTTAAGCCCGTTTACTACTTCATCATAACGCCATTTGGTATCGGTTCCCTTATGTGCTCCGGAATTCCATAAAAGGGCATCCAGCCTGGAGAATGAAACACCGCCCACACGTCCGTCAAGCGAGAAGCTCAAGAGGAGGTTCTTAAACCGGATATCCGAATTCAAACCCCATATCCAGTCGGGGTTGCTGTACCCCACAACACTGCTGTAATCTGAACGTACCGGGAAGCCATTATTGTTTATCAAATGACCCTGGGGATCCCTCATCCAATCACTTGTAGTATATGCATCCACTCTCGCACCCTTGTATACCCATAGCTCATCAGGAGAATACTGCTTGTCAAGTTTTGAGTAATAGGTTGCATCCTTTGACCAGTTGAAATTAACATCCCATTTCCAATCCTCAGATTTCACCGGCGTAAGTCCAAGAGTAATTTCAATCCCCTTTTTAATTCTTTCTTCATCAGTGTTCACATATTTTGAAGTGAATCCCGTAGCATCACTAAGAGGGGCTGATGATAAAAAATCGTAGATTCTCATCCTGAACAGGGTTACATCAAGACGCAGGCGATTCTGAAAAAAATTGCCTGCCGTTCCCAGTTCCAAAGTCTGCGCAGTTTGAGGCATCACATTGTTGTCTCTTAATTCCGAAGGATAGCTGGCGGAATTAAACCCTCCCCATACTTCGTTGCTGACGATGTAAGCATTCAGAATATCATAAACACCGGCAGGGGTCTTTGACATGGTCCAGGATCCACGAACTTTCCACAGATCAAGCCATGACATTTTCGGCAGAAGTTCTGAAACAATAAGACTTCCCGCTACCGAAGGATAAAAATATGACCGACTGTCTTTTGAAAGGGTTGAACTCCAGTCGTTACGTCCTGTAAGGTCAATAAAGGCAAGGTTATTCCACGATAATGCGGCACGACCGTAAAGACTATTTACCTGTTTCCTGTATAGTGAGGTTGACCAACCGATAGGATCTATAGAAGCTTTCAGGGAATAAAAACCGGGGATCGAAAGTCCTCCTTCAGTATTTGCACTGAATTCATCATCTTTTGAGAAAAACAGGGTACCTCCTGCCAGTCCTTCTATTCTGAATTTGCCGAAACTCTTGTCGAGGGTGAGTATCAAATCACTGTTGGTACTGTATCCTGAGTTTTTATCATCCTCGAAATACCCGTAATAACTATAGGCATTTCTTGATCCGATCGGATTCCTGTAGGTGTATCGGTCAATATATGTGTCCAGGCCGGAACGCAGTGATAATTTCAGCCATGGATTGAATGTGTAGGATGCTGTAACATGTCCGTTATAAATGTCCCTGTCAGCCGTATTCAGTACTTCATAGGCAAGAAAATAAGGATTGTCGTACCATTCATAATTAAACCAGTTCTGACTCTGATCTTTCACCAGCCAATAGTCACGGTAATCGCGAACATCCCATTCCGAGCCCAGCCAACCGATCAGGTTATAGAGATATCCCCCTGAATACTGACTTCCCCTGATATTGGGAGATGTGTGCTTTGAATAGGAAATATTCGATTCGAGTGTCAGCCGGTTGAATTTCATATCCCCGCCCAATGAATAGGTAATTTTGGTTAATTTCTGGTTCGGGAACTGGCCTTTATTGTACACATAGGAAACAGATGATCTGAGATTCCCGTTTTCGCCGTGGCTTGTCAGGCTGATGTTATTGTTTGTAACATAGCCAAGTTCCTGGAAGTTTTTAAGGTTATCTTTACCTTTTGAAACCAGCGGAGTATTTTCGACCCACATTTTTTTATAGGGATCCCATAAAGTAGCTGTTCTGCCAATATCAAGCTTGTCACCCCATATATAATCATTACCGTATTTGCCGTTATAACCTGAGGAATAGGATGTCTGAACATCAGGCTTAACAACGAATCCAAGATTAAACATTGTGGAGGTATTTACCGATATGGTAATGCCTTTTGTATTATTGCCCCTTTTGGTAGTAACCATAATAGCTCCGTTTGCTCCCCTGTAACCATACAGTGCCGAAGCTGTGGCTCCTTTTAATACATCAATACTTTGTATATCATCCTGGGACAGGTCGTTTAGCTTTACATTACTCGAAGGAACCCCATCCACAACAATCAGCGGGGGTTCGCCTCTTAAGTTCATAATGGGATCGGTACCAAAATTCGGGCTGTTCTTAACAAGAAGGCCGGAAACTTTTCCGGTAAGTGAGGTTGTTGGATCCGCTGTTTTTATAGTTTGAAGGGTTTCACCACCAACATTCTGTACCGAATAGCCCAGCGCTTTTTTCTCACGTTTGATGCCAAGTGCCGTCACAACTACGCTCTCAAGTTCTATTGCGGTTTCCTGAAGCGAAATGTTGACTATTCCATTGTCTTTAACAGGTACTTCCTGTGGTTCATACCCTATGAAGGAATAGATCAGAACAGAATCGTCAGGTTGAATATCAACTGCATAATGACCTTCATTATCAGTGATGGTTCCCCTGCCTGATCCTTTGATCTGAACAGTGACACCTGGTAATGGCTGTTTGTTTTTGTCGTCGGTAACCCATCCCGCTATTTGCTTAAGCCGGGAGGTACCGGATCCATCCTTTGTTTTCTTCTGCGTTAGTATAATCTGATGACCACTCACCGCATACTTGATGTTCAGGTCCTTAAAAAGCACGTCCAATACATCCTTTATGGGTTTGTTAACAAACACTGCATTTACCTTCAAAGTCGTTTCAACAATGTCCTGATTTACAAGGAATGTGAAATCACTCTGTCTTTCAATCTCATTCAATACATCGTTTAAAGGCACATTGGTCATATTCAGTGTTACCTGGGATGTTTGTGCATTCAAGAATACCGGAAAGAGCAGAGTAAAGGCCAGCAGATAAAAAAATCTGGAAATTCTCATTGTTTTTTCTGTTAGTGAATTAAGACAAAAAACTACCTGTTCAGGAATATTGCGTAATTACTCACACTGCCTGAATCAATAAAATCAAAGAAAGTATCAGAATTTGGATCAGATTTGAAAATCAGCCGCTGTTAAGAGAACTATGTATAAGCTGTTTCATATAAGTATGGTTAAGGTTAATTCTCAGTTGTGGCGTAAATTATAATCTTTCTTTTTGAAAAGGTATGATCGGGAAGGGTCACAGGGCTTATTTCCCTGTAATCGATAGGAGCCGACATTTTCAACAGTTCAAGCAACTCATTTAAGGGCTGATTTTCAAATGTTGCCCTGTACCTGTAATTGCTTGTTTTTTTATCCAGTATTTCAATCTCTACATTATACTGCATGCTTATCTTGTGAACTACTTCACTCAGCGGATCATTCCTGAAAACAAGCTTCCCGTCTTTCCAGGCTATGTATTTATATGTGTCTGTTTTAAAAACTGAGGATAGATGCATTAGTGTATCATACTTCAGGCATTCACCCGGCTTCAGATCAGCTATATGAGGGCTCCTTTCATCTGGTTGTTCAACGGAGACCCGTCCCTCAACCAGCGTTACAGCAGCAATCGACTGGTTGTTATAAGTGTCCACGTTAAATTTCGTACCGGTTGCCCTCACCCGAAAATACGGTGTATTTACAAAAAAAGGCCGGCTCTTGTCCGAATGAACCTCAAAATAAGCCTCACCTTTCAGGTAAACATTCCTGTTGTTTCCTGTAAAACGTTCAGGGTAGCTAAGCTGACTCCCTGAATTCAACCATACTTTTGATCCGTCAGGCAAGGTCAGGGAAGAATATGAACCGAAAGCGGCTGATACAGTATGGCGGGAGTTTTCCAGCATCTTGTTCTCCCTGTTAAAATTCAGAGTCAACCATACTGTGTAGACAAGGAGAGGGAAAAACAGTATGGCTGCAATTTTCCGGAATTGAGTAAGTATGTAGGCGCGTTTATTAACCGGACTTACGGATCTGATAACTTTTTCAAGAGCCTGTTCAGTTGAAACCGGCAAATTAACTGATGAATCAGATATATTTTTTAGATGGAGATAATGTATCCTGTTTTCCGGGGATTCGGAAATCCACTTTTCAGCGGCTTCGAAATCGACACTGGAACCTGTTCCCTGAATGCACCTGTTAAGCAGGATATCTATTTCGCTGGTGTGATCTTTTTCCATTTTCCTGGTTCTTATGAAACGACATTTGTAGATTAAAATACCACCTTCGGGTTACTGATTTTTTTTAATTGTTATTCAAAATTCTTCGGAAACAGGTTAAAACATGCGAAAAAGAAGGGCAATTAAAATAAGGAATTCTTTCAGCTCATCCCGTAAAAACGATAATGCCTTACTGATCCTGTTTTCAATTGTCCTTATTGATACTCCTAATTTTTCTGCTATTTCAGGATAACTTAAATTTTCAAAACGGTTCATCCGGAATGCCTGTGCCGCTTCTACCGGCATTTTTTCGAGACCAATTTGAAGCCTGGCTTCCAGGTCGGAATGCAGCAGGTAATTTTCAGTCTCATTTTCTGACAACACAGGATAACGCAGGATATGGTTGTTGAATTCTGACCTGATTTTTAAATGATTGATCCAGTTGAGGCAACGATTCTGAACCGATTTTAACAGGTAGGACTTTAATGATCTGTCAATTTCTAAAAGGTACCGGTTCTCCCATAACTTTATGAAAACTTCCTGTACAATTTCTTCCGCGACAGCAAGATTATGTAAAAAACCAAACGCAAAGGTGACGAGATCCTTATAATAATGATTAAACAGGATTGTAAAGGATTTTTTATCCCCATTCCTTAATCTTTCAAGAACTGATTTTTCATATTCGCTGGGAAGATTGGCCATGCCATGAGAATGATTACTACGAAAATAATCTTTTGTTTGAATTTGTTATTTGAGTAAAGTTAGCAGGTATGTATTTAGAAGGTTTTTTTTATTAAATTTTTAAATTTTATAAATTGACCTCCAACCCGAAAGCTGTGCAAAAGCTCAAGATCTGCGTGAGTCGGACTATTTTTACAGACTCTGGCCTGTATAAATTTACAAAACCAGGCTGGAGCCCGGAAGTATAATTGGACTCAGGCAGAGCCTGAGCCCAACCCCAAACCTGGGCAGAGCCTGAACGCAACTTCCAGACCTGAACTTCAAACTTCAAACAAAAAACCTCAAACCTTTATTGTGACATCATACTGGGCTTGCCGTCAAGCTGGGCCGCGGCGTCTACGCTGAATGTTCCCTGTGTTACAATTTCTTCTCCTTCCTTAAGACCGGCCGTGATTACATAACTGTTGCCGACCACAGGCCCAAGGGTGACTTCACGCATACTGAACACAGGCTCAGTTCCTGGTTTTTTCACATATACAATCGAACGTGTACCTGTCCATAACACTGCTGATTTTGGGATAACAAGGTCTTTTCCGTGATACCCTGCATTGGTTTTGATGAGTCCTGTGGCGAACATCTCGGGTTTCAACAGTCCTTTTGCATTGTTATATTCCACTCTTACTTTGGCTACCCTGGTTACCGGGTCAATCACAGGATCAATGAATTCAATCTTTCCGCTGAAGTTCATACCCGGCAATGCCTGGATGAAGAACGACACCACATCTCCGGGTTTCAGGAACAACAGGTCGGTTTCATACGCATCAAACATAACCCAAACCCTTGAGAGGTCGGCCACTTCATAAAGCGGTGTTCCCTCTGCCACATGATCTCCGTTGTTTACAAATTTCCTGGTCACAATGCCTGATGTATTGGAAGTGACTTTGAAATCATGCATGGTCATACCCGACTGTAAAATACCGTCAATCTGCTCATCCGAAAGTTTCCAGTGCATCAGCTTTTCCCTTGCAGCCTGGTAAATCTCAGGCTGACTTTGCCGGGTTCTTGATGCCTCAATCAACTCCTGCTGTGCCGTAATCAGTTCAGGAGAATAAAGCACTACAAGGGCCTGTCCCTTTTTTACAGCCTCACCGGTAAAACTCACAAGTAAATCCTCAATACGCCCTGGTATATGTGCTGTCTGGCTCTGAATCATTCGTTCATCCGCCTGAACCTTACCATATAATCGTACTTCCATTACCGGGTTCTGTCGCGTCACCTTTGATGTCATCACATTGGCCAGTTGTGCCGCTTCAGGAGTAAGATAAACAGCCAGAGAATCATAGGCTTCGTCATTGTGTTCAAGCGGAATGAGATTCATCCCGCAAATCGGGCACTTGCCCGGTTCATGCATCCTGATCTGGGGGTGCATGGAGCACGTCCATATTTCATCGGATGAGGCAACGTGAGCCGGTTCAGCATTGTGTTTCCCGGATGAATGAAATACAATCCAGCCTAGAATAATTCCTGCCAAAAGAAACAGGATATAATTGATGTATTTAAAATTCTTGTTTTTCATAATCTTTAAATTAAACTCCCGATAATCTTTTTAATAAAGCTACTGAAGTGTTCAGATCCGCCATAGCCGAAGTATGCCTGAACTGGTAATCGAGCAGTTGCTGCCGTGTTCTGAGAACGTCAGTCAAACCTGTACCCGATGTGGCAAAACTTTGCATCAGGATATTGAGCGATTTCCGTGTGAGTACTATCTGGTCCGAATAAAATGCAATCCGGCGTTGTGAGTCCTCGTATGTCTGAATAGCCAGGTACAACTGCGTCTGAAGATCATTTGCCGCAGCCCTGATTTTTTCACCCGTTGCTGAAGCCATCAGTTCGGTTTCTTCACGCATCGACCTGTACTTTTTCCTGTAAACAGGCACACTCACATTCACCATCGGCATAATCATGTCTTTACCGTTCATTTCCGATTCTGACATGGCACTTTTATCAATGACCGAATAATTCAGTCCGATACCGATCATCGGATAACCCATCCTCGTATTCATTTTCTTTCTTGCTTCAAGCGATTGTTGCTCATAATCCAGCATTCTGAGCATGGGATTATGAACCATCATGCTGTCATCAATCAGCTCAAGGTTTACCGGGATGGTATCCGCGATTACCGAATCAGGAACAAACACTGCAGTCATAACCGGACGGTTGAGGTAACTATTAAAGGTGGCCAGTAGAACATTCTGCTGGTTCTTAATCAGTTCCATGCTGTTTTTCAGTTCGCCGATCTCTGTCTGAACTCTGTATAAATCAGCAAGACTGAATACAGCCGATGAACCTGACATAGAACCGGTCTGCATCGCAGCGCTTTCTGCGGCCTGTGGTGCACTCGCCGAAGAGCCCATGCCCTGCATGGATGATCCCGGACTTTGAGTATTGGGAAGTGCCTGTGAAGGATTGACCTGTTGGGCTGTATTACTGCCTCCGGCCGTCTTATACCGGATAAGCGCAATCCGTTCAATTGATTTCAGAATATCCAGGTTATTGGCTGCGAGGTTATACTGCCGTTTCAGCTTAAAAATCTCATACCATGTCCGTTGCACATCATAGAATACCTGGAGCTTGGCATCTTCCATGGTTTCATATTTTGCCTTCGCCATAAGGCTCATTTCATCTTTAGCACTCTTTAAAGTCCCGAACCACGGAAACATCTGCATGAGCTGGAATTCGGCCACCTGGTTTCCGCTGATGAGTTCCATAGGGCTAAGAAATACACCCGCATTCACTGTAGGGTCGGGAAGAGCACCTGCCTGGGGCACTTTTTTAAGGGATGCCTGGTATTCATAATAGTACTGCATCACAACAGGATTGTTGCGGGCCGCAATGGCCAGGTAGTTCATCAGGCTGTCCTGCGAATACGCACCGGCAGGCGCAAAAAGTCCCAGGGCCAGCGCCAGTTTACCTATGATTTTGAATTTGAACTTACCTGTCTTCATGATGTAATGGATTTTTTTTCACTGCATTTTCTCTCCAGATAGCCTGGAAAAGAGGAACCACAAAAATGGTCATCACCTGTATAACCATGCCTCCGAAAGTAGGAATGGCCATGGGTACCATGATATCGGCTCCTTTGCCTGTTGACGTAAGAACCGGAAGAAGGGCAATAACCGCCACTGCAGTCGTCATCATGGCAGGCCTTACCCTTTTTTTACCGGCTTCCAATACTGCTTCTCTTACTTCGCTCACACTTGACGGATGCTTTTGCTCAAAAACCTGGTGAATATAAGTGCCCATGATGACGCCGTCATTTGTGGCAATTCCGAAGAGAGCTATAAATCCGACCCAAACGGCGACGCTGAGGTTTATCGTATGCATCTGGAAGAGTTCCCGCATTCCGATTCCGGCTACTGAAAAATTAAGAAACCAGGGTTGACTGTAAAGCCAGATCATGATGAAACCTCCGGCAAAAGCTACGAATACTCCTGAAAAGTGAATCACGGATGCCGTTATGGTTCTGAACTGGAAAAACAGGAGCAGAAGGATAAGGATGAGGCTTAACGGGATCACGATCGCCAGTCGCCTTGTAGCCCTTACCTGGTGCTCATAGTTTCCGGCAAATTTGTATGAAACTCCCGGTGGCAGAATTAAAGCGCCTGATGCTATCTTGTCTTTAAGGATCCTGTCCGCTTCATGAACGACATCTACTTCAGCTTTTCCTTCGAGTTTATCAAAAATGACATAACCGGTGAGAAAGGTATTTTCACTTCGGATCATTTGTGCACCACGGGAATAGTTGACACTGGCAATTTCCCCCAGGGGCACCTGCACGCCATTCATCGCCGGAACCAGGATGCGCCTGATGTCTTCGGGATTGTCCCTCAGTTCCCTTGCGTATCTGACGCGGATCGGGAACCTTTCCCTTCCTTCAACGGAATTGCTGAGCGACATGCCGCCTACGGCAACCTGTAATATTTCCTGGACGTCACTGATGCTCATTCCATAGCGGGCCATGGCCTCCCGGTTCAGCTCAATTTCGATATACGGTGCTCCCACCGCACGGTCATAAAAGACAGATGGGGCGTTGATTGATGGCACATCACGCAGAGCATGTTCGAATTGTATTCCCGCTTTCTCAATTGTCTCGAGGTCGGGCCCGTAAACTTTAAGTCCCATCGGAGCCCTCATTCCGGTTGACAGCATGATCAGCCTCGTCTCAATCGGCTGCAGCCTTGGTGCCGATGTAAGTCCCGGAATGCGGGTGACTTTTACGATTTCTTTCCAGATGTCATCCGGTGATTTGATCCCGGGCCTCCATTGCCTGAAAAATTCCCCCTTCCTTTCGGGTATAAGGCTGTCTGCAGGAAGCACCCGAAACTGATAGTCGTGTGGATTGTAAACGCCACCGTTCCTTAAAACGAAATTTCCGTTACCATCTACCCTGAACCGCATTCGATGGCCGTGTTCATCCAGTATATATTCGGGTCTGTAATTGATCGTATTTTCAAACATCTGCACAGGGGCAGGATCAAGGGCGGAATTCACCCTTCCCCATTTTCCCACTGCCAGGTCCACTTCGGGTATGGCAGACAACCGTTTATCAAGAGTCTCAATGTATTCAAGATTCTTTTCTATGCTTGAATGCGGCATACTGGTGGGCATCAGCAGAAAGGATCCCTCGTTAAGCGAAGGCATAAATTCTTTACCCGTACCCGGAAAAGCGCGGGTTGGAGCCTGCCACAATGCTGTCTGCCTGAAATTTCTAAAACCGAGTTTTTCAAAACCTGCGGCTGCGAAACCGAATACCCTTCCGAAACCAAGCCATACGAGGATTCCGAAAAAGAGAACAAATGCAGGCAGTGCAAGGAATTTGGCTTTGTTTTCAAGGCCCCAGCGGAGAACAGGTTCATAATAATGGACCATGAGCCACAATACTGAAAGAATTAAGGAAATAATAACGGCGACGAACAGAAAATTGACTAGCGCGTTATTGTGTGCACCCAGCGGCAGCCACTCCATACTTAAAAAGTAAACAGCAGTAAAAACGGCTATTCCAATATTGATATAGTTGGGATATTCCTTCTTTTCAGAAGTCCACCTGTATGCAAGCAGATTGTTTACACCCACCGCCGTCAGTGCCAGCGCCAGGCCTGTGTGCCATAAATAGGTAAGAATGATGCCTGCTGCTATCAGCAGGTAATTGAGGACCTGCCTGATCTTTTTCCTGTCGACTTTAATATTGAAAAGTACATGAACCGCTGTGGGCAACACCACTATGCCCAGGATAAAAGCAGAGACCAGCGCAAAAGTCTTCGTAAAAGCAAGAGGTCTGAATAGTTTCCCTTCGGCTGCCTGCATGGCAAAAACAGGAAGAAAGCTGACAATTGTAGTTGCAATTGAGGTAACCACTGCAGATCGTACCTCTGTTGTTGCACTGTAAATAACCTCCATCAGCTTTTTACCTTTTACCCCTTTGTTTTCAGGCATCTCAAGGTGGCGCAATATATTTTCCACATCCACGATGCCTATATCCACCATGACTCCAATTGCAATTGCAATTCCGGATAATGCCACAATATTGGCATCCACTCCGAACAGGCGCATCAGGATAAAGGCCATCAGAACTCCTATAGGCAGCAACCCTGCCACTATAAGTGATGCCCTGAGGTTTACAACCAGGACAATGATCACAATGATGCTGATCAGAATTTCATGAGATAAAGCGGACTGCAGTGTACCAATGGTTTCTTTTATTAATCCTGTCCGATCGTAAAACGGAACCACGGTGACTTTTGAAACCGATCCGTCAGGCAGCGTTTTACGGGGAAGTCCTGCATCAATTTCCTTTATTTTCTCCTTGATATTATTGATAACCTCCATCGGATTCGAGCCGTACCTGGCCACCACAACGGCGCCTACCGCTTCACTGCCCGATTTGTCAAGCCCGCCTCTTCTTGTGGCCGGACCGAAACTGACATGGGCAATGTCTTTAATTCTGACGGGGACGTTATTTCTGACAGCAACAACCGATAGTTCAAGGTCAGAAAGATTTTTCACATAACCGAGACCGCGGATGATGTATTCGACATGATTCAGTTCAACTGTTTCCGCACCTATATCCAGGTTGCTTTTCCTTACGGCATTCATCACATCCATAATGGTTACACTAAATGCCTTAAGGGCTTCCGGGTTAAGATCAACCTGGTATTCTTTGACAAATCCGCCGATTGAAGCGACTTCAGAAACACCTTCTGCCGACGACAGGCCATACTTAACATAAAAATCCTGGATTGTCCTTAACTCCTGCGGATCCCAGCCACCGTTGGGTTGACCTGTTTCCGGATCCCTACCTTCCAGGGTATACCAGAAAATCTGGCCAAGAGCTGTGGCATCCGGTCCGAGTGAAGGCTGTACCCCTTCAGGGAGCGTTCCGGAAGGAAGGGAATTAAGCTTTTCAAGAATCCTTGACCTGCTCCAGTAAAATTCAATATTATCCTTGAAAATGATATATATAAACGACATTCCGAACATGGAAGTACTCCGGATCGTCTGAACACCGGGGATTCCGAGCAATGCCGTTGTCAACGGATAAGTCACCTGGTCCTGAATGTCTTTCGGTGACCTGCCCATCCATTCGGTTGCAATGATCTGCTGATTTTCTCCTATATCGGGAATGGCATCAACAGGAACCGGATCGCGCGGCATAAAGCCTGCATTCCAGTCAAACGGGGCAAATATAATTCCCAGTACAATAAAAGCTGCCAGCAATAAAACGGTTATCAGCCGGTTATACAGGAAATACCTTACCAGTCGGTTAAAAAACATAGCATGTTATTAAAAAAAATGATAAAAAAATAGATATAGGCTAACAGGCTATAGGCCTGAAGGCTATAGGCTTTAGACTAACAAATAAAAGCTATGTCTGTTTTCAGATACGGAGAACACAGATTGCAGCAGAATCAACAGAGGTAATAAGGTCATATCCCGGTGGATTCTCTGGTCTTTTTTTTAACGAAAAAGAAAGAAGATCAGTAATATATTGAACCGGAACAGCGGTTACTGCCGGAGCCAGTAAAAGGGATATAAAAGAAGGAGAATAATCATTATCAACCGTGTACACAGTGATTCTATCATCACAGCATTCTCTGGAAAACACAGGCACATGAGATGCTGAGCGGGAATGCTCCATTCCGCAATCAGCTGTTTTGCCGTTAAGTGAAATAATTGTTTTCGACAGGTTTCCCTGGCAGTAATGCGCAGCTATAGTGAAATGCATGCCGCTTACAGCAAGCAACAGGGCAATCACTATGGTAGAAACTTTCTTCATTTAACAGCGATGACGATACAAAATTAATACAAACTTTATTAACTATATAATAAATGTAAAATTACTTCCCTTTCCAGGTTCACTGGAAACGGATATGCTGCCGCCATGCTTTTCAACAAAATCCTTACATAACAATAAACCAAGTCCTGAGCTTAGCTCACCTTCGGTTCCAAGCCGGTTTATCTTATTGTCTATTTTGAAAAGCCTTTCCATAATACGGGCATCCATTCCTATCCCTGTATCTTCACAGGATATTTCAATTCTTTTTTGATCGATCGACCTGGCTGATAGTGCGATGCTGCCTCCCCGGCAGGTAAATTTAATTGAATTGGAAAGTAGGTTCCTGATTATGGTCTGAAAAGCATTTTCATCAGCATACATTTTCAGCTTATCGTTGATCTGAACTGAAACGGATATTTCTTTTGAATGTGCCGCCTGTTTCAAATCGGCAATGGCGCGGTTCAGATGCGGTTTTATTACCATCCATTGAGGATTGAATGGAACCGTTCCCTGTTGATTCCCTGCCCACAACAGCAAATTCTCCAGAAGGCTGTATAAATTAAGTGCTGAAGAATTAATTGTTACGGCGAACTGTTGCATTTCATCCGCATTCATGTTTTTTGCTTTACGCGACATTAATTCGGTAAGACCAATAAAAGCATTGAAGGGACTGCGCAAATCATGCGCTATAATTGAGAAAAATTTGTCCTTTTCGGAATTAATCACACGGAGCTCTTCATTCTTCTGTTTGATGTTTTGTTCAATCTCCTTTCTTGCCGAGATATCACGCATCATTCCGATTATTTTAGATGGGATCCCGGTTTCGGTAAAAAACAAGCGCGATGAAAGCGAACATTGCAAAATTGAGCCATCCTTGTTTTTAAGCGTTATTTCATAGTCTCTGAGTTCTCCGGTTACTTTTATCAATTCAAAAAGTACGTCTCTCATGTGTGTGTCATTATACAAAGCATACACCGATGTTCCGATAAGTTCCTCACGGGTATACTGACCTTTTGAAAATTCCCGGATAGAGGGACTTACTTCCAGAATGGTACCTGTGGCGTTTACCTCATAGTAAACATCCTGCACATTCTCAAATATTGTCTTATACCTTTCTTCACTTTTACGGATACTCTTTTCAGCTTCATGATACACTGAAAGTACTTTTCTGAATGGTTTAAAAAAAGCAAAATATAAAGCCGGGAAAAGCAGCAAAACAAGAAGAACCGAGTCAATCAGTCCGTATTCCCAGATATTGAGATTGAATTGGTTGAGAAACAACATGATTACCAGTTCGCAGAAAAAGACTGAGAACAGTAAAACAGAGAAAAGATATAAAAGCGAATTTTGCTCTTTAATGCGCATACCGGATATTCTGAAAACCCCGATTATACGCCGGTTAATTGAATGAGTTAACGGGGGACCGGTGATTTGCCTTACTGGCTTTGTTGATATTCAGCAAGGAAGTTACATTCTCATGAAATTCATGATCTCTTTTTTACTTCCCTGGATAACCAGTCTCATCCCGTTTTCCAGAAGCATTTCAGGCTTGCATTTGTTTACACTGATCGCAACCCATTTTTCAGGGAGTTGCCGGGACCCTTTGGGGTCGGGAAATTTAAGCGATACAATGTCGATTCCCTGGATATTTGTCTTGTCTACTTCATCGAGTTTTTTGCCGATCCATTCTTCAGGAAGGTTGATTTCAGCAATCTTCAATTCATCCGTAATGCTGAAAATACTGATTACACCTGTCATTATGAGTTTTTCTGCGAATACAAATGCCGTATCATATTCAGGATTGATCGTGTTCGTAACGCCTATTGCATTTAAAACCGTTTTATGAATAAGGGAGCTTTCACGTCCGTAGAGGTTGGTAACTCCCAGCTTTTTAAGCAGTGCCGTTGTTTTCACTGATGAACCGAAATCATCACCGATGCAAACGATTACCATATCACAATCTTTCAACGGCAGGGTTTTCAATGCATGGATATCGGTAATATCCATACTGATGGTGTTTGTAATCACATCCTTGAAAAACTCAACTTTTTCAAGTTCTTTATCAACACCAATTACATCATGGCCAAGTGCTGTAAGTCTTTTTGCCAGCGAAGCGCCGAAATTACCAAGTCCGATCACAATAAAATTCATGATGCCGTAATTAAGTTATTACAATATTCTCTTTCGGGTATCGGTAAACAGAAGTCTTTGTCCTGCGGATAAAAGCAAATAGCAGGGTAAGAATGCCCATTCGCCCCATAAACATCAGCAACACAAGAATAAATTTCGAAGCATCCGTGAGGTAAGGTGTGATACCGAGTGAAAGGCCCACGGTTCCGAAAGCCGATACGCATTCAAAAAGTATTTTAAGAGCTCCTTTTGAGGGTTCAATTATATATATCAGCAGAGCAGAACAACCCAGAAGGATTATGGAAAGGATTATAATCGCAAATGCCCTGTCAACGGATCGCTCATGGATTTCCCGTCCGTGAAACTCGATGTGGTTTTTCATCCGGGCAATTCTGAAAACATTCAAAATGGCAATAGCAAAAGTACTTGTTTTAATTCCGCCTCCTGTTGAAACCGGACTGGCCCCTACCCACATGAGGAATATGGTCATTACAATGCATGCTACTGACAGCCTCCCCATTTCTACTGTGTTATAACCGGCAGTGCGGGGAGTAACGCTGCCAAAGAAAGAATGTGCTATTTTACCTGCTATGGGCATTCCCTGCAGGGTATTATCTTTTTCAAACACATAAAAAAGGATTGTGCCGATAATGATCAGGAAAATCGTAGTATAGATGACAAGCCTTGAATTAATATGGATCATCTTGGGTACAAAATCCTTCTTCTGACCATACCGATAGAAAGTAACAAGTCTTATAATATTGTATTTAAGATATTTATAAAAGTTTAAAAGAATCGGGAAACCAAGACCACCCAAAATGATCAGGAAGCCAAGGATGTAAAGTATCGACCATGTATTTCTGATCCTGTAATCATAGAGGTTATCGGTGAGTGTTGAAAATCCGGCATTACAAAAAGCCGAAACCGAATGAAAAACAGCGAACCGTACCCTGGATCCTATGGTAGTGAAGTATTGTATGTCAAGACTGAAATATACAAAACAAGCACCCATCGCTTCAATGATGAGGGTCAGGAAAATGATCTTAGCCAGTGTTTTTCGTATTTCAGCTACATTATTTTCACTGAAAAAGTCGCTCAGCACAAGTCTTTCTGAAAAGGAGGAGGCGCCTCCCTTGAAAACAAAACCAAAGAAGCTTGTAAATGTCATGATTCCGATGCCCCCGATCTGGATTAGAGTCAGAATTATGCTTTTCCCCAGGGAAGTAAATCGTGTAGCCGTGTCCACCACTGTAAGTCCGGTAACACAAATGGCACTTGTGGCAGTGAACAGCGCATCTATAAAAGAAATGTGTGAGGTTGTTGCATTGGGCAATTCAAGTAAGGCAGTACCCGTAATAATCAAAAGCACAAAACTTATCATGAAAAGCTGGGCAGGATTGAGTACCAACGCCACATTCCGTATATCAAAACGTGAGAACTCGAAAATAAAGAGACCCGCAACTAAAAATGAATAGAAATATTCATTGTTCAGTAAATGGATGTTCTTATCGAGGTTAAGAATGATGGCGAAAAAAAGAAATAATCCTAAAGCAGTGTATACAAAGAAGTCAGCGTGGAAACTTTTAAAGCCTATGCAAATTACGGAACGCAGTAAATACAGAACCGTTACAACGGATAACAGGGAGTAATAGAAATGGTAGTCTTTAAGAGTAAGTTCGCCCTGCTTTTCAAAACCCACTACCATAATGGCTTTAAATAAAAGGATAAGAAGAACAAAAAGATGAAGATATTCAATCAGCGGCCTTATGTTCTTATTTACCAGCCTTGTTCGATTCCGGGAGCCAAAGAAAGGTCTGTTGGCGTACATACAAATTCATATGAAAATGGCGCGCAAATATACATTGAAATAGAACCGGAAATACAGCCCAACGATTTTATTTATAACAATCTGTAATTAAGTAAACTGGTCATTCAATCGATTACAGTGATTTTGAATTTGCATGCTTTACCGCCTCTTTTCAATGATTCGAGAAGTTCAACGTTCACCTTTGCCGTGGTGTATCTTTCAAACATATAAGTGACATATCCTACCGAGCATTCACAATATAAACCGGATAGTCCTTCGGGCCCCTTTTCGACAAGCGGGCAAAGGCACCAGCCATCCTCTATTTTCAACCCGTCGGGATTTCCTTTGTATTCCCAGTAAATCGTGTTTCCTTCTATTCGGGCTTTAAGATTATTCGCGAATTCTTCAACCGGAATCTTATCGGTTGCCGAATTTTTGTCACCGTATGCTCCTTTTGCGCATGTTTCTCCCATTGTTCTAACCAGTTCGACCCGTGATTTTTCGTCGAGTTTGTCGTTCAGAATATCCATAAGCCGTTTCACATAAGTTTGCGCAAAGCGGTATTTTTCTTCACAGGGTGTTCCTTCGCTTAATGCCCGGTTGCAATTTGCCTTTGCGGCCGTTGTAAGCATTCCGGCACCAACGCAGGCACAGGCGCTTTTTGTAAGGAAATCTTTTCTTTTCATAATAATGTGCAGGGTTTTAGATGTCGTATTTAAGACAGTCCTGAACCCTGTTTCCCTATATTATATCATCTGTTTTTTGGCTTTAAGTTTATTCTTATTAACTTACATTAAAATATCTTATCATTATCATGAACCGGCTGCTTCAGATATGGAACCGGATTTCTTTCATCGGTACGCAAGGGCTTCCCGATCATGATAAGCGGATTATTATTATACTCAACCGGATTAACCTGTTCGGACTTACTGTGACCTTTCTCGGTTTTCTTTTCACTGTAACTGAATTATGGTTAAAGTATGGCAGCGCACCGGGAATAGGGGCATGGCGATTACTCCTGGTTTCACTATCCAATGTTTATTGTATCTACCTCGTTTCAAGGCGGAAGTTCAACATGGCAAAAATCCTGTCAGTAGTTTTGCCAGCTATTACTCTGATTGTATTTCCAACGGTATTTCATGAAATAAAAACGGAGTATTATTTTTATTATCCTCTGGCCAGTCTTACTCTCGGCATAATCACCCTGTTGATATTTCCAGATCATAAGGAACGGAAAACCCTGATTGCACTGGTGGGATTCTGTTTGTTACTTGCTTTCTTTTCCGATAACCTGCTTACTCTCTTTTCTGAAAGCCGGAAAATACCCGATTTTCTTTCGGGAAGGTATTTCTTTTATAAACTGGCGCAAAGCTTAATATTTATTTTCATCATTGTTACCATTTATGCACTGAAGGATTTGAATACCAGGTATGAGTTAACGCTGGCCGCATTAAACAAAGACCTGCAGCAAAACAACATCGAACTGGAGAAATATAAGGGCCATCTCGAGCAAATGGTGGAACTCAAAACTTCGGCACTTGTTGAGAGTGAATCAAAATTCAGGAACCTGTTTGAAAATGCAAATGACGTTATCTTCATCATGCGTGATGAGGTGATCGTGGATTGCAATTATAAAACAACTGAAATGTTTGGTTTAAATAAAACCGATATCATAGGGAAAACTCCATATGCCCTGTCACCACCATATCAACCTGACGGATCGTCATCCTTTGATTCGGCACGTGATAAAATTAAAACGGTCAGCCAGGGTAAATCGTTGCGATTTGAATGGAAACATAAAAGATCAGACGGCACTTTGATTGATACCGATGTATCATTGAACTGCCTCGAACTGAAAAGCAGAAAGTATCTTCTGGCCATTGTACGTGATATTACAGAAAGAAAAGAAGTGGAACAAGCCCTGATGGAAAGCGAAAAAAAATTCAGGACTATTTTTGACAAAAGTAAGCAGCCAATCATTATTGCCGATTTAAAGGGGACTATTATAACAGGAAACCGGGCGTATACTTATCTTTCAGGATATGACGCTGAAAAGCCGATGTCTCTGAAGGACATTATTCTTCCTGATCAGTATGATGAACTTGAAAAACGTTTGCGGATTCTTCTCACTCAACAAGATACCGGACCTGGCGAATGGAGGGTGAAATTCAGTGACGGCAGTCTACGCATTGTGGAGACCAATTCCAGCATAATGGAATACAATGGTGAAGATGCATTCCTCGTGTTGCTCCGTGATATAACCGATATGAGACAGGCTGAACAAAAAATCATGGAAGCGGTGATCCATACGGAGGAATCTGAAAGAAGCCGGATATCCCAGGATTTGCATGACGGACTGGGTCCGGTTCTTTCGACCATTAAGATCTATTTCCAGGTATACAGCGACACTACTGATGAGGTGCAGAGATCCGTTCTGATGGAGAAATTGAAAAACACAATTGAAGAGGCCATCCGGCTTATTTCGGAAATTTCGCATAATATAAGTCCCCATGTATTGCGGAATTACGGGTTCTATGCTGCACTGCGTGAGTTTACGCACCAAATTACATTAACAGGACTTGTAAATATCGAAATTACCTGCCCCGAAGAGTTTCCGCTGTCAGAAAATCATGGCATAACGTTATACCGGGCTATTACTGAATTAATAAATAATTCGGTTAAACATTCAGCGTGCCGTAGTATTAAAGTAAAGATCAGCAGGGATGGAGGGGAGCTTTGCATCCATTATATTGATGATGGAAAAGGCTTCGATCCTGATCGTATTGTAAATAAGAAACCCGGTGGGTCAGGATTACACAATATTCACGCACGTATCCAGGCTCTCAGGGGCCAGGTAAAAATCGAAAGTGAACCGGATAAAGGTATGACCGCTGTTCTGAAAATTCCTTTGTAAAATTTTTACCATGTATATGCCGCTTAATATTTCAATTGTAGATGATCATGAGCTCTTCAGGGACGGACTAAAGCTTGTGGTGAACCAGATATTTCCGGATGCACTTATTTCTGAAGCATCAAACGGGCAGGAATATCTTTCGAAAATCCGGAATCAAATACCGGATATTACTCTAATGGATATCAATATGCCGGTTCTGAACGGCAGGGAAACTACCAAACAGGCACTTGAACTGTTTCCTGACCTTAAAATAATTGCCGTTACCATGTTCGGAGAAGAGAATTACTGCATGCAGATGATCGAGTCCGGAGTGAAAGGCATTATTCTGAAAAAGTCAGGCAAATATGAGTTGGATAAAGCTATTCATGAAGTTCTTGACGGCGGTAGTTACTTCTCCCAGGAGATCATGAAAAAAATGGCCATGCGTATTAACCGCAATAAAGCAGGTAAGGAGCAATACCTTTCAGAACGCGAACTTGAAGTGCTTGTAAAAGTATGCAATGGTTTGTCAAACAACGAAATCGGCGATAAGCTGTTTATCAGTCCCAAAACTGTTGAAGTGCATAAATCGAATATTTTCAAAAAAACAGGCGTTAAAAACTCCGCTCAGTTGGTAATTTATGCTATCCGCAACGGGTATATAGAAATCTGATAAGGGTTTTCCCTTAGAAATTTTGGTAAATTACTTTAGCCGGTTTAGATAAGAACGGGTATTCCCCGTTCAATGCAACTGTATACTTTTGCCGTTCCTTAAACTAAAACAAGTTATGAAAAATATCCCGGCAGATCTTTTTTTGTCTTCCCTAAGCAATGGTGAATTTTGCTCTGCAATGAATCATGATGTTCGGAATTCGATGAATGCCATTATGGGATTTGCACAGATTCTCCATGAACAACCCGTTACGGATACTGAGACAAGGGAATATGCACAGATTATTTTCAACGAATCAAAGTATTTGCTTGAGTATTTTGACCGGATGATGAAAGTGGTCATGACCCTGCCTTCAGACAGCCGAAAAACAGAATGCGAAGCCTATAAATAAGGGAATACCCTTACTTTCTTTCAGATTATATCTTATGGCATCATTTTCAGTTGCACGTAAAATTCACCATGCGTGATGCAATTGAAATAGTAGTTGTTGATGATAATCCCATATTCCGGGAAGCCATTTTAACTATCCTGAAACGGAACGGATATAATCAGTTATCATTTTATGAATCGGGTGAAAAACTTATAGCCGGAATAAGCAGTGATTCCCATTGTATCATTCTGATGGATGTAGAAATGCCTGGATTAGATGGCATTCAGACGGCAGGATGCTTGAAATCAACCGGCCCGAATACCAGGCCAATCGCCATGACCATGTACGATCACACTGTACATATTGAAACCCTGAAAAAATCGGGCTTCCTGGGGATGGTTTTAAAATACAGGATTTTTGATGATTTAGCGAATATTATTGAAAAGGTTGTAAATAACCAACCTGCTTTTCCTTCAAATAGAAATTAATATCAATAAAAATGAAATGGAATAGTTTGAAAACCAGATTACTGGTGAGTGTGCTCGGATCTTCGATGGTTATATATTCAATGACCATAATGGTAATAACTCTTTCGGCACGGAAGAACGCCGTTAATTCAGCTTCCGAACTTACAGCCAGCAAATCGGTCGAAAAAGCAGCAGAGATGCGTATTTTCTTAAGCAGGCCACTGGAGTCTGCCAGGGACCTTGCTAACAGTTTTAATGCACTCAGGAATTCAGGCAACAGAAACAGGGAGTTTTATTCCGGCCTTTTAAAAGAAACCCTGTTAAAGAACCAGGACTACCTTGCCATTTGGGCTATGTGGGAAGAGAATGCTCTTGATAAAAACGACAGGGCTTATGCAGGAAAAGGTGAAAGCGGACGTTTCAACGTTACCTTTTATAAAGAAAATGGTGAAATAAAAAACGAACAGGTAGATGACAGCCAGTACAAGGAAGATTATTACCAGATACCTTTTAAAACCCAGAAGGAACTCATACTTGAGCCATATTACTATTCCTATGTGGACGACACGCTCAATATGTTTTATGAAACTACAATTGCGGTGCCTGTCATTGAAAATGGCAAAACGCTGGGTGTAATCGGGATTGATCTGAACCTGAAGAAACTTCCCGAAGTGTTGGGCAATATGCGCCTTTACCAGTCGGGTTACAGTATGCTTGTTTCAAACAACGGAATGATCGCTGCGCATACCGATGAATCGCTCATCAGTAAAAAGCTCTCATCAGCCGCGGATTTTATAAATGCTGAAATTCTGACTTCTATAAAAATGGGCAACCAACTTTCACGGAATGTGATTGCCAGAAATTCGGATGAAAACCTGATCGTTTCGGTTAGCCCGGTAACGGTTGGAAATTCATCCACTCCCTGGTCCCTGTGTACCGTTGTTCCAAGGAAAGAAACCCTTGCTATGGCCAATAGCGTTTTCATAAAAGCGTTGGGCATTGGTATTATCGGAATATTGTTATTGTTCATAGTGGTAGTTTACCAGAGCAGTAATTTTTTAAAGCCCGTAAAACATGCCATTGAAATTGCCAGGCAGATTGCAGAAGGAAATCTTTCGGTACATATCGATACTTCCAGGAAAGACGAATTGGGATTACTGAGTTGCGCTTTCAGGGATATGGTAATCAGACTGCGGGAAATTATAGCCAATGTAATTTCAGGAGCCGATCAGATTGCTGCAGCGAGCCAGCAATTGAGCAGTACTGCCCAGCTACTGTCTACCGGTGCCGGAGAACAGGCAGCCTCGGTTGAGGAAGTTTCATCCACAATTGAAGAAATGACATCCAACATCAGCCAGACAAGCGATAATGCCATTCAGACCGAAAAGATTTCCATGCTGGCTTACCAGGGAATGAAAGATGTGGCTGAAAGGTCTTATCAAACAGTTAATGCGGAACACACCATTGCCAATAAAATAAAAATCATTAATGATATTGCCTTTCAGACCAATATACTTGCTCTCAATGCTGCAGTGGAAGCAGCAAGAGCCGGTGATCATGGAAGGGGCTTTGCCGTAGTTGCGTCTGAAGTACGCAAACTGGCTGAAAGAAGTAAGATTGCCGCTGATGAAATAAACACACTTTCATCCACAAGTCTTGAACTTGCAGAAGGTGCGGGAAAACGGATGACTGAGATCATGCCGGAACTTGAAAAAACGACAAGAATGGTGCAGGAGATATCAGCTGCCAGCACTGAGCAATCGAATGGCTCAGTTCAGATAAATGAAGCCGTTCAGCAATTAAATCTTGTAGCGCAACAGAATGTTTCAGCCAGCGAGCAGATTTCTTCAAGTGCCGAACAGCTTGCTGCACAAGCAGAAGAATTGCAGGGTGTCGTTTCATTTTTCAGAAACGATACGGAAGTACATAAAACTTCTGAATCGAAAAAGATACCGGAGACTGGTCAAAAAGCTACCCGGAAATCAGTTAATAAGAAACCGGTGGTTGAAAAACCGGCTGAACTATCAGAGAATTTCGGACGATTCTAATTTAATCATATTCCTCATGAATGCACCAGATAAAGCACAGAATAAAAGCTATGTAACTTTTACTGCCGGGAAAGAGAACTTTGCCATTGCAGTGGACAATGTTCTTGAAATATTGCTTCAGGAAGAGCTTACCATAGTACCCGATTCTTCGGAGATGATTGCAGGCATTTTTAATTTCAGGGGAAATGTCGTCCCTGTTTTTAAAACAAGCAAAAGGTTTAACTACAAGGAAAGTGAAGAGGAAAAGATGGTCATTGTGATTGAACTTCATCATGAAAATAAAAATGTTCTTACAGGGCTCCTGGTTAACCAGGTCAATGATGTGGTTGAACTAAACCGGAAGGATATAAAGCCGGTACCGGAGATCGGATATAATCCTGATTTTCTCGAAGGCTATGCAGAAATCGACGGCAAATTTTCAATGATCCTTAATTCCGATAAAGTGTTTTCCTCTTCTGACATGCTGAGCGTTCAACCTGAGTAATATTTTTCTATCTTGCAGTGGATAGAATATACCTGATTGAGATCAACCCTGTTTAATAAGGAAACCCTCGGCAGTTTTTTACGGGTGAATGCATGGGCAATCGCCTATTACATTATAAATGTTTTCAGTCTTACGTACTTTGTTAATGAAGAAGGAGTTGCTATAGCCTGGCCGCCGGTAGGAATTTTCATATCGGCGATTCTGCTTTCCAAACCTAAAGAAAGGCCTTTTATTATCGGGTTGTTGTTTATGGCCGATTTTTTCGCCGATATGCATTACAGCATATCTATCAGTTCCAAGATATTTTATGCTTTCACGTCCACAGGCGATGCGGTATTAAGCTCCTGGATACTTCTAAGGTTCATTTCCAATCCTTTCCGGCTCAACAAAAGTACCAAGCTGCTCAAATACCTCCTGCTTTCGGTAGTTCTGTGTAACGGGGTGTTTTCAGTGATAGTGGGAGCCTATACAAGTACTATTTCGGATAGTAGTTTCCTGAGTAATTTCTTCTATTCTTGGGTGGCTGATGGTGTGGGAAATTTGCTTATTGTACCTTTTCTGACAGCCTGGTCGACCCTGTCAAAAAGTGATTTCAATGAAATGAAAATGAAGAGGTACCTTGAACTTGCCGCCCTCATGGCCACACTTTTTACGCTTAACATTCTTTCTTACCCTTATTACAAGAACGGCCTGTTGTTTACCTTCTTCATCAACTATCTTACTTTCCCATTTATAATCTGGGCCATTTTGCGTTTTGATATGAAAATTGTGACCCTTGTGCTATTGATGCTGGTAAGCGTGATGGTGTTCAATTTGAGGGTAAATAACGATGCATTCGTGCATTCTGCTCATACAAACTTCACTTTTTTCCAGCTTTATATCGCTTCAATAGTAGTTATTTCATTGCTGATTACAGCAATGAAAGCTGAACGCAACCAGGCCAATCTTGATCTTGTGGAGGCTGAACGGAAACTTCTCATCAATACGGCATTTATTGAAGAAAAGGAACGAAACCGTTATTCCCGCGAGTTGCACGACGGTCTCGGTCCCTTGTTGTCAACGGTTAAAATGTATGTTCAAAGCCTGTTTTATACAACTGATCTGGAAAGGATAAAACTTATTGCCCTAAAGAGCAATGAAAATGTAAAAGCGGCCATCCGAACGATGCGTGAGATAGCGCACGGTATTTCACCTTTTAACCTGAGTCAATATGGGTATGTGGGTGCATTACTCGATTTTATAGATGGAATTAACAAAATTGAACAGCTGAGCATCCGGTTCAATTACAATTCGAATACCCGTTACGATAATCTGAGTGAGATTATCCTTTACCGGATTACAACGGAGATGATCACCAATACAATGAAGCATGCCAATGCCTCCGAGGTTACAATTGATTATTCTTTTTCTGAGGACAATGGGATTGTAAATCTTTCATACCGCGATAACGGCAAGGGCTTTGATATGCAAAGGATTGATAAGACTGAAGGCGGGATGGGGCTTGATAATATTCAGCAACGTGTTAAAATGCTGCGCGGCCGGATTACAATGAACAGCGCAGTAGGACAGGGTACTACTTTCTTAATTGAATTCCCGGTAAACTAAAATAAAAGTAATTTACGATATAATGATTTACGATTGACGATTAGAAGAAATTTACGATATAGAGATTTACGATTTACAATTAGAAGAAATTTACGATATAGATTCTTACGATTGTCGTTTAGAATTAAATCGTAAATCGAATCAATCGTAAATCGTAAATAGTAAATCGAATCAATCGTAAATCGTAAATTAAATTTGTTTAGTTTTAACCTTTAAAACCCTAAACATTGTAATATGAAAAGATTATTTATTCTGAATGCCCTGTTATTATTGGTTCTGCCTTTATGCATCGGTCAGGTGAAAATTGATTCTTCAGAAATAAGTTCGGATGTTCCCGCTTTAACTGCATTTCACGAAGTCATATACCCCATGTGGCATGAAGCTTATCCTGCCAAAGACATACAGGCACTTAAAAACCTGGTTCCGGAAATCAAAAATAAAATGAGTGCGGTTAATAAAGCAACACTGCCCGGAATTCTTCATGAAAAAGAAACCGATTGGAAGAATCAGCTTGCCAAACTCAATGCCTCAGCTGAGAATTATTATAAGGCCAGTGAGCAACAGAATCAACAGGCACTTCTTGATGCGGCAGAAGATCTTCACCGGAACTATGAGATGATGATAAGGGTTATCAGGCCTGCATTACAGGTGATTGATAATTATCATCAGTCACTTTATATCATCTTTCATAAATTGTACCCGTCAAAAGATTATGCTTCAATAGCCGGACTTATGGATGGAATGATTCAGAAAGCTGAAGCCATTGTGAATTACCCGCATGATGACCGTCTGAAAAGAAGGCTGGATAACGACTTTACTGAATTTGATGCTGCACGTAAAAATCTATATGATGCCACAGTTGCACTCAAGGAGAAACTGGCAGGCACTGACAACACCGCAAAAGATGAGGCTGTGCTGACCATGCACAAAGCTTATCAACGGCTTGACGGGCTTTTTTAAACCCGGTTCAATATTTTATCGGCTTCGGTAAGTTCATCCCGGTTTACGGAGTGCCCCATTCCCGGGTAAATTTTAAGTGTAACATGAGCCTTCAGTTTACCCATAATGGAGGCTGATTGCCGGCACCTTTCTTCAGGAATGTGCGGATCGGTATCGCTGTTCCCAATAAAAACCGGAGTTCCCTCAAAGTTACCGGAGTAATTCTTTTCATTGACGGTTTCCCCGATGAGACCGCCCGAGAAAGCTAAGATACCGCCCCAGCGCATGGCATTTCGGGCAGAGAATTCAAGCGCAAGACAGGCTCCCTGTGAAAAGCCGAGAAGGAATATCCTTGAAGCAGGGATGCCTGTATTTATCAGGCGGCCGGTCAATTCTTTTACTAAAGACAGGGCACTTCCAAGCCATGGTTCGTTTTTCTCAACAGGCGCCATGAATGAATAAGGATACCAGGTATTGGCTGATGCACGAGGTGCAACAATATGAAAGTCCTTTAAAATTAGATTATCGCCAAGTTCCAGAATATCCTCGGGTGAAGCTCCTCTTCCATGAAGAAGAATAAGGGCGCCTGTTGCTTTATCAGTCGGAACTCCGCTTTCAATAAAATCGATTTTATGCATCCTGTAAATATCAGATGGGTCTTAAAGGTTCCAGGTTATCTTCAATCATCTGCCTTTCAGGCTCAAGCCATACCGGAAGCTTTAATTCTTCACCAAGATGTTTCGGATTTTCATCCACCGAAAAACCCGGCGGAACAGTGGCTAGTTCAAACAAGATACCTCCGGGTTCTCTGAAATACACACTGTGAAAATACTGCCTGTCGATCACCGGCGTTACATCCCGTCCCAGTTGCACCAGTCGCTGCCTGGCCTCCAGCTGTGCGGCATCGTTTTCAGTTGAAAAAGCCACATGGTGTATGGTTCCGCTGCCTGAGAGGCCACGTGCTGCACCCGGAGAGTAAACAATATCCACAAATTCATTCAACTTTCCTTCCACGCCGTACCGTATCCTGTTTTCCTTCTGACTGAGCAATTTGTAATCAAGCCCTTCCATAAGAAGCAGGGAAGTGCGTTCGTGCCGGTCCTCAGCCAGTGTCACTCCATAAAAACCTCTCACCGAATATTCAACAGGAATTTGTCCATTGCTGAAAGCCGGCCGTTTATCGTTATCATTAAAAACCAGTTCAAGTCCGAGTCCATGCACATCCTCAAATGCAATGTAAATTTCACTGAACCGTTCAGTAGGTTTTGTAAAACGGATTCCCATTCTGTCGAATCGCCTGGTCCAGTATTCTATTGCATTTCCGGGAACAGAGAATGAAGTAACCGTCATCTGCCCTGTTCCATGTCTTCCTTTTCTCATACCGGAATAGGGAAAAAACGTCATTATAGTGCCCGGATCTCCGTTTTCATTTCCATAGTAAAGATGATATACACCGGGATCATCGTAATTGATTGTCTTTTTAACCATTCTCAATCCCAATACCACTGTGTAAAACTCTGCGTTCTTACCTGCATCATCAGCCAGTGCCGAAACATGATGCAATCCCTTGATCAGATTGTTCTGCATTGGTTTTGTCTGTTTCTATTCTAAACATCCGACACCATAGTATTGTTTACAAAAACAGCGTTTTAACATCACCAACCTATCTCTTCATCTACATTAATGTATTATCTGTCAAAAATGGAGGGGGCCAAAAAAGCATTTAAGAGTTGTTTTTGAGTAATTTTGCAGCATAATTTTCACTATGTATTTGCAAAATATCCCTGAGACAGGCCAAAAAAGAATTGTCATTGCCGGAGCAGGTTTTGGAGGTCTCAAACTGGCAACCCATCTTGCCGGATCAAATTTCCAGGTTGTCCTCCTGGATAAAAACAATTATCATTCGTTTCAACCTCTTTTTTACCAGATTGCCACTGCCGGTATAGAACCCAGTGCGGTTTCCTTTCCGCTTAGAAAAGCATTCCAGAATTACAGGAATATCCATGTGAGGATGGCCCGCGTGAAAAAGGTTAATCCTGAACAGCAGGAACTGGAAACGAACATAGGCAACCTGCACTATGATTACCTTGTCATTGCCATGGGTGCGGCAAATAATTTCTTCGGAAATACTTCCATAGCCAAATATTCGCTTCCCATGAAGAGCACAGGTGAATCGCTCGGGTTGCGGAATACGATTCTCAATAATTTTGAGAAAGCGCTTAATTTAACCGACGTCTGCGACCAGGCCTCCTACATGAATATTGTTGTGGTGGGTGGTGGTCCTACCGGAGTTGAAGTTTCCGGTGCCCTTGCTGAAATGAAGAGGCATGTACTTCCCAAAGATTACCCCGAACTCGATTTTAAAAACATGCATATTCACCTTGTGGAAGGGGGTAAAAAGCTGCTTGGAGGAATGTCTCAAACCGCATCCGAAAAGGTTTTGACTTACCTGCGCAGGTTTGGTGTGAATGTAATTCTCGGAAAAACAGTCACAAATTACGACGGGCTGACCGTTACACTGAGCGATAATTCGGTTATACAAGCGCGAACCCTGATCTGGGCGGCGGGTATAAGGGGTCATAATATTGAGGGACTGGATGAAAAAACGAAAGTTCGCGGAAACCGCATAGAAGTTGACGCTTACAACAGGGTAACCGGTTATGAAAATATTTTTGCGATTGGTGACATTTCCTTAATGAAAACAGAGGATTATCCGAACGGGCATCCCCAGGTCGCGCAGGTCGCTATTCAGCAGGCTAAGAACCTTGCCCGGAATTTTAAGAGAATGAATGAAAACAAGGACGCAAAACCGTTTTCTTACCTTGACCTTGGCACTTTGGCTACTGTTGGCCGTAATAAAGCGGTTGTTGATCTGCACTACCTGAAATTCCACGGTCTGCTGGCCTGGTTTTTCTGGATGTTCATTCACCTGATGGCCATTGTGGGTGTTAAAAACAGGTTCCTCATTTTCATCAACTGGGTATACAATTATTTTACTTACGATCAGAGTTTACGGCTGATCATTAAACCCAAGATCAGGGAAGACCTGGTATAGAGATCAAACCTTAATTCCCATTTTCTTCATCAGCAGGGATGCATTCAGGCTTGTACAGATGCCGGGATTAAGCAGGTAGTCGAAATACAATTCTTCGCCTTCGATTTTCACATCGAAATGGTAATTGTCGATTTTCCCCGGCAGTTCACCCGCCATCTCGGCCAGTCTCAGGTCATGCGTTGCAACAAGCGAGGCAGTTCCATATTGTACAAGCTGTTTTATAAGTGCCACCGAACCGATATACCGGTCATTTGAATTGGTTCCCCGCAAAATTTCGTCAAGCAGAAGCAATACCCGTTGATTGGTTTCGGAATACCTGATGATGTAAGCCAGCTTTTTAAGTTCAGCGTAAAAGGATGATGTGTTGTCTTCGAGAGAATCGGAAATGCGCATGCTTGATAGCACATGAACATACGAAATTTCGAATTTAGTAGCACACACAACCGAACCGGCGAGGGCAAGTACGCCATTGATGCCGCAGGTCCTGAGGAACGTGCTTTTACCCGACATGTTCGAGCCGGTTATGATAACGGACCTGCCGGATCCGGTAATCTCAAACGAATTGGTAATCCTTCTATGTGCGGCAATCAGGGGATGTCCTGCTTCTTTTGCCTTTAAAACAAAATAATCATTGTGAATTAGCGGCATCGTCCATCCGGGATTATTAAAAGCTGTATTCGCAAAGGACGACAATACTTCAAACTCGGCCATGGCATCAAACCATGAGGAAACCCTTGTTGCATGATCCCTTTTCCATTTTTCAAGGGCAAGGCAGCAATGGATGTCCCAGAAGAAAAATAAATTCAATGGTATGGCCACAAGGATATTCATTCTCGCATCGAGCCTGCCGGTGAGTTTACGCAACCCTGAAACAGCCTGCGAGGCTTTCTGATTCTGAAAAAACAATTGGTGCAGATTTACCAAACCGTCACTGTTGAATGGCTGATCCTCGATTAACCGGATCGCTTCGCCATAGCCTTCCATCATGGACGAAGAGCGGCTTACCCGGTTGTGAAGCCCGGTTATTCTTTTTGCTTTGAAGAAATAATAAAGAAAATTGATTCCGAAAACAGGGACCAGTATTTGCAATGGAGCACCAAATATTACAAGCAGCAGGACAATTAAGGTAAACAGGCTTAAAAGGTATGCAGTTATTCTGAGCCTTACAGGATTTGCGAATAAATCGCTGCTTTGAAGCCATTCCAGTATGTTTTGCGGATCATCTCTTCCGGCCGGATTGCTGTAGCCTAAGGCTATCAGTTGCTGACGCCAGTGGGCGAGCGGTTTCAATTCTTCAACCGCTTTCTGCCTGACGGCGATCAATTGCTGTTCTGCGGGTGCTTTTAACCACAAAGCCATCAGATCAGAGGCAGGTTTGCTGAATGTTCGGTTTACAAACTGGAAAAGCGACGATTTACCGAAAATATCCAGATCATATGTATAGGGATGTGTTAAGTCCGCATATTGGTTTCCATCGGGAAACACACTGAAATTGCCATGTATGCATTCAAGTTCTCTCCTGTTGATGGTTTCCAAATACTGGTTGAATTCCCTTTCCTTTTCAATACGGATATGGCGTTTTACAAGAAAACCAAAAGCAATGAATAATAACATGGAAGTCATTACTGCCAGGGAAACAGAAAATGTGATCAAGGCGAACAGGAATAAGAAGGCTGAAATGAAGGTTATTAAACGGGAAATGGCCAGCCGGTTTTCAAGTTTTTTCAACCGGTTAACCTGTTGCGAAAAATATTCAATTCGTTCGGAATAAAATTCAGTGGGGTTCATTCACTTGGGTATATCGATTGCTCAAATTTAAGAATTCAATTTTTAACAACTCACGGCTTACTTCTGCATAATTATTTTTTACATTTGCGGTTCACGGATAAAAAACCTTAAAACCGGCTCTAAGCCTCAAATAACAAATGGAATACAATTTCGCTGATATTGAAAAGAAATGGCAGCAATACTGGGAGCAACATAAAACCTTTAAAACCTTTGATGATTACACAAAGAAGAAGTTCTATGTGCTGGATATGTTTCCGTACCCGTCGGGTAGCGGATTGCATGTAGGACATCCCGAAGGATACACGGCTACGGATATTATAGCACGTTACAAGCGAATGAAGGGCTTTAATGTGTTGCATCCGATGGGCTGGGATTCTTTCGGACTCCCTGCAGAACAATATGCTATTCAGACCGGTACCCATCCGGCAATCACAACCGAAAAAAACTGTACAACTTTCAGAAGGCAGATCAAATCACTCGGACTGGGTTACGATTGGGATCGTGAAATTACCACTTCGGGTCCCGACTATTACCGCTGGACCCAGTGGATATTTATAAGGCTCTACAATACCTGGTTTGATGAAAAAGCCCAGAAAGGAAGACCTGTCAGCGAACTTGAAATTCCGGGCGATATTAAGGCTAAGGGCAAAGAAGCGATTGATGAATTTGTAAACAGCAAACGGCTGGCTTATTACGATAATGCACAGGTTTGGTGGTGCGAACACTGCAAAATTGTTTGCTCCAACGAAGAAGTGCTTACCGACGGAACGCATGAAAAATGTGGTAACCCGGTTATTAAAAGAAACCTCAAACAATGGATGTTGCGGATTCCGCTTTATGCAGAAAGGCTTCTGAGTGGTTTGGATACTCTTGACTGGCCTGAAGGGGTAAAGAATATGCAACGCAACTGGATCGGCAAATCAACCGGTGCCGAAGTGGATTTTGAAATTCCGGGATTGTCGGAAAAGCTGAGGGTCTATACTACCCGGCCTGACACGCTTTTTGGCGCGACCTATATGGTTATTGCCCCGGAGCATCCAATGATCGGGGAAATCAGCACTCCTGAACATGCGGACCAGGTAAACGGCTATATCCATGCCGCTTCATTGAAATCGGATCTTGACAGGACAGACCTGGCAAAAGAAAAGACTGGTGTTTTCACAGGACGTTATGCCATTAACCCGGTTAACGGAAAGAAAATTCCTGTCTGGGTGGCTGACTATGTGCTCATCGGTTATGGAACCGGTGCCATCATGGCTGTTCCGGCCCATGATACCCGCGATTTTGAATTTGCTGAAAAGTTCGGACTTCCCATCGACTGCATTATGGATCCGGATGTAACCGATACCGATTTAAGAAGCCGCGTACTGGCTGGCAAAGCCTGCTGGACCGAAGACGGAAAATACATTAATTCCGCGAGTGAGGTTTCGGGAATTACAATTAACGGCCTTAATAAGGAAAAAGGTATTTCAACTATAATTTCATGGCTTGAAAAACTGGGAATTGGCAAAGCAACAGATAATTATAAAATGCGCGACTGGTTATTCAGCCGCCAGCGTTACTGGGGCGAGCCCATTCCTGTTATTCACTGGGAGGATGGTGAAATTGAAGTACTGAACGATGAGGATCTGCCTTTAAAACTTCCGGAATTGAAAGTATATCAGCCGGGCAGCGATGGAGAATCGCCGCTTGCCAATGCCACCGACTGGCTTTACATAAATAAAGACGGTCGCAGGGGAAGGCGGGAGACAAACACTATGCCGCAATGGGCAGGTTCATGCTGGTATTACCTGAGATATATCGATCCGGATAATACAAAAGAGCCTTTTGCAAGGGAAAAAGAGAATTACTGGATGCCGGTTGACCTGTATATCGGCGGTACCGAACACGCGGTACTTCACCTGTTATATAGCCGGTTCTGGCATAAGGTGCTCTTTGACCTTGGATTTGTCTCCACAGATGAGCCGTTTAAGAAGCTGTTTAATCAGGGTATGATCCTGGCGTTTGCCTATGAAACCATAACAGGGGCGAAAATTCCTGTTGACCTGGTTGAGGATCGCGATGGAAAGTTTTATCATAAGGAAACCGGGGAAGAGCTGCGCCAGATTGTGGCTAAAATGTCGAAGTCGCTGAAAAACGTGGTTAATCCCGACGATGTGGTAAAACTGTATGGTGCCGATTCGTTGAGGTTGTATGAAATGTTTATGGGTCCCCTTGATGTGATCAAACCATGGGCAGATACCGGAGTAAAAGGTGTTTACGGTTTTCTGAACAGGGTTGCCCGTTTCTTTGGTGATCCGGCAAACAGTACAGCTGCGGAAGAGGATAAAGAAGTATTGAAAAGTCTTCACCAATCGATAAAAAAAGTGGGACAGGATATTGAGCACTTGCGGTTCAACACAGCGATATCGCAGATGATGATATTCACCAACCTTTGCATTAAAAAGGGTAATGTAACCCGTGACACTGCCGAAAAATTCAACTGTATATTGTCACCGTTCGCCCCGCACCTTGCGGAAGAATTGTGGGCAATATTCGGAAACCAACCCAGCATAAGTGAACAGTCTTTTCCTGAGGCAAATGAAACCTATCTTCATGAGGATTCGTTTGATTACCCGGTATCCTTTAATGGTAAACTCCGCTTCAAGCTTACGTTGCCTTTAACTTATCAGGCTGCAGACGCGGAAAAAGCTGTAAAAGAAGACCCCCAATCGCGGAAATGGATTGAAGGAAAAGAAATTAAAAAAATCATTTTCGTACAGGGCAAAATTATTAACGTTGTAGTTGGTTGACAAAATGGGCAAAAAATATCTCAAAATTTCACTGATTGCGATAGCAGTCACTTTTCACGTTGGTCTCATCATTTGGAATGCTATTCCAAAAAGATCTCAGTTCACTCAGTCTGTAAACATGACTGATTCTTCACTGACAAACAAACCGGTGCATCGGTTATTCGGCATACCGGTTGATTCTTTCACGGTTCAGAGCAATACAGTCAGGCGCGATCAGAACCTGGGCAGTATTCTTGAACAGTTCATTCTGCCTGAAAAGGCGCTTATCGAATTAATGCAGCATTCCACGTCCTCTTTTGATTTCAGAAAAATCAGGCAGGGTAACAAGTACACGGCCTTCCTTTCGAAAGATACAGTGAACCGTCTGCAGTACCTCGTATATGAGCATTCACCGGTTGAGTATGTTGTTTTTGACTTCACACGAAATGTAAAGATCGATCTGAAGTCGAAGGATATTGTAACGAAACAGCGCAAAGTGACCGGTGAAATTAAAACTTCACTCTGGGATGCTATCAAGGAGAACAATATTAATCCCCAGGTTGCATTGCAGTTGTCTGAAATGTATGCGTGGACCGTTGACTTTTTCGGGCTGCAGCAGGGAGATCATTTCTCGGTTGTGTATGACGAAAATTACGTGGATACCTTTTCAATCGGAATAGGCAAGGTGTATGCCGCCAGTTTTTATCACGGAGGAAAAGAATTACTTGCTGTTCCGTTTGTTCAGGATGGTAAGGAAGCTTTTTACGATGCGGAAGGAAACAGCCTCAGAAGAGCATTTCTGAAAGCCCCTCTTAAATTCAACCGGATAAGTTCAAAATTTACGGCAAGCCGGTATCACCCGATTCTGAAAATCAGGCGGCCTCATTTTGGCGTTGATTATGCGGCACCCGTGGGCACACCGGTACATTCAATCGGTGATGGCCGCATTGTATCGGCCGGATATGAGAAAGGCGGCGGAAGAACGATTAAAATCAGGCATAACGGGGTTTACACGACGACTTATATGCACCTGAGCAATTTTGCAAAGGGCATTACATCCGGAAAGTATGTAAGTCAGGGGGAATTGATTGGTTATGTAGGAAGTTCAGGATTATCCACAGGTCCGCACCTCGATTTCAGGGTATACATGAACGGTTCTCCTATTGATCCCCTTAAAATGGAATCGCCTTCGGTTGACCCGGTAAAGCCTGAAAACATGCAGGCCTTTGAAGATATAAAAATTGCGGCAGTTGATATGCTGAATGATATTGAACAGAGGCAGTCGATGGAACAGGTAGCTGAAGCCGGTTTTATTCCTAAAGCGCTTCAGACATCAAGTTTCTTCCCCAGACTGGATAATTGATCATGCAATATTTTAGGTTTCTCGCTTCGCTCGAAATGACAAACATATCGTGATTGAAGAATGGTGGAGGGGAGGGACGGCGGAGCCGTCCCTCCCCTCCACCATTAAAATATCGTTTAATTGTCATTCCGACTGAAAGGAGGAATCTTGGCGATAAAACTTGTATAAGCGATTTTTTTGTTATTTTTACGCTCCGTTTAAAATTGCGTTTTAAGGAGAGATGGCCGAGTGGTCGAAGGCGCACGCCTGGAAAGTGTGTAATCGCCAAAAGCGGTTCATGGGTTCGAATCCCATTCTCTCCGCAAAGAATGAAATCAGGCCCGGGCCCTCGCCCGGGTTTTTAAATGAATACAGGGCAACCCAAGCTCGCTTGAGGTTGCCCTGTATTCATTTAAAAATACCCCAATGCGAAGCATTGGGGCCTGATTTTCATTCTTTGCAGGGAACTCCCCCAAGGGATCACGCCAGTAATCCCATTCTCTCCGCAAAGGTTTATCAAATGATTGAGGTTATTTTTTGCCCTCTTCCTTGAATTTTTATAGGAAACGTGTAACAAATAAAATAGAAAGCTTAATTAGCGGCCTCATAACAATATCCATGACTATATGAACTAACTATTATCTTTCCTTTTCCACCATTCTTATCTGGAACTGCCATACATTGTCGCATAAAAAAATCCGATTCATTATTTTTGGCATCCGGTGAAATTAAACGCCATAAATGTTTACCAGTCTCAATGTCCACGGCATGAATACGACCATCTGCACTGCTTGCATAATAAACAACTCCATTAAGTGTAACCATAGGACTTATAGTTGGTGCAGATGTTTCATGCCAAAGAATATTCCCATTGACAATATCTATCGCAATAAGCTGTCGGCCATTATTCTCCATAACGATCATCTTATTATCAACAATGATAAATCCTATTGGTGAAAAGAAGCCGCCTTCCCACTTCTTTCTCCAGACAAGCTCTCCGGTATATAAATTCCGGCATTCTGCTAACCCATTACCCAAGGTATGATAAAACCTGTCTCCAATCACTTGTGGAGTTAATCCTTCCAGAAAATTATGGTCACCCAGCTCTTTCCGTTCATATATCCATTCACGTTTGCTGAAATTATATAGTCCAACATAAGACTGACTTACTTGCGTTTCACTGTTAACCAAATAATAAAATTTCTCATAATAACAAAGCAACAGGATTTTATGTGTATTTTCATCGTAAAATGGTTTGATATATCGGAACCCCCCAATAAAATCTTCCCTGCTTAAATCTGGAACAGGCAAATCTCCTAAATCAGGTATCAGGAAGAGGTGCGTATTCCCATCCTTAATACTTCCAAAATTAGCCGACATTACAGGATATCCATATTCCGGATATGGTTCCACACTGAATACAAAGAATAAACTATCCAGTCCGGAAGGCCATCTCCATGCATTTCCTTCCATTTTTTGTTTCCACAGATACTCCCCATTTTTCAAATCTATACAAAAAAGATTAGTGCCATCCCGTTGAACAATAATATTATCATATTTATAGAAATCCTGAAAACTAAAAAAATCGTATTGTTTAATATAATCCTGTTTCCAGATTATTTTACCATTCTGAATGTCCAGGCAGGCAAGATAAGCTATATTATTCTCATCCATGGCCCCCATGAGAACTTGTCCATCATACCATGCAGGACCGCTCACAATCGCTCCTATCAAGGAACTTTCAGTCAGATTGGTCCTCCATAACCAGGGTTGACTAATGATTACACCATTATCGTCTTTAATAATTTCAGGATCTTTTTCGCAACTTATTACGAAAATCATAACTATGAAGAATGGTATGAACTTTTTGGATATCAGTGCTACCAACCTTAAGGGATGTTTTATTATTATCTGATAAATAATTTAGACCAGTTTATCTCTAACAAAAGTCGGTATTTTTGAGAGAAGTATTTCCAACCCTGAGCTATAAATTCCAAATTCATAGCTAAATTAATTAAAGGACCGCTTAAAAAGGTGCCGGATACAACTTCATTAAGGATGTCAATATCCCATTTTGCACCCAAGCTCGTTTGAAATTGCCCTATCCAACTCTGACAGGTTTTTCAAACTCCGTCAGGTCTTTCCACCCTGAACTACTTCCAGCGTATTCTTCAATTGCACGAGCGTAAAAGGCTTGTCAATCTTGTAGTCTATGCCGTGGGAGGATAAATCGGCTTCTGTGATCTGATCGCCCCAGCCGCTGATGACGGCTATTTTCATACTTTTTCCATACTTGTTCCGGATGGTGTCGGCCAGTTGCCACCCGTTCATTTCATTCATACCCAGGTCAGTGATCACCAGGTTGTATTTTTTCTGTCCTAGGTATTTCAGTGCTTCCTTGCCTGATCCTGCCGTATCAATGGTATGACCGAGGATTTTCACCATCTCGGCGGCCATCTTTCTGATGTTCTCTTCATCATCCACCCATAAAATGGAAAGCTGTTTACCGGTATTGGCAGGTTTCGCAAAATCCTGTTTTGATTCGGCAGTTTCTTCATCTGAAACGGGAAAGGTTATTTCAATCACAGTACCTTTACCCTGAACCGTACTTTTTACAAATACGTTTCCTCCATGCTCTTTCACGATGGTGAAAACACCACTCATTCCAAGGCCCCTTCCAATGTCAAGTCCTTTGGTTGAAAAAAACGGCTGAAATATCCTTGTTTTTATTTCCTCTGACATCCCTATGCCATTGTCTGATATGGTGATAAATACTTCATGAGTTCTCCTGCCGGTTTCTACAAGGAGTTCGCCGCCGTTTGGCATGGCCTCGATGCTGTTTATGAAAACGTTATATAATACCGTTCTCAGATCACCTTGATCGCAAACAATCCTGGGGATGTCATGCAGCTTGGTTTTCAATATAACAGAGAGGCCTTTTCTTTCCGCTTCGTCCTTCCATATCGGTCGCATTTGGGCAATCACTTCATTGATGAGAATATTCAGATCGGTTAATGAAAAATTCCTCCTGTCCGTCTTAATGTCACCGAATCGCCTGAGTATCTTCACTCTTTTGGTGGCATCCCGTGCCGTAACCTGGATGGTTTTTAAATACCGGGTTACCGATTCCGACAGGTTGTCTGTGAGCAGGGCCAGCTCCAGGTTTCCGCAAATCACCTGAAGTGAATTATTAAAATCATGGGCAATCGAGGAGGTCATCTCCCCGATGGCTCCCAGCCGCTGGCTCTCTATCAGCGCTTTTTCCGCCTGTTTACGTTCGGTAACATCTATAATGTTAATGAGGCATTGACTGGCATTTCCTATAGCAATACCGTTTACCTGGATAAAAAGCGATTTCTTGTCACCTGTAATTATAGTCAGTTCACAGGATTCCTTAACATGGCTTTTAAAGGCTTTCTCCAGAAAATCAAAGAAAACAATACGGGTATCCTCGGAAATATAAAAATCAAATGGAGTGTTAATTACCTTTGAACGTTCTTTGCCCAAAAGCTGCGATCCGGGGAGGTTCATCTCAAGGATTCGCCCGGATGATGAAAGTGTGAAATAAGCGAATGGTGCAAAATCATATAATTCGGTATACTTATCAGCCGCTTCCTGAGCAACAGTCTTGGCCCGTGAAAGTTCCTCATTCTGCAATTCCAGCTCAATCTGGTGCACTTCGAGTTCATGCAGCAATTTGAATTTTTCACTTTCCGTTTCAGTGGGTTGGGTTTTTGGCTTCTTTACCAACATTTGCTCGGCTTTGCGCCTGAGTCCGGGGTTATTTGTTCCTTGGGTGGATTTCATGAATTCAACATTAGGCCATGTTTTGCATAAACCTCCTCTTTTTTATTAAAGTTCACACATAAATATATTTTCAGGCACTTTTTCCAAGTTCCCTCATGGCTTCCTTCAAATCGCTTTCCATTCGTTTGGCTTCGGTAATGTCAAGGAATGTGATTACTAAACCGTCAATATGATCATCCAGAGTCCGGTATGGCATAATTCGCACATTAAACCATTTCCCGTTGTCTGTAGTGATTGCTTTCTCAACAGTGATCAGTGTTCTGAGAACCTGACGAGCCATATCTCCTATATCGGGATATTGTAATTGCGTTACCAGGTCAGTAAAGGGCCGGCCAATATCCGTATCACGCAATTTTATTATTTTTCCCACCAGATCTGTATAACGGCGGATATTCAGTTCGCGGTCAACAAAAAGGGTTGCAATTTCTGTACTGTTGAGAAGATTTTTCATGTCATCGTTCATCCGCATGAGGTCATTTACCTTACTCTGCAGTTCCATATTAACGGTCTGCAATTCTTCATTCAGGCTTTGCATTTCTTCTTTTGAGGTGGTCAATTCCTCGTTGGCCGACTGAATTTCTTCGTTGCTCGACTGCAATTCCTCATTTATCGACCTGAGTTCTTCCTGGGAGGTTTGCATTTCTTCACGAGTACTCTGAAGCTCTTCCCGGGCAGTTTTCAATTCTTCTTCCAGTTCTCTCTGTCTTTTTGAATGAGAACGGTTACCGGGTAATTCTCTATCTTCAGGACGGGATGGTATATCCGTAAACACAATTAAAACAAGACCCTTTACCGCCTCAGGATTTTCGAGGCTTTGAACAGTTGCATCTACCAGTATCCCGCCATTATAACTTACCTTGATATTTCGTAAAGTTACGGGTTCTGAAAGTTGCAGGGCTTTGCGGAATGCGACCGGAAGGAGTTCACGAATGCCCTCACGGGCCATAATATGGATATTCCAATTGGCTTTTCCGGCCACCAGTTCAAGGTATTTTCCTATATTGCCGGTTATATAAACAATATCGCCCTGTTTGTTTACAAGCACACTGGCAGGAATAAAACGCTGCAGTAAAATCTGTTCCGCTATCTTTCCTATGCTTTCAACTTCTTTGGAGGATTCTTTAATTTTACCATAGTCCGGTTTACTATAGCTAAGTGAACTGGGGAAATCAATCAGGTCGGATGTGGTGGTTGTTTCCAATCTCCTGAAAAATCGCAACTTGTTATCCAGTTCCTTAAACATATCATTCTGATTACCTACTGTTTCGGCAATACCAAGTAGCAATATCCCGTTGGTATTCAGACTATAATTAAACAGGGCAACTACTTTTTTCTGCAATTCAGGTTCCAGATAAATAAGCATATTCCGGCATGACAGAATATCAAGTTTTGTGAACGGAGGGTCCTTAATAACATCCTGAGGAGCAAAAACAATCATTTCACGAATAGCAGGACTAATATGATATCCTTCATTATCCGCACTGAAAAACCGGTTTAGTCTTTCCTGGGATACATCGGCCTCAATATTGGTCGCGTAAAGCCCTTTCCTGGCTTTCTCAATAGCATAACCATCGAGATCAGTGGCAAATACCTGCAACGAGATATTTTTATTCTTCTTTATCTTATCCATTACTTCTTTAAAAATAATGGCCAGTGAATAGGCTTCTTCACCGGTGGAACAACCTGGCACCCAGGCCCGCATCTGGTAACCATCGGGCAGTTCCTTTAAAAGATTTGGAAGAATAGCGTCTTTGAACTTTTTCCATACAGGGGGGTCCCGAAAAAAGCTGGTGACTCCAATCAGGAGTTCTCTGAATAGAATTTCAACCTCTTTAGGATTTTCCTGCAGAAAACGAACGTAATCCTGTATTTTAGCAATCTGGTGAATCCCTTTTCTCCTCTCTATCCGACGAAGGAGAGTGGTTTTTTTGTATTGTGAAAAATCATGACCTGAATGTTCTCGCAGCAGGATGATAATTTTATCCGTACCACTTTTTACTTTATCTGCCTGGGGATAATTTCTTTTTCCGGGTGTAAACTTAAGATAAGAGATCAGATGAACCGGCATTTCCCAGGGAGGAGCCGTTATATCAACTATCACCGAATCAATAGCATTCCGTGGCATTGCATCAAATTTGGCAGTTGACGGATCCTGAACGAGCACAACTCCATTCGCTTCTTTTATGGCTTTTAATCCGATACTGCCATCCGATCCCATACCTGAAAGAATAATGCCGATGCTCTTATCTTTCCGGTCGTTGGCCAATGAACGGAAAAATATATCGATGGGTAATCTTAAACCATGCGGTTCAACCGGGTCAAAAAGGTGCAAGGAACCATTCAATAAAGAAAGGCTTTTATTTGGAGGTATTATATAAACATGATTTATACTTACTTTAAGATCATCAGTTGCCTGTAAAACCTTCATAACCGTTACCCGCTGAAGAAGCTGGGATGTAATACTTTCTCGGGTAGGATCGAGATGCTGGATAATCACAAAAGCCATAT